>CAIYVA010000032.1 GCA_903929455.1 uncultured Pseudomonadota bacterium | reverse complement strand
TGCTGCGCCCAGCGCTTTCAGCGAATGTCGACACCAATAGCGAGGTAGTTCTCGCACGTGGTGAAGCAGCTAGCCCAGGTGCTGGCTTTGGCATCATCGTCGAAGACGCAGACGAAGCCGAGCGAATCGCAGCGACCGGTCAGCCCGTGGTGCTGTCACGCCCCACAACCAGTCCCGAGGACGTGCATGGCATGTTCGTAGCCCAAGCAGTGATCACCGAACGCGGAGGATCTACCAGTCACGCTGCTGTGGTAAGCCGTCAGCTTGGCGTGCCCTGTATCGTGGGTTGTGGCGATGGCGCCCTCCAAGGGCTTGTCGGCCGCACCGTAACGATAGATGGCAATGGTGGGTACGTATTAGATGGGCAACTGCGCGTCGATCAACCCCAAGAAGACGCAGATCCATTTTTGCGGCAGCTGCGTGACTGGGCAAAGGCGCGCTCGCCATTGGGTGTCCATGCCGCAGGGCAGGCTCCGCAACCTCCTGCCGTCAACTTGGAAAGCGACGATGCTTCCCAGGTTTCGATACGTCTGCAGGGCGTCAAAAGCGCGGTGGGTAGCCTTCTCAATACCGATGAGGGCGTGCAACTTGCGGTTACTGCAGGTCTTGACTTCATCGTCGTCAAACAAGTCTTACCGGCGCTGCTTGCAGCATGCGCCGCAACAAAAAATCCGGCGAATGCGCCGACTCCAATAGCCCATTAGGAAATTAAACCATGAGTATCAAACACGAAGAAATTCGAAGCTTGTTGAGCTTCTTTGAGAAGTCGGGCTGGGAGGAACTGCGGCTCGAAGCCGACGGGGTCCGGATTGCCGTATCCAAAAATGGCTCATTGGCAGACCACGCAGGTCCAACAGTCACCACAGCGGTAAACAACCCATCATCCGCTGCTCCAGCACTACCCCGTCCAAACTCACCTGCTACCGTTTCGATCGCGACAAGCGCTGACCTAGCGCCCGGCCAGGTCTATCTGCGGGCCCCGAATCTTGGTGTTGTTTGGGGACGTCCCAAGCCGGGCGCACCTAGCTTTATCGAAGTTGGTCAAATGGTCGAGGTCGGTACCACCGTCTGTCTGATCGAAGTAATGAAACTGTTTACCCAAATGGACAGCACGGTGCGCGGCAAAGTTGTACGTTGCTTGGTAACTGATGGTGAGATGGTCGAGCACGACACGCCCGTATTCATCGTCGAAGTCGTTTGAACGTCCTGCACGCCGCCGACCGACACCATGCTTAAACGAGTTCTTATAGCCAACCGAGGAGAGATTGCGGTACGGGTCATCGACGCTTGTCAATCCTTGGGAATTGAAACAGTTCTGGCAGTGTCACAAGCAGACCGGGACACGATGGGGGCCAAGCGTGCGGATCGCGTGGTTTGCATTGGTCCTGCGGCTTCGGCCTTAAGCTACTTGAACCCAGCGCTGCTTTGCCAAGCGGCTCTGTCCACGGGTTGCGATGGTTTGCATCCAGGATACGGTTTTTTGTCAGAGAAGTATGAACTCGTCAAGCTTTGCGAGGACAACCATCTGAAGTTCGTCGGCCCAAGCTCGGACGCTATACGCCGGGTCGGCAACAAGCTTGAAGCACGCGTCGCTGCTGAAGCGGCAGGCGTTCCCGTAGTACCCGGGTCGGGCCTTGTGGCCACAGCGGCCGAGGCCGCCGCCTTCGCTTCCCGCATCGGATATCCGGTCATGCTGAAAGCCGCTTCAGGTGGCGGGGGTCGGGGTGTATTTGTTGCTCATGAGGTGGCGGAAATCGAGGCGTCATTTGAGCGCGCTTCCACTGAGGCGCGTGCATCGTTTGGTGATGGGTCGCTTTATATGGAGCGCTTTATCGGCAATGCCCGCCATATAGAAGTCCAAGTTTTCGGCGACGACTTCGGCGCAGCATTGCACTTGGGCGAGCGCGACTGCTCGATCCAACGGCGCTATCAGAAGGTGGTTGAAGAAGGTCCGGGCTACGTCCTGCCGGAACGGGTGCGGGCGCGTCTGTACAAGGCAGCGCTTGATTTGGTGCGTTATCTGGGGTACGTAAACGCCGGGACCGTCGAGTTTCTTTACGATGCAGACACAGAAGACTTTTTCTTCATGGAGATGAATGCCCGCGTACAGGTCGAACATCCGGTTACCGAACTCATCACCGGGGTGGATATCGTGCAGGAGCAGTTGCGTATCGCCTCTGGCATGCCCATTTCTCTTCGGCAGGAAGATGTAGCCATCAATGGCCACTCGATTGAATGCCGCATCAATGCCGAACAACCCCGCGACGGCTTCATGCCTCGCCCCGGCCGCATCACCCGTTGGTCACCGCCACAGGGACCGGGTATTCGCATAGACAGCCACTGCTACAAAGGCTATCTGGTGCCTCCTTACTACGACTCCATGATTGCAAAACTTCTGGTGCACGCCCCCGATCGGGCCAGCGCCGTAAAAGCGATGCTGCATGCACTTGAAGATTTCGAGGTTGAGGGCATTGAGACCAATATTGACTTTCACCGATTTGTCATGCGCCATCCCGACTACATCGCAGGTCAAGTCAACACCCGATGGCTAGAGACAACGCTTCTGGCTGCCTACCAAGATAAATAGCTATGCCATGTCACACATCATGCGGGCCCCGGGCGCAGCTCAAGCGTCACTTAAATATGGTTCCCGGTAGTTACGTAATCCTTTACCCATAGAGAAAGCAAAATGGCTCACATTGAATTCATCGACCAAACCTTGCGTGACGGGCAACAAAGCCTGTGGGGTATGCGCATGCAAGCGGGCATGGCCTTGCCCGTCACACCATTGATCGACAAGATCGGTT
>CAIYVA010000031.1 GCA_903929455.1 uncultured Pseudomonadota bacterium | reverse complement strand
AGCGGACCAATTGATTTAGCTGGAAAATCGGTAGCAACAGGGCTAACACGATCAGTAGCACCAGGCCGCCCATAATCAGGATCATCATGGGGCCTAGGACGTTGACGGCGGTATTCACGATGCCATCCATCTCCCGCTCTTGGTTGCTCGCTGCGCGCTCTAGCATGGCATCTAATTCGCCGCTCGATTCACCGCTCGCGATCAGATGAATCAGCATGGGAGGATAGAGTTTGGAGGCACCTAGGGAGCGTGCAATGGGCGCGCCTTCTCGCACCCGTACGGCTGCCACGGCGACGGCGTCACGCATGGGCAGATTCACGACCACTTCGCCCGCGATGCGCATGGCGTCGAGTACCGGCACAGCGCTTGACGATAAAATCGCCAAGGTGCGTGCAAAGCGCGCGGCATTGATTCCTTGTACCAGTTTGCCCAGTAACGGCAATCTCAGTAGCACGTGATGCCAGCGGCTACGATTAGCAGGTACCGACAGCCACCGGCGGATGCCATAGATGAGCGCGCCGGTGAGCATCAGCAGTAGCCACCACCAACGCCTAAATCCTGCGCTCATGCCAATCAACACGCGAGTGAGGATCGGTAGTTGCTGCTTGCCGGTTTGAAAGACGGTCACAATTTCCGGCACCACATAGCCAAGCAGTAGCGACACGATGAGTATGCACACCACGGTCAATAGGATCGGATAGACCATCGCATTGCGTACCCGGCTTTGCAGCAGTTGTCGGTTCTCGGTGTAATCCGCCAGGCGTTCTAATACGCCATCTAGGCGACCCGCTTGTTCGCCGGCAGCCACCGTGGCGCGATAGATTTCTGGGAACACTTGTGGGAAAGCACCTAAGCCATCGGCCAGTGTGCGTCCCTCTAAGACCCGAGAGCGTACGCCTGAGACGATGGCCGCGACGCGCGGTTTTTCAGTCTGCTGCGAGACGGCCAGAAGGGCCTCTTCTAACGGTAATCCGGAGCGACACAAGGTGGCTAACTGGCGTGTCAGCAGACTGAGGTCGGTCGTTGAGATGCTGCGTCTAAAGGATAGGCCGATGCGTCCACGACGGGCTTCATTTTGCTCGATCTCAGTGACCGATACAGGCAGTAGCTGTTGCTCCCGTAGCAGTTGCCGCACTTGTCGCGCGGTATCTCCTTCGAGAAGGCCGCGACGCTCACGGCCAGTCGTATCAATAGCAACGTATTCGTAGGCCGGCATGGCGCGTGCTTAGTCTTCGCGCGTGACGCGAAGCACTTCTTCAACCGTCGTGACGCCGTTTAATATCTTATGACGCCCATCATCCCGGATCGAGGGGGTGCGCGCGCGCGCGTGACGCTCGAGTTCCATCTCGCCTGCACCGTCGTGAATGAGTTGGCGCATGGCGTCATCAATAATGACCACCTCATGGATACCGGTGCGTCCCTTAAATCCGCTGCCACGCGTGGGGTCAGGGCGATAGAGCGTGACAGGCTGATCCTCCGGCACGTTGAGGAAATTGCGTTCGTAGGGCGATGGCGCATGCGTCTCTGCGGTGTCCGTGTCTACCACCCGCACCAGTCGCTGGGCGACGACGCCTAACAGGGTCGAGGACAGCAAAAAGGGCTCGACGCCCATGTCTCGTAGCCGTGTGATCGCGCCGACGGCTGTATTGGTATGCAAGGTAGAGAGCACTAAGTGACCTGTTAAGGAGGCCTGTACCGCGATCTGGGCTGTTTCGATGTCGCGAATTTCACCCACCATGACCACATCCGGATCTTGACGCAAAATCGCGCGCAGACCGCGCGCGAAGGTCATGTCGACCTTGGTATTGACCTGCGTTTGACCAATGCCGTCGATGTAATACTCGATGGGATCTTCGACCGTGAGAATGTTGCGGGTATTGTCATTGAGTCGTTGCAGTGCGGCGTACAGTGTGGTGGTCTTACCAGAGCCAGTCGGTCCTGTGACCAAAATGATGCCGTAGGGCTTGTGGATGAGTTCATCCATCTCGCGCTGTGTGTCCGGATGCATACCCAGTTGCGCCAAATCCAAACGACCTGCTTGCTTGTCTAGCAAGCGGAGCACCACACGTTCGCCGTGGCCCGCGGGTATGGTGGACACGCGCACATCCACGGGTCGTCCGGCGATGCGTAGCGACATGCGTCCATCTTGCGGTAGGCGCTTTTCGGCAATGTCCAGTTTTGACATGACTTTGATGCGCGATACGACAATCGGCGCCAATGCGCGACGCGACTGCAGCACTTCACGTAGCACGCCATCCACGCGGAAACGCACCACCAGTCGGTTCTCGAACGGTTCGATATGAATGTCGGACGCGTTCTCACGAACCGCCTGGGTTAAGACGGCGTTAAGCAGTTTGATAATAGGTGCGTCGTCTTCACTTTCCAGCAGATCGGATGGTTCGGGTAAGTCCTCAGCGAGGGACGCTAAATCAGTGTCTTCCTCTAAGCCCTCGGCCGCTTCTGCGGCGGCGTTGTTGCCGGTTTCATAACTGGCCTGTAACAAGCCATCAAAGTCCACATCCGCTACCCGCTGCAAGCTAAGTGGCACGCCTAAGTAGCGGCGCACCTCCGCCACGCCAGCCGCTTGCACGCTTTGACGAGCGACCACTTGCGCGTGCCCGTTCTCGATCAGGCGGACCAAAATGCCGTGCTTACGCGCGAACGCGTACGGAAGCCGACGTTCCGGCAGTGCGGGAGCGAGGGGGGTGCTCATTAGGGCGTACTGTCCTCGCCGCTGGGTGCCGACGGGCTGTTAGGCGCCGCACTGGTGTCCGCCGGTGTCGCGGCATTACCGCGGTTAGCGGATTCCGCTGCACCGCGCATGGCGCGCGCTTTGGGCGTTTCGGTCGCCGATGTTTTGGTGGTGGGTTCTAGGGACTGCAGTTCCGGTAGCACCGCTTGATGCTCTCGAGGCTGCAGTGGCACTGAGGCGCCGTACTGCAGTTGTAAGGACCGGATGTAGTTGTACTTGGCATCCGTCTCGGTCGCCATCTGCTCGCTGTTCACCAAGATTTTTGGTCGGATGAAGATCATCAAGTTGGTTTTTTGTTTGCTGGACGAGCGTGTTTTAAATAAGTTTCCAATCAGCGGTATGTCACCAAACAACGGTACTTTTTGTTCGCTGCCGGTCACGCTGTCCGAAATGAGGCCGCCTAGCACAATGATTTCTCCATCGTTGGCCAACACGCGCGTAGTCACTGCGCGCTTTGAGGTCTGTACGTCGACGGTGGCAATCGCGCTTTTGACTAAGGCGGAGACCTCCTGCGAGATCTTCAGCATGATGGTGTTGTCATCCGTGATCTGTGGGGTGATCTTAAGGATCGTGCCCACTTCTTGTCTTTGAATGGTCTGAAAAGGGTTAACGACGCCGGTGGAGCCCGTGGCGCCGGTGCCGGTTTGTGAGCCGGTAGACGCGTATTGGCCGGTCAGGAAGGGCACTT
>CAIYVA010000030.1 GCA_903929455.1 uncultured Pseudomonadota bacterium | reverse complement strand
TGGCGCTCGCCGCCGGACAGCTTAGAGGGTCGATGCTGCAATCGATCGCGCAACCCCACCCGCTCTAAAATCGCTTGCGCCTCAGCGAGCGCGCGTGCGGGTGGCATGCCACGCACCAGTAAAGGCATGGCCACATTCTCAAGCGCAGAGAACTCGGGCAACAGATGGTGGAACTGATACACAAAGCCAATCGCCTGGTTGCGCAATAGGCCACGCGCTTGCTCACTGAGCGCCTGCATACGCTCACCCTGCACCATCACCTCACCAGACGTCGGCAAGTCGAGTCCACCGAGTAGTTGCAGCAACGTCGTCTTGCCCGAACCGGAGGCACCCACCACCGCCACACGCTCGCCGCGCATCACCGTGAAATCGACGCCACTCAGAATACGCAGCAACACAGGACCCTGACGAAACTCTTTTACCAAAGACTTCGCGTGCAACACAGCGGTCGGACCTAATTCACTCATGGCGCAATGCCTCTGCGGGCTGGGTGCCCGCCGCTTTCAATGCAGGATATAACGTAGCCAAACAGCCTACCACCAAGGCGGTGCCACACACGCGAAGGACGTCCATTTGCGTCACGACGGCTGGCAAGTCGGCGATGTAATACACCTTGGCATCAATCAAATGCGTACCCAATAGCACTTCAAGCCCGTGCACCAAAGCGGTGAGATGCGAGGCCACCAAAAGACCCAAGCCCAGACCAAGCAAGGTCCCCAACAACGCAATCAGTGAACCCTGTATCACAAACACCCCGATCAAGCTGCTGGGCGATAGGCCGAGCGTGCGCAAAATAGCGATATCACTCCTTTTTTCTCTCACCAGCATCACCAAGGTCGCGACAATGTTAAAAGCAGCCACCGCAATCACAAGCAAAAGCAAAACGAACATGATGGACTTGGTCGTGGCGATCGAGCGGAAAAAATTCGCATGCTGTCGCGACCAGTCACTGATATAAAAGCCGCCTCCGAGATCCACCGCCACGGCACGCACGACGCGCGCAGCCGCCATTGGATCGTCCACCCGCAAGCGTAGACCAGTGACCGTATCGCCCAGCTTAAAGAGGCGCGCCGCATCGTCTAACGACATCACGGCCATATTGCGATCAATCTCGTAAAGCCCTGAGTCGATGAGACCAACCACCAATAGACGCCGCACACGTGGCACAACCCCTGCGGGCGTGACGGTGCCTTGCGGAGCTGCCAACACCACCGACTCCCCGACCTTCACTTGCAACTCGCTCGCTAACGACTTGCCTAATAACACGTGGTAGCTGCCCGACGTCAATGACGCCAGAGCAGACGCGCTGACATGACTGGCAATTGAGGATACGTGCGATTCAGCGTCCGGCTGTATGCCACGAAGCAGAACCCCACTGACGTGCAAACCAGAGGCGATGAGCGCTCGCTCCTCGACATAAGGCGCAACCGCTTGCACCCTAGGCTCCCTAGCCACTCGAGCAGCCAGTGGTTGCCAGTCCGATAGCGGTCCATCCACACTCGTTAAGGTGGCATGAGCGGTCATCGATAAAATTCGCTCGCGCAACTCCAGCTCAAAGCCATTCATGACGGCGAGCACGACCAACATCACGGCGACACCGATCGCCACACTGAGCGCACCCACCAGCGCAATAAACGACACATAACGATTATCGGTGCGCGCTTGCAAGTATCGAATTGCGATACGCGCCTCTAGGCGTGGCCAACGCATCACTCATACCTCAGAGCATCAGCAGGCTCCGTGGCCGCCGCTTGCCGCGCCGGATACCACGTCGCCGCCAGCGTCAGCAACAGCGCCACAACACCAATCATGAGCACGTCGCCCATTTGCACCACAGAGGGAATACGCGTCACGTAATACACCTCAGAATCGAGCACTTGAAAGTGCAGGTGTCGCTCAAGCCAACCGACCACCAACTCGACGTTAAACGACAGGAGCAAGCCCAACACCACACCCAGCAACGTACCGCACCAGCCGATCGCAATGCCTTGACTTAAAAAAACCTTCACCACACTCGCCGGTGACAGCCCCAATGTTCGCAAAATAGCAATATCCGTGCGCTTCGCGCGCACCACCATCACCAGCATGGCGACAATATTGAAAGCCGCGACCGCAACCACCAACAACAAGATCAGCGTCATCATGGTTTTCTCAATACGAATCGCGCGAAAGTAGCCAGCATTCTCGATGGTCCAATCACGGGCCACCAAGCCTGCGCCCAACGACCGCGCCAACAGAGGCGCTGCGACAGGCGCTTTGAATACGTCATCAAAGACCACACGAACACCACGAACGCCACCACCTTGCAGCAATACCGCGACATCCTCGAAGGATGCCAGTGCCAGCACGCTGTCGTGATCTTGCAGCCCAACCTCAAACAGGCCAGCCACGCTAAAGGCTCGAATACGCGGTGATAATTCACCGCCGATGCCTACGGTGGGTACCATGAGGGTGAGCTCATCTCCGACCGTCACCCCTAACTGAAATGCCAGAGAACGCCCCAGCACGATGCGATTGGCGCCCGGTGTCAGATCAGCTAAGGACCCCGCCACCATCGACTGACCGATTGCCGTGACATCCCCTTCCTGGGTGGGATCGATACCACGCACAGTGGCGCCTTCCATCTCTGTACCGTGAATCAGTAAGGCTTGGCTTTCAACAAAGGGCGTGGCCGCCTTCACACCCGCCACTTGACGAGCGCGCTCCGCCAAAAGCGCCTCCGACTGCCCACTGACCGACCCTGTGAGCGTGGCATGTGCCGACAGACTGAGGAGACGCTCGCGTAGTTCACCCTCAAAGCCGTTCATCACCGACAGGATGGTGATCAACGCAGCCACACCGAGCGCCACCCCCAAAAGGGAGACCCAACTGATAAACGACACAAAAAAACCGGTCTCCCGGGATTTCACGTAGCGCAGGGCAATAAACAGCTCAAGAGGACGAATCATCTGAGAATTAGACCACGGCACGGGCAAAGTGCGAACTGCGGCGTGCCCGAAACGACCGCCTTTAGGCGCTGGGTGCTAAACTTAAGCACCTTGGAGGTCCCCTATGCGCACCCATCGAGTGATTTTAATGACCTTGGCCGCCACCTTAGCGGCCGCGTCCGCGTTGGCCCAATCGACGCCAGACACCAGCGCCCGACCTGAGCGCGGATTACGCATGCCAACCGTCGAAGCCCGTTACGGCGCACCGACCGCCCGCTATCCAGCTGTCGGCACCCCACCGATTACGCGCTGGGAGTACCCCTCGATGGTCGTGTACTTCGAGAACAACCGCGTTATTCATGCCGTTTTACTGCCGGCTTCGCGCTGATTCAGCAGCGATACGCGAGGCGGTTTTGACCCTCTGATGGCGGCTGAAGTCAAGTCGTTACGGCGGAGCCACGAACCGCTATCCTGCCAGCCCTATGGATGACCAGCGCACCACGCAGGTCACCCCTTCTCTGGTGCGAGAGCGTTCTACCGATGGTGTTTGAGCCGTTACTACCCACGCCGACGACCCCCCAGGTGCTCTGGGGCGAACTCTATGGCGGCGCTTTGTCCATGGCCATCGTGGCGGCCGCCGCCCGCGCCAACGGCCCTCTGATCATATTGGCCGGTAGCGCACGAGATGCTGAGCGCATCACCGAGGAACTGCGTTTTTTTGCCCCTGCACAGCTGCCGATTTTAAGTTTCCCAGACTATGAGACGCTGCCCTACGATGTGTTCTCACCGCACCCAGACATCACGTCTCAACGACTCTCTTGCCTGGTGGAGCTGCCCTCCCTGACCCAAGGCCTACTGGTCGTCACCGTAGACGCCCTGATCACACGGCTACCACCACTGACCTTCGTCAGCGGCCACAGCCTATCGCTCACGCAAGGCGAGACCTTAGATCTCGAGGCTTTCCGCACACGCCTTAGCGCGGCCGGTTACGCGACCGTCACCCAAGTGGCAGCACCTGGCGAAGTCGCTCAGCGCGGCTCTCTGCTCGATCTATGGCCCATGGGTGCCGACCAACCGTATCGCATCGACTTGTTTGATCAGGACGTGGACAGCATTCGCGTGTTTGATGCAGAGACACAACGATCGACGGATAAGCTCGACTCGATCCGTCTACTGCCCGCACGAGAGTTCACCCTCAATCCCGACACCATTCGCGACTTCCGCGTGCGCTACCGCCAACGCTTCGAAGGCGATGTGACCCGCTCCCATATCTACAAAAGCGTCACCGACGGGCTACCCGTCGGCGGCCTCGAGTATTATTTACCCTTGTGGTTTGATACCACCAACACGCTTTTCGACTACTTACCACGTACCGCTGCCTTAATTGATATCTGCAACGTCGAGCACTTATCACTCGCTGCTTGGGATGACATCAATCACCGTTACGAACAACGCCGGCACGACATTGAGCGTCCTTTACTCACGCCGGCAGAAGTGTTCCTAAGCCCAGAAGACCTACGTACTCACATCATAGGCTTCCCGCGTGTGCTGGCCACGCACCACAAGGTGGCACCCATCACTGCCGAAGAGGCAGCGGCGCCCTTCAAGAACTATGGCGCTAGCCTGCCGATGCCGCTTCGCATCGATGCGCGTGCTGATGCACCCATAGCGGCGCTGCAGAGCTTTCTATCGACTTTTACTGGACGGGTGCTGATTGCTGCTGAGTCAGCCGGCCGGCGCGAAGTGCTGTTAGAACTACTGCACCGCGCCAACCACTTCCCGAGCACCGTTGCCGACTGGCATGAGTTCACACAAGGTACTCAGAGCCTCGCACTGGTCGTGGCGCCCGCCGTCGGCGCGTTGCTCTTCGAGAGTCCGCCCATTGCCGTGATCACGGAAGAGCAGCTATATGGTGAACGCGCCCGACAGGAGCGCAGGCGGCGCCGCGCGGAGCGCGACCCGGAGCAAATCCTGCGCGACTTACGCGATCTCACCATCGGCGCGCCAGTGGTACATGAAGAGCACGGTTGTGGCCGCTATCAAGGCTTAAAAATCCTCGATGTGGATGGCGCGCCGCATGAGTTCTTGGTCATCGAGTACTTAGGCGGCGACAAGCTGTACGTCCCGATCACCGCACTGGCGCGCGTCACTCGTTACACCGGTGCGCCCGCAGAAACCGCTCCACTGCACAAATTAGGTGGCACCGATTGGACCAAAGCACGACGTCGCGCCGCCGAACGGATCCGCGATGTCGCCGTCGAACTGCTGGATTTGTATGCGCGCCGCGCAGCGCGCGTGGGCACCCCACTCGCACCCGACGCACGGGACTACGCTGCCTTCGCTGCCACTTTTCCGTTTGAAGAGACCCACGATCAGCAAGAAGCGATCCAGGCCGTGCTCGCTGATCTTGCGCAAGCGAAGCCCATGGATCGCGTGATTTGCGGCGACGTGGGCTTTGGCAAGACGGAGGTTGCTATGCGAGCTGCCTTCGCCGTCGTACAAGCTGGCCGCCAAGTCGCCGTACTCGTACCGACCACCTTACTCGCGCAACAGCATCACCAGAATTTTAGCGATCGTTTCGCAGACTGGCCGGTACGCATCGAGTCACTGTCGCGCTTTCGATCGCCAAAGGAGTCGAAAGCGGTCCTGGCAGGACTAGAAGACGGCAAGATTGATATCGTGATCGCCACTCATCGGCTCCTACAAGCCGGCGTGCGCTTTGAGCGCTTGGGCTTAGTGATTGTCGATGAGGAACACCGCTTTGGCGTGCGAGATAAGGAACGACTAAAATCCTTACGCGCAGATGTCGATGTGCTCACGCTGACCGCAACCCCTATTCCACGCACCTTAAACATGGCGCTTGGTGGGTTACGTGACCTCTCCTTAATCACCACGCCACCAGCCGAACGTCTGGCCGTGCAAACCTTTGTGATGGAGTGGAATGCGGCCACCGTACGCGAGTCGATCTTGCGCGAGATCCGGCGTGGTGGACAAGCCTACTTTGTCCACAACGCGGTCGATTCCATCGAGAAGCGAGCTGCTGAATTACGAGAATTAATCCCAGAAGCCGACATCCGTGTCGGCCATGGTCAAATGCGCGAGCAGGATCTTGAGCGTCTGATGCTCGACTTCTACCATCGCCGCTTCAATCTATTGGTTTGCACCACCATCATTGAGAGCGGTATCGACGTACCCACCGCCAACACCATTGTCATTGATCGTGCCGATCGCTTTGGTTTGTCGCAATTGCATCAACTGCGCGGTCGAGTCGGACGCTCACATCACCGCGCATTCGCCTATTTGATCGCGCCACCCAAGGCCGCGCTGACCGGTGATGCCGCCAAGCGCTTAGAAGCCATCGAGTCATTGGAAGACCTAGGCGCCGGTTTTGCACTGGCCACCCATGATCTTGAAATCCGCGGTGCGGGTGAACTGCTAGGCGACGAGCAGAGCGGCCAAATCACCGAGATCGGCTTCGCGCTGTATCTTGAGTTGCTTGATCGAGCCGTGAAAGCGCTGCAGTCGGGCAAACAACCGGATCTGGAAGGACCCCTGCACCAGGGTCCTGACGTTGATTTACATATCCCAGCGCTGATTCCTGACACCTATATGCCTGACGTCCATCTGCGCTTAGTTCTGTATAAGCGCATCGCAGCCGCCAAAGATGCGGAGGCACTGTCGGAGCTGGCCGCGGAAATGATCGACCGCTTTGGCCCACTGCTACCTGCGATTGACAATCTCTACCGGGTGACCCGACTCAAATTGCAGGCGATCACCTTAGGCCTTAAGCGCCTAGACGCGGGCCCACTCGGTGGCGTGGTCGAATTTACTAAAGAGCATACGGTTGATCCAGACCGGGTCATCAAAATGATCCAGCGCGAGCCTAAGACGTACAAGTTAGATGGGCCTCATCGGCTGCGCTTTACCAAGCGGACCGAGACCCCAATGGAGCGGATCGCCGTCTGCGAGGCGCTGCTCACTGGCCTCACACCAGACAAGACCGGTACGATAGCAACATGAGTAGGCTAATCAACCGACGCACTGTACTGTGGGGCCTGGGAGCGACCAGCCTCGTGGCCTGGGCCGATGCGCCTGTAGGGAGCAAGCGATTCACACTGGAGTGGATCGCATTCAAACAACCCGGCAACCATGCAGCACCCTCACCACCTCCGACCATCGCTGACGTACTGGCCCTACCCGGTCGAGTCACAGCGCTCGCTAACAGCGCAAACCAGATGACGAATACAGCGCAGGCACTCAACCGTAAGGGGCACGAGGTCTTAAGCCACCAAGCCTGGGCAGCGATTATTCCCCCGAACGGCCGCACCACAGCCACACTCCACGACGTACTATCGAGTCCATCGCCCCTGTCGGGTGCGATTGCCATTCAACGCGGTCAGCATCTCTTGCTCAACGTTGAAGTCGACTACCAGAGTGTCTCGGGTGTGACCTACGGCGTGCGAGAACATCGACGCATTAAATTTAACGAGTATCATTACTTCGACCACCCCGCATTTGGCGTGATCATCCAGGTGAGACCACCTAAGAATGACGCTGAATCGGACGAATCAGGTGCCTAGCCTTTCAGACTGAGCGCTGGCCGATCGTTTAACGCGTGCGCCATCAAGGTGCTAGCCGTTTGCCAACGCGCGGAGGCGCGCAATTCAGTGACCGCGTCTACGCCGCTGGGCACTTGCCGCCCGCGCAGTCGCGCCAAACGCAATGCGGATGCCGGACGCGGTTCCCACACCAAATGATCAAGCAACTCGTGCACGGACGCTCTCGAATTACACACCAGCAGCAAGTCATTACCTGCGTGTAAGGCCAACTCTGCGCGATGCCTAACGCCACCAAAGGCCGCCGCACCCGCCATACTAAGATCATCGGTCACGATCGCTCCCGAAAACCCCATCTCGATGCGCAGGAAGTCGGTCACCCAACGGTGCGACAGACTAGCAGGCAGCTCATCGACCTCAGGAAAAACCACATGCGCCATCATAATCGAGGCTAGGCCATTGGCGATGAGCCGTCGATACGGCAATACGTCCGCATCCATATCGGGTAGCGCACGCCGATCGATTGGTAGCGCCACATGTGAGTCTGCCACCACCGACCCATGCCCTGGGAAATGCTTAGCGGTCGCCCCCATACCGGCCTCGCCCAAACCGGCCACGAGGCTACTGGCCAGTTCGTACACCGCTAACGGATCCTTGTGGAATGCGCGATCACCGATCACCTCACTGAGTCCATAGGCCAAGTCCACCACGGGCGTAAAGGCGAGATCAATACCCACCGCTCGTAGCTCCGCTCCGATCACCCAGCCGGCCTCTTTGGCCCATGCACGACCGCGCGCTCTATCGACATCGTACTCATGCCCAAAGCGCTGCATCGGCGGCACGCGAGTGAACTCAGAGCGAAACCGCTGCACCCGACCACCCTCATGATCTACCGCGACAAGCAGTGCAGGATTGCGCAGCGCCCTAATCTGTCGAACCAGAGCCACCAACTGCGCCACAGACTCAAAGTTACGCGAGAACAAAATAACGCCGCCCACCAACGGGTGCATCAGTACGTCACGATCCTCTGGTAGCAAGGATCGCCCAGCCACATCCACCATTAAAGGACCTAAACTCATGAGGCAGGCTCGAACACAGCGATGGATTCGACATGCGCGGTATGCGGGAACATATCCATCACCCCCGCAGCGCGCAGCACAAAACCGTGCTCGCGCACCAACAACCCCGCATCACGTGCCAGACTCGCTGGATGACAGGAGATATAGACCACACGTTTGGCTCCTGTACGCGCGATAAACGGCAGCAATTCAGCGGCGCCGGCACGCGGTGGATCGAGCAGCACGCGATCAAAGCGTCTCGAATACCACGGCTCATTCTGCGGCGCCACCGACAAGTCAGCGGTGGCAAACTGCACGTTCGTCAAATCATTGGCAGCTGCATTTGCACGCCCTTGCGCGACCAAACCAGCCT
>CAIYVA010000029.1 GCA_903929455.1 uncultured Pseudomonadota bacterium | reverse complement strand
TTTTCAAGCAGAAGACGGCATACGAGATAACGTGATGTGACTGGAGTTCAGACGTGTGCTCTTCCGATCTCGCACCGCCCGCAATAAGCACGAGGCCTGCCGTCAACCAACTGAGCCTGCTACTGGGTTGGCGATACAACCAAACGAGAATACCCGCACTCACCAGCACAGCGAGACCCACAAACAAGTAGAACTGCCAGCCACTGGCATCACCTAAAAAACTAAAGGCAGCGCCGCGGTTGTGGAGCCGAGTGATGTCAAGCATCGGCCAGCACGCGCGACGCTCAAATAGCTCAAAATGCGCAACAATCCACGCCTTACTCCACTGATCAAGCGCCAACACCAACGCACTGATGCACACCCAGCGAAGCGCGCCGAATCGAGTGAAGGTAGCCCTACTCATACGAAGCGCCTCACTTCGCCCACGCCCCCCACATTCGAGGCGCAACGCGCACAGGCCTCTGGGTGACGAGGATCAGAGCCCACCGTGGCAGTTAAATGCCAGCAGCGCACGCACTTAGTACCGGTGGCGCGATGCGCACTCAAGAACACGCCCTCACCCACCAAGGGCGCAGGCACGGCACCGGCAGGTGCCTCCGTGATTTGATGCAAAGTAGCCTCCGAGGTCAATAAGGCAAATCGCAACTCATCCCCCAACACCGACAGACGCGCATATTGCTGAGGCATGGCCCAGATCTCGATACTCGCATCGAGCGGGCCACCGATCTGCCCAGTAGCACGTAGCGATTCCAGCACGCCACTGACCTCGGTTTTGAGCGCAATCACCGCTGACCAGTCAATGTGAGCGCTCGGCGCCACCTCAGGTAAGGGATGCCAAGCCGACAAGAACACAGACTGCGGACGATCAGCCAGCGCAGGCAATGACGCCCAAATCTCTTCAGAGGTCATGCTCAGAATCGGCGCCAACCAACGCACCATCGCTTCAGCGATGTGCCACAACGCGGTCTGTGCGGAGCGGCGTGCAATCCCGGCTGTTGGTGTGGTGTACAGGCGGTCTTTCAAAATATCGAGATAAAAGGAGCCCATCTCCACCACACAGAAGTTATGGATCTTCTGATAGATCTGATGAAACTCATACTGGCGATAGGCCGCAATAATCTCTGCTTGCAAGACACGCGTTTGCTCAATGGCCCAGCGATCAAGCGCCAGCAACTCAGCGTCAGGCACCGCCATAGTCAGCGGGTCAAAACCAGCCAAGTTACCGAGCAGATAGCGCACGGTATTGCGCATGCGACGATAGGAGTCCGCGGTGCGCTTTAAGATTTCATCGGAGACAGAAATCTCATTCGCATAGTCAGTGGCCGCGACCCACAGGCGAAGCACATCGGCGCCTAATGAGGAGATCACCTTCTGCGGCACGATCACATTGCCTAAAGACTTCGACATCTTGCGGCCCTTGTCATCCACCACAAAGCCGTGGGTGAGCACGCCACGATAGGGCGCTTTCTCATGCATGGCGACCGAGGTCAGAAGCGATGAATGAAACCAGCCCCGATGCTGATCAGAGCCTTCTAAATACAAATCCGCAGGGGCCGTGATCTCAGGAAACAGGTGCGATACGCACCAATGCATCATGCCGGAGTCCACCCAGACATCCATGACATCCTTAGACTTTTCATACTGCGCGGCGTCCTCACCTAAAAGCTCAGCCGCCTCTAAGTCAAACCACGCATCAATACCGTTGACGGCGACGCGCGCTGCCACCGCCTCTATCAAGGCCTCGGTATTCGGGTGCAATTCACCGGTCTCACGATGCAAGAAGAACGGGATCGGCACACCCCAGGTACGCTGTCGTGAGACACACCAATCGGGGCGCTTCTCAATCATGCTAAAGATGCGCTGCTCACCCCAGCCCGGGGTCCATTTCACTCGTCCGATCTCAGCAAGCGCGTGCGCGCGTAGCCCCTGCTGCTCCATGCTGATAAACCACTGTGGGGTGGCTCTAAAAATCAGTGGCGTCTTATGCCGCCAGCAATGAGGGTAACTGTGCTGATAACTCACGAGCGCTAGCAGCCGCCCGTGCGTTCGTAACACCTCCACCACCGAATCATTGGCAGCAAACACCTGAAGGCCAGCAAACAGTGCGGTGTTAGGCAAGAAGCGCCCGTCGGCACCGACTGGGTTATCAACCGGCAAGCCGTAACGCTGGCCTACGATGTAATCGTCCAACCCATGACCTGGTGCGGTATGTACACAACCCGTACCCGCCTCTAAGGTGACATGCTCACCGAGAATCACCGGCAAGCCACGCTCATAAAACGGATGCGCCAAGCCAAGCCCCTCCAAGGCAGCGCCCTTGACTCGCGCCACCTCACGCACAGACGTCACGCCTGCCCGCGCAAACACCGAGGCTGCCAATTCAGCAGCCACCAGCAGCGTTTCATCGCCCATGGCGTAGGCTGCGTACTCCAACTCCGGGTGCACCGTTACACCCTGACTGGCAGGCAATGTCCACGGTGTGGTGGTCCAAATCACGACTTGCGGTGACAGCAACTGATCGGCACTCACACCCAGTCGTTTGGCCAGATCAGCCACATCACTCACCGCATAACGCACATCGACACTGGGACTGGTACGCTCTTCGTACTCCACCTCCGCTTCTGCGAGTGACGAGCGACAATCCAAACACCAATGCACCGGCTTATAGCCCTTGTAAACATGACCACGCGCATAGATCTGCGCAAAGGCCCGCAGCTGCGCCGCCTCATAACCTGGCAACATGGTGAGGTACGGATGATCCCAATCACCCATCACGCCTAAGCGCTCAAAATCAGCCCGCTGACCAGCGACTTGTTTGCCAGCATACTCACGACACGCCGCTCGGAATGCCTTGGCATCGAGCTTGCCACCCACCCGACCGTGCGTTTTTTCGATCTGATGCTCAATGGGAAGCCCGTGACAGTCCCATCCCGGTACATACGGCGCATCAAAACCATCGAGTGTGCGCGATTTAATGACGATGTCTTTTAGGACCTTGTTGACCGCATGACCGATGTGGATAGAGCCGTTCGCATAGGGCGGGCCATCCGCCAAAATAAAAGTGGGGCGGCCGCGCGCTTGGCTACGCAGTTGGCCGTAAATATCTTCGCGTTTCCAAAACTCGAGCCACTTGGGCTCACGGTTGGCGAGATCCGCTTTCATCGGAAAGTCGGTGTGCGGCAAATTAATCGTATTCTTGTAGTCCACTCGGTCTCTCGTCAGGCAGCCGCCAGGTTAAGAAGTTCACGTGCACGGGCGGCGTCCACATGCATCTGCTCTATCATGGCATCAAGCGAAGGAAACTTAGCCTCCTCTCGCAACTTAGCCACGAACTCCACATGAAGACGCTGACCGTACAGGTCTCCCGAATAATCAAATAAATGCACTTCGAGCAAAGGCTCCAGATCACCCCCTACGGTGGGCCTGGTGCCTAAGGAGGCCACCCCAGGGGCATTCGGGCGCCCCGCCACACCTTGCACACGAACCGCAAAAATACCGCCCAAGGGCAGTTTCTGGCGATACAGACGCATATTGGCGGTCGGATACCCCAAGGTGCGCCCCAAACGCTCACCGCCGATCACCCGACCTGACAGCGCGAAGGGTCGACCCAGTAAGCGGGTGGTCAACGCAAAATCCCCCGCGGCCAACGCTGCCCGAATGCGCGTGCTCGACACCCGCTCACCACCCAGCAGCACGCTCGGCATCACATGCACCTCAAATCCAGACGCTTGACCCGCCAAGGCCAAATGCTCAACGTGCCCCGACTGCTTCGCACCAAATCGAAAGCCCTCACCAATGACCACCGCACGGGCCTTCAGTCGGCGCACCAGCACCTCATCGACAAAGGCCTGCGGTGACAAGGCCTGCAAGGCACGATCAAAGCGCGCTACCAAAAGACAATCGACGCCTAAAGCCTTGATGGCTTCGTATTTCTCGCGCAGACGCATTAAACGGGCGGGCGCTTGGGTGGGCACCAAAAACTCACGCGGGTAAGGCTCAAAGGTCAGCACCGTGAGACGCGCGTCGGATTGGCGTGCACACACGGCGGCACGCTCGATCAGGGCTTGGTGACCCACATGAACGCCATCCACATTCCCAATGACCACCGCACTGGGGCGATCATCGGATGGGCAGGCGGCAAGTCCGCGAATCAGCAACATGGGAGGTGGCACCTTAAGCTCAGCATAGGCATGGATTATACGGCGCGCAGCTGGCGGTAACGGACACCGAGTAGCCATAAACAGAGCGCATAGACCAAGCCGCCCCCCACCACACAGGCCGCGAGATGCCACACCCGCTCTATCGCACGCCAGTGCATCCACTGCGACCACGCCCCCGTGGCCCACCACAGGAACACGAGCAACAGCGCATTGGCTGCCAACAGCTGCCAACCCAATCGGCGCCATTCCGGTGAGGGCTGATACACCCCGCTACGGCGTAAAGCGCGATACAGCATCCATGCATTCACATAAGCACCAATCCCGGATGCCAAGGCCAAAAGCGCGTGCGGCAGCGGAAAGCCAACCAGGCTTGCCGGAATCACCACGAGCACGTTAAAGCCCATGGCGGTACTGAGCGCAATGATGCCAATACGCACCGGCAATCGCGTGTCTTGTCGGGCGAAAAAGCCAGGCGCTAAAACTTTCACCAAACTCATCCCCATAAGCCCCAAGGCATTGGCAATCAGCGCGTAACTGGTCATCTCGACATCATGCGCATTGAACTGCCCATAGCCGTTGATCGTGGCGATCAAAGGCCCAGCCAGCATCAACAGACCGATCGATGCCGGTAAAGACACCACGCAAGTGAGTCGCAAAGCCCAATCGAGCGTCGCATTGAAGCGCTGCGGCGCGTCCTCCGCATGATGCGCCGTCAGTCCCGGCAGAATCACCGTACCCAAGGCGATCGAGAAAACGCCCATGGGGAACTCCGCCAAGCGCACCGCGTAGTACATCCAGGTGATGCTGCCGGTGATCAGAAACGAGGCGATCCAGGTATCTAATAACTGCGCGATCTGCCCAACCGAGGAACCAAAGATACCCGGCAGCATGAGACGCCCCACACGCTTAACGCCTTCATGGTGCCATCGAAGCCTAGGCCAACTGAGTAAGCCTAGACGCTTTAAACCGCGAAACTGCGCGATCAATTGTAAGATTCCCGCCACCAACACGCCCACCGCCAAGGCAAGCCCAGGATGCGCGGTGTGAGGCGCAACACCTGCCGCAAAGGCAATCATCACCACATTTAGGATGATCGGATTAAAGGCCGCCACCCCAAACTTACCGTAGCTGTTTAAGACGCCGGAACCGAGGGCAGTCAACGAAATAAAGAAGATGTACGGAAAGGTAAAGCGCAGCATCTGCACGGCCAAATCGTGGCGCCCACCCTCTACTTCAAAGCCCGGTGCAAACAACCACACCATCAACGGCGCAAACAGCACACCAAAGGCCGTCAATAGAAAAAGACCCCAACCGAGGGTACCCATCACGCCTGAGACCAGCTCATCCACCTCAGCGTGGGTGTTTTTTAAGCGATATTCCGACACGACCGGCACGAAAGCCTGAGAGAACGCCCCCTCACCGGTCAAACGGCGCAAAAAGTTGGGGATCTTGAAGGCCACCAGAAAAGCGTCCATCAAAGGCCCTGCCCCAAACAGGCGCGCGTACACCATATCGCGCAAAAGGCCCGTGATACGGGACAGCAAGGTCATGCCGCCGACAATCGAGGTATTGCGCAAAAATCCACTTTTCATAGACAAAGACCGTCAAAACGAGCCGTAAAACCACCTAAAACACCGAACAGCCACCAGGCCCCCGTCATCACCGCAAAGACAAAATTGACAGAATTTATGTAATTCAGCAAAATGCACGGCTCATTCGACCTTCTTTGGGGATTCTTTCCTTGGCCAATATCAAGTCTGCAGAAAAGCGCGCCCGTCAGGCCGTCGAGCGTCGCGCCCATAACATGACGCTGCGCTCTAAGATGCGCACCGCCATCAAGAAGGCGCGTGGCGCCCTTGAAGAGGGTGAGTATGCGAGCGCTCAAGGCGCGGTCCGAGCCGCTGTGCCGGTCATTGATTCGATGGTCAACAAAGGCATCGTTCATCGCAGCACCGCCGCTCGTCACAAGAGTCGCTTGTCGGCTTTGCTGAAAGCCTTGCAGGCCAAGAAAGCCTAAGGCCGATTGATCTGGGCTACCGTTTGGGTGGTCCAAGATAAATACCCACCGCGCCGTCAGGCGCGGTTAGGACATCCCCTCAGCCTCAAGCGCATCGTGACGCAGCTGAGCGTCCCGCTCTTCCAAGCGCGTCATCAAAGCTTCACAGAGCCTCTGCGTACCCGCACCTGTGACGCCTGAAATCTGAAACACCGGACCCTTAAAGCGCAAGCGTCGCACAATGTCTTTGCAGCGCACGTCGGCATCCTCAGGCAACATCAAATCCATTTTATTGAGCACCAGCCAGCGCTCACGTTTACCAAGCTCCGGGCTGAATTTCTTAAGCTCTGCGACAATGGCGCGCGCATCCTTCACAGGATCGGCATCTGGATCGGGTGGCAAGACATCAACCAGATGCAACAGCACGCGCGTGCGCTGCAAGTGCTTTAAAAAGCGAATACCCAAGCCCACCCCTTCCGCCGCCCCTTCAATCAAGCCGGGAATATCCGCCATCACAAAGCTTCGATTGAGACCCACGGACACCACACCCAAATTGGGATGCAAAGTGGTAAATGGGTAGCCGGCGACTTTAGGTCGGGCTGCTGATACGGCCCGGATCAACGTGGACTTGCCAGCATTAGGCAGACCCAACAAACCCACATCGGCAATCACACGCATCTCAAGGCGCAACTGGCGCTTCTCACCGGGAAGGCCTGGCATGGCCTTGCGTGGAGCGCGATTGGTGCTGGTCTTAAAACGCGTATTACCCCAGCCGCCTTTACCACCGCGCGCCACCAACACAGTGTCACCGGCAGTTAATAAATCGCCCAACTGCTCTTGCGTCTCATCATCGAGCACCGTTGTACCGACCGGCACCGTCACATACAGATCATCACCACCAGCGCCGGTGCAATCATTACCGCTGCCGGCAGTGCCAGTAGGTGCCTTAAAGGTGCGCTGATATCGAAAGTCAGCGAGCGTATTGATGCCGCCGGCCGCGCGCAGATAGACACTGCCGCCGATACCACCATCGCCACCATCCGGGCCGCCAAAGGGAATGAACTTCTCCCGACGGAAACTGACCGCGCCACGGCCACCATGGCCGGCCTGAACTTTTACCAGTGCTTCGTCGACGAATTTCATAGGGACAGTCTACCGTGCGACGGGCTGTTTGCCGTCAAAACGAAAAACCCCGGCACAAAGGCCGGGGTTTTCACGAACCCGCCAACTCACCGAGCTTATTCGGTGACCACACTCACATAGGTGCGCTGCTCAGGTCCTTTCTTCGCAAACGCCACTTTACCGGTGGCCGTTGCAAATAAGGTGTGATCCGTACCCACGCCGACGTTATGGCCAGCCTTGTACAAGGTGCCACGCTGCCTAACGAGGATGTTGCCTGCCAAGACGGCTTCGCCGCCAAAGCGCTTGACGCCCAAGCGCTTGGAATGGGAATCGCGACCGTTCTTAGTACTGCCGCCTGCTTTTTTATGTGCCATGAGTGTTCTCTCTGGATCCGGTCAGGGCTTAGCCCGTGATGCCGGTGACTTTGATTTCGGTATAGGACTGACGATGCGTGCCCTGACGCAGATAATGCTTGCGGCGACGGAACTTAACGATCCGCACCTTCGCTGAACGCCCATGGGCCTGAACGGTGGCGGTCACCTTAGCGCCGCTCAAAAAAGGCTTACCAAGCTTGACGCTCGCGCCCTCACCCACCATGAGGATCTCGCCGAATTCGACGGTGGCACCAGCGTCTGCCAGCAACTTCTCGACGCGGAGGACGGTGCCTTCGCTAACGCGGTATTGTTTTCCGCCCGTTTGAATAACCGCAAACATGTTCGCACCACCTGAAATAGGAACCCGACGGGTCCCGAGGAGGCCTGCCCGTTACCGGGTTGACCGAGCCGCTAATCTTAATGTGAACAGCGACTTGCGTCAAACCCGATGTGAACCCCCGTTTCTGGGGTTTTGTCGCTGATTTTAGGTTTCTTTA
This sequence comes from uncultured Pseudomonadota bacterium, assembly GCA_903929455.1. Classification (GTDB taxonomy): domain Bacteria; phylum Pseudomonadota; class Gammaproteobacteria; order Steroidobacterales; family Steroidobacteraceae; genus CAIKZZ01. Next base: position 33,279 of record CAIYVA010000029.1, on the reverse strand, counting down.
GGGTTTATAGGGTTTCTCATTCGTTTCGAGGAGCTCACGCAGACGGTAGGCCGGGTTTCGGCACGGGCGGTTTGCCGGTACGATGCCCGCCTCTATGCCGTCTCACGCCCTAAGCCCCCTCGAGCAGATCCGCCACAGCGTGCTGGCCGATCTTGACGCAGTGGATGCCATGATTCGCCGGGAATTAACCAGCGATGTCGCCCTCGTAAACCAAGTGTCAGGCTACATCATAGGCGCCGGCGGCAAGCGTTTACGTCCTTTACTGGTCTTATTAGCCGCTCGCGCGGCCGGTGCCGCAGCATTAGGCCCGCAGATCGCAGGCGCGGTCATCATCGAGTTCATTCACACAGCAACCTTACTGCATGACGATGTCGTCGATGGATCAAGTCAACGCCGTGGGCGACATACCGCCAATGAAGTATGGGGCAATGCCACCAGCGTGTTGGTGGGTGATTTCCTCTATTCACGCGCTTTTCAATTAATGGTGAGCTTAAACAGCCTGCCCGTGATGGGCGTGATGGCGGATGCCACCAACGTGATCGCTGAAGGCGAAGTGTTGCAAATCATGCACACGCGCAATCCGGCTACCAGTGAGCAGCACTATTTGGATGTGATTTACCGAAAGACAGCGCGCTTATTTGAGTCCGGCGCACAGGTGGGCGCGTTATTAGCCGGCGCGGATGCAAAGACCCAAACGGCACTGGCTACCTACGCCAAACACTTAGGCAACGCGTTCCAACTCGTAGATGACTCATTGGATTATCGGAGTAGTCCCGCAGAGCGTGGTAAAAACATCGGTGATGATCTGGCTGAGGGCAAACCTACCCTGCCGATTATCCATGCCCTACGCACCGGCTCAGCGACGCAACAGGCGCTACTGACACGCGCCATTGAAAGTGGCGGCCTTGAAGACTTACCCGCTGTCATCGCTGCAATTGAATCATGCGGGAGCCTTGAGTACACTGCGATGCTCGCCAAAAGCGAAGCCGACCAGGCTCTTCAAGCGCTCAAATCGATACCCGAATCGATCCATACGACAGCGCTTCAACAGCTCGCGGAATTTTCGATCAGCCGATCTTATTAACGTTAAAGTTGACGTTAAAGCCGCCGAAGCACTCACGGATCACTCAGGCAAGATGCACCGAATCCTCAGCAAAGCGGACGGATATCGCGGCACAGCCGCTCGCAAGAAAACCGATGCAGGCACGACCAAATATAGCGATAAGGCTTATATTTTTTGGTCTGTAAGCATTATTCGAATAGACCCGACAATCTGGCCCATTCGCCCTGCCCCCCCGTTAAAAACCTCAATAAGTTGCATGCTTATCGACTGCTGTAGCCATACCGTCCGCTTCATCGGGGACCTCCTGGTGCCTTCATTACACCGCACAGATCACACGCGACAAACCCAGACAAACGATGCTTCCTCCAACACCAGCGCGGCCTTAAATTGACAGCATAATTATTGTTGTTACACTAATTACATGTTTAGCAAGCGCTTTAATCGCCCTATTGTGATCACTGAACATGCGGAACTGCGCATGACTGAGCGCACGATCTCGCACATTATGTTGCTAGACACCATTGATACAGGCACGACCAAATATAGCGATGAGACTCATCTTTGGGTCTATAAACATTATCCGAATAGATCGGACAACCTAATTTGTGCAGTACTTGTACTCGAGCATTCAGTCGTCATTAAAACAGTGATGCATCACTTTATGGTTACGGAGTGAAGAAATGAAAACCACATACTTTGAGAAAGACGACACGCTCGTGATCCGACTATCGGACAAACCAATTACGAAAGAAGTGTCCCAAGATTGGAATACACATTTCAGCTATGCCGCGGACGGCACCACTGTCGAGGTGGTGATCCTAGAGGCTAAGGCGCATGGCATGCTGCCGGCTGCAATGATCCATGCTGCCTAAAATGAAAGAAGAAAATAAGCGCCCCGTTGGACGCCCAACACTAGAAGCCACGAAGGTATCGACCACGATCCGTCTATCACCTGATGTCATTAAAGCGTTTAGGGCATCAGGTAACGGCTGGCAAACCCGAATTGATTTAGCACTGAAAGAATGGCTCACGCAAAACAATCTCGCTTGAGCACTTTGCTTCGCCGCAGCTCCTGTGGATTACAAATGCATGGGATTAGTTAACTGATTCGGCCTATCTACACCGGCACCAGCGAATAGCACTCTCTTTAGGTAAGTTACCGCGAAAGCACCCGATTATTTGATTCTGGCGCGCAGAGCGGCCTTACTGGCCGTCACTAATTTGCCCAACCAAACAGCGCTTGCTACTTCATGGCCATCATTGGGTGAATGCCGTGCAACTGGTTAATGATTTGCTGAATGACCGCACCAGCCCGGCTGAGCGCGGCAAAAACAGCGAAAATGATGAGCACTAACCCTGCCGCTCATCCAGACGCCAAAGGCCAGAACGACGACTCAAAAAGCGTTGCTTACCTCAGCGATTGAGGCGAGCGGATTAAGGGATTTGCTGGCGGTCATTTCCGAGATTGAATCATGCGGGAGCCTTGAGTACACTGTAATTGTCGCCAAAAGCGAGGCCGACTAGGCTATTCAAGCGCTCAAATCGATACCCGAATCGATCCATACGACAGCGCTTCAACAGCTCGCGGAATTTTCGATCAGCCGATCTTATTGATGCCGCATCGATGACGTTTTACGGGGTGTAGCTCAGACTGGTAGAGCGCTACGTTCGGGACGTATAGGTCGCAGGTTCAAATCCTGTCACCCCGACCACTAAAATTCATTTTAATTCAATAAATTACAATCACCCTGAGTCGCGAGATGCAGCGTATCTGTGAGACATACTGCCTGCTGCCTAAGAGGCAACTACTGTGCCGAGCGAACTATCGCTCACGCAGTTTAAGAATGAACTTATCATCATGCGAGCTAACGAACGGCCCATTAATCGATGAAGCAACTAGACGCGTCTCACCACAGACCAAGTAAGCGCATCCAGAAATCCATTGGTCCGACGTCATTGGTCAACGGAATATGCTTACTCACGAATATAGGCAGATCGATCATGAGCTACTGTATAAAACGGCAACAAAGGGTATACCAAGCCTGGTGAAGCGACTTGAGGTACTCTTACCGGCAACCTAGCAACCAGGTGCGAATTCATTGGCGCGCATGACTTGACTGCCTGTGCGGTCAACACACACGCCGTAGGTTTAGATTCTGTCACTCCGACCACTGAAACCGACCAAGCGAGCAAGCACCATGTACGAAAGAAGACATCATCCTCTCGCACCCCAAGAGCATTTTTTAGCGCGTATCGTGCGGCATGGGGCACTGGCCTCCTTACTCATGATCGGATCCTTACTAGTTGGAATACTGGGCTATCACTGGCTCGAAGGCCTCTCGTATGTTGATGCTTTCGTGAATGCGGCCATGCTGATGGGCGGCATGGGCCCTGTGGATACCATGCACTCGGACGCCGCTAAGCTATTCGCAGGCTGCTATGCCCTGTATTGCGGGCTGGTGTTGTTGGTGGTCACCGGAATTCTCGCAGCCCCCGTACTCCATCGCTTACTGCATCAATTTCACCTATCCGATGACGAGTGATGATCCTGACGCGACCTAGGCTTGCGCGCCTCAATGAGAGACGGCATGGCCGGCACAGCGCGCCAACAAAGTCCTACAATAACGCGCCATGAGCGCAAGCAATCACGATGACACCACTGACTTGACGGATGCCGATCTTGAGGCGTGCTTACGGGTGCTACGCCACATCGATGCGGATCGAGCTTGTCTCACGCACTTAACGCAAGCGCAACGGCGCGAATTACTCACTCTGGCAGGTCTTGTCTCAAAGCCAGAGAAAGCAAGCTTAGTGAAGATGGCCAAAGCCTTCAGGCGCGCCGAACGGCACGCGGCCCAAGCCCATGATCGACACGTAATCGAGCAGACGGGTCTTCGCGTACAACGTCGAAAAACCACCTATGAACCGCTGTGGCTAGAAGAACCGAACGCGCAGACCGAGGAGCCACCCACCCTCAAACAAGGACTCACTTGCTACATCTGCAAGACGCCTTTTAGCTCGGTACACCGCTACTACGATTCTCTCTGTGGACCTTGCGGTGATTTTAACTACGCCAAGCGATCGCAAACAGCAGATCTCACTGGACACTACGCACTGGTTACCGGTGCGCGCGTCAAGATCGGATTCATGGCGTCCTTAAAACTGCTGAGAGCGGGTGCTTATGTGGTAGTCACTACACGCTTCCCCATCGATGCCGCAGAACGCTATGCCGCAGAACCTGACTTTGCGATCTTCTACGATCGCCTGCAAATCCACGGCCTCGACCTCCGGCATACACCAAGCGTCGAGTTATTCACCCGTTTTCTCTTGGAACGGCTGCCGCGTCTGGATTACATCGTGAACAATGCCTGTCAGACGGTGCGTCGGCCAGCTGGGTTTTTTCAGCATTTATTGGACAAAGAAAAAGCCACACCGCACACGCTCAATCACGCTCTTCTAGGACCGCTAACGCATCACCATAGGCTACAAGCGACTTTGCTAAATCAGCCCTCAGAAAACACAGGTGCACTCATCGGCTTAACGATGGGCGCACAAGGCGAAGGCCTACTGCATAGCGCCTCCCTCTCACAGCGCCGCTATCTCGATGACGACTACCGCAATAGCGAGACCCTCTTCCCAATAGGAACGTTCGACGAGGATCGTCAGCAAGTGGATCTACGTCGCACCAATAGCTGGCGTCTACGCTTGCATGAGGTGGAGACCCCTGAACTGCTTGAGGTGCAACTAATCAATGCGATCGCTCCCTACATACTCAATGCGCGACTAAAACCATTGATGGTTAAAACACCGGGCGCACACAAACATGTGGTTAACGTGAGCGCCGTCGAGGGTCAATTTTATCGCACCACCAAGACTGATAAACACCCACACACCAACATGGCCAAAGCGGCACTGAACATGATGACGCGCACCAGTGCAGCGGATTTCATTCAAGATGGAATCCATATGAATGCTGTGGATACTGGTTGGGTGACGGACGAAGATCCGGTTGTACACGCCGCACGCAAGGCTGCTGACGGCTTCGCTCCACCTTTAGATATCATCGATGGCGCCGCACGCATCGTCGATCCCATTTTCGCAGGGCACATCACTGGGAAACACACCTGGGGACAGTTTTTAAAAGACTACAAGCCCACGCCCTGGTAGGTGGCCAAGCGCAAACGGCGCGCAGATCAGGATTTTCTGAGGCCTAGACCCCCGAATCACCACCAAATCACCGCCCCCCCTGAAAAAGGTGGCGCCAGCGGGCGTGAGCCATCACTCACCCAACGCGACGCAAATAATACGTAACCTTATGTATTTAATACATTTTTTAAGAGTCCTCGCCATTAAAAATCAGCGCGCGCGCACCCGCGTCTGGGCGCAAAACGTGACTGAAACGGCTTTTTACTGAACTCGCCCCCATACGGGGGTGGGGGCAAAAGCCCAATCCCCGCACTATTCGCCCATCAGCTGACTCATCGACGGTACGGACAGACCCCCTAACGGTCCCTCTGACCTCCTGACAAGGCTGCAGAGCCAAGGCGCCCGGACGGCCGAGCAACTTTTTTTCGATTCGAATCTAGATTTACTTAAGTGAAAGGGAAACGACACATGAACACCGAAAACCTCAAGACCTACGCTGCTCCTCAGCTGATCGAGCTGGCCGTGCGCGAGACCCAGAAGCCGCCTAAGGACCAGTGCGATGGCGACCACGACGGTGCAGACGATCTTCTCTGCAGCTAAGACCGAAACGTTCAGTCTGACTGACGTGAAAAACCACCCGCTCGGGTGGTTTTTTTTGCTCTTTTTTTGGCGATAGACAGCTCGTCACAGGTAGCCATCGTAACTGACTAGCCAGACTGGCTTAGGCCAGCCTGTAACCCTCTCATCGCCTGATCCCCCTCAGGGGTTCTGCTGCATATCCTGCAACATGGCATCCATCAGGGCATCGAGCTGAAACCCAGTCTTAGGTCGCGTAATACGCGCCAGATGAATCCGCCCGGCCAAAACGCCGCACAACTTCAAATGCTCGGCCTCTAAGGCCATCCCCTGCAGATACTCCAACCGATAGGTGTTCTCTTGGAGCGGCAGGAATCGATTCATGCCATGAATGGGGGTCACCGTCACTGTCGTCGCCTCCTCCCTTGGATCTAAAATATAAATCCATCGAACCGGCAATTTATACAGCGAAAAAGCACGCTCCAGCGGCAGATTGTATTTATCGAAATTTGGACGGATCCGGCGCAGATCATCGGTTCCGACCGCCAACTGTTGAGCGGCATCCTGCCAAAGCTTAATACGAGGGAAGCCCGGTAAAGCACGGCAGTCTGCATCAATCGGTACCACGTCATCGGCCAGCACCGAATAGCCACGCTGCATAAAGCCCGCCGCCGTCGTGGACTTACCCGCACCGGATGGCCCAACACAAATCATGCACTGCTCACCAATCTGAATGGCATTGCCATGCATCACCAGTAAGCCGCGCTGAAACAATACAGCGCCGAATGCAGAGCCGAGTAGAAACAACCGAATGCTGTCTTCGTCTACACCTGGCACCGGATCAATACATATCTCGCGTCCATGAGAGACCAAAAACTGACCAACCTCAGGTATGCGCAGCCACAGACTGTGTGGTGATATCCATAAGGAACGCGAGACAAACTCACCGCCCAGCAACTGCTCTCTTGAAAGAGATCCAAACGTAATCTGCACATCACTTGGAGCGACATCGCCGGGCCCCATCGGCAACTCAGGCAACTCCGGTAATTCCAGTTCACTTTGCACGACTAAGTCGTAGGCGCCGTATCGTCTGGCAGCGGTATTTTTCGTGAACATGGTCACATCCAGCAGTTTTAAAATTCGATGCAACCCGATCCTCGGGCACAATCTTGAGATAAGTCTTTAATGAATTAAAGCAGAATCACCCTTGGCCCAAGCCGCACCGTTTCACACTATGAACATTAACCCACCGACTGACCTCACTCTGACCACTCGCTTGACTCGCAACCCAGATCTGATTGGTACAGAGATGGATGGCGAACTGGTCATGATGAGTATCGAAAAGGGATCTTATTACGGCATCAGCGGCATTGGCCCGCGCGTGTGGGAGTTATTGGCGACAGTCACGACTGCCCAGACGATGTGTGCTGAGATCCGAAAAGAATACGCGGTGACGCAAGAGCAATGTGAGCAAGACGTGATGGGCTTTCTGCACGTCATGCTAAAAAACGGCTTACTGGTGGTTGGTTAAGGATATCGAGGGGTACCCGTTGGCACCTCCCGCTTCACTGGCATCCACGTTTCGACGCAAGGCGCTGACTTTCTGGCAGCAGCCCTTATTCACCAAGCTGTGGTTTGTACCAGCATGGTTTTTACTCGGCATCAGTAAAGCCTTGATATTTACCTTTTCGTTTCGTCGCCTAGCAGCCCATCTAGGCACCTGGGCAGGGGCCACGCCTTGGGTCCCTGTACTTACCCCCGCTCAAGAGGATCGCGCCAAACTCATTGGCAGAACGGTCAAGACCATCGCACGCTACACACCGTGGAATTCCAACTGCTTTCCGCAAGCAATCACTGCGCGACTCCTATTGGGCGTCTACTCAATCCCCTATGCCATCTACTTTGGACTGATGAGAGACGCCACCTCACCGCACATGCAAGCACACGCATGGGTTGCCTCTGGACGCATTCGTGTCACGGGCGGCGATGGCTTTGAGCAGTTCACAGTCGTCGGTTGCTTTTCCGGGCCTAATACTGAAAAGGCTGAAACCACTTGAACTCACTGTCTGCCATCCGTCGCTTGCTGGTCGACGTGCCGCCTATAAAGATCGCAGGCCTGCTTGTGCTCATGATCTCATCTGGCCTGTCTGATGGCATCAGCATACTGCTTCTCGTGCCATTATTAAGTCTGCTGCAAGGCGCCGGTCAGTCAAACGGAGACACCTTGCACCTGATCAGGGAAACGCTCGGCTATCTACACATCCCGATTGCCACCGGCAGCCTACTCAGCTTATTCGTAGTGATCATCGGCTTACGCAGCATCTTGGTGTTCATACGTGACAAAGCTGCGACCAACACGCAGCTTGCACTGATCGATCGACTACGCACTCGATGCTTTACGGCACTCATGTTCTCTGAATGGCGGTGGCTTTCTGCACGACGTCAATCGGATCACTCCAATCTAATTTTGACTAACGTCACTCGTGTTGGCAATGGTCTCAGTTTGGGCGTTTCTTTTATCAGCAAGCTCGCCACGATCGTCGCGTATCTGTTGGTTGCATTTTCACTGTCTTTTTATATGACGAGCCTAGCGCTCGCAAGCGGTGCTGCAGGCCTAGTCTTGGTCGCAAAGCAACGGCATAAGTCATTTGGCTTAGGCGAAAGTCTTAGCAAAGCAAGCCGAGAGTTACACGCCAAGACGCATGAAAGCCTTGCAGGTGCGAAGTTAGCAAAAATACTGGGTGCGGAAAACCGTTTGGTGAGTGACTTCTCACGAACGGTCTATACGCTACAAAAACAACAAACCGAATTCAGCCGAAGTGCGAGTGCCGCGCGTGGCTTTCTGCAAGTCGGTGGCACAGCCCTTCTTGCCGTCTACTTATTTCTTGGGCTCACGCTGTGGCATCTCGCAACGCCGACTCTGCTGACGCTGGTGTTTGTTTTCAGTCGTCTGATTCCCTTATTTACGGAACTGCAGCAACTCTATCAACAGTGGCTGCAAGCGCTGCCGGCTGCGTGGGATACCTATCGTTTACTAGACGAAGCTACCCAGAATGCAGAACCGAGCATGCCAGCAGCGACTGCGCCACTGACCATCCAAACAGACATTCGCCTAGCACACGTCGCCGTCCGTTATCCAGAACGCGGCCTGCCTGCGCTTGGGGATATCTCACTCACCTTTCCAGTGCACACCACGACCGCCATCATGGGCGCCTCAGGTGCCGGCAAGAGCACCTTGGCAGATCTGTTGATGGGCCTGATCACGCCCGACAGCGGTCATGTGCTAATCGATGGTGATATTTTGGTCGGCGCCTTACGTCAACGCTGGCGTCACTCGGTCGCCTACGTACCGCAAGAGGTGTTCCTGTTTAACGACACTATCCGTAATAACTTACTCTGGGGCCAACCGGATGCGAGCGATGAAGCGCTCAATGCCGTTCTTACCCGCGCGGCCGCTACGTTTGTATTTAAAATGCCACTTGGCCTAGATACGGTGGTGGGTGATGCGGGCGTGCTCTTATCGGGCGGCGAACGGCAGCGCCTGGCCTTAGCTCGTGCACTGCTCAAAAAACCAGCGCTACTCATCTTGGATGAGGCGACCAGCGCACTCGATGTAGATAACGAGGCTAGGATTCGTGAGGCCATCGAGCATCTACACGGCGATTTAACGGTGGTCATCATTGGCCATCGACTCCCTACCTTAGAGCATGCGGACCAGGTCGTTATATTAGATGGCGGTCGCATCATCGCCCAAGGCAGCTGGGATGACGTTAAGGCACAGCAAGGTCGCATCCCATGAGATCAGCTGCGCTTCGCCACACCCTACTACTCGACATGCTCTCATCGATTCGAGTAGTCGACACAGCAGCCGTCGCCGAATTGGATGCGAGCGACTGGGTGGCCATCAAAGCCACCGTTAAATCGCATCGCCTTGCACCACTGCTGCATTGGCAACTGCAGCACCACCACGCAGATCTCGCCATCCCCCCTGATTTCAAAGCTTATCTTGAAGCCAGCTATAAACAATCGACCCTGCGCGCCTTAGAATTACAACGTGAACTCACCTTAGTGCATCGGATTCTAGAACAGGCGGGCATTCCTTACCTGGCACTCAAGGGATCCTTTTTGGCGTATCACAGCTACCCCAAGGCCGCCTTGAGACCCCTAAGAGATCTCGATCTCCTCATTCATAAAAGTCGGGTGTTAGACGCTTATCAGGCCGCCCTCGATGGCGGCTTAAAACGGGTAGCGGAATATCCGGGTGACCCGCTGTCTTTTATGAAACTGTCGCAGCACCTACCTCCGCTACGTTCCGCCTCAGAGCGCGCCAACGTGGAAATTCATGCACAGCTGCTAAATCCGAATATGATCGTGCTTGACCAACCCGATGCATTAGAAGAAACACTCCTATGGGAGCGCAGCATTACGAGAACCATGGGTACGGAGACGCTGCGATTTCTGTCACCCACGGACTTACTTTTACACTTAATTGTGCACGCGGTTGATCATCACCAATTTGACAACGGGCCATTGATCTTAAGTGACATTGCCTGGCTACTGCAGAGCGAACCCATTGATTGGCCCGGGTTTTGGAAAAGTGCGGCCGCAGGTGACTGGCTCAAAAGCTGCGTGCTCGCTTTCAAGATGACCGAACGCTATTGGGGACCCCAACCCATTCAGTGGCATGAGGTAGCACCTCTTAACGACCCGTCACTACCGGCCATTGTCGAGGCTGCATCACTACTGATGCTTCGAGACTATGAATCCCGAGGAGACACACGACTCACGCAGATGCTGACAGACAAAGCCTCACTAAGCGAACGCCTGCGCTTTATCGCGCAAAAAATATTCCCGAGCCGCGTGTCGATTTCTGCTCTTTATGGCAAGAAAGCAGACTCGCCGTTTATTTACCTCGACTATCCACGCAAGTGGTGGTCACTGCTCTCCAGCCGCCTACCGAATATGCTGAACGTGCAAAGCAGCCCCGACTCCCAAGCCGAGACCACGCGACTCTCGCAAGTACAGCACTGGATTCACGGCAATCACAAACCGCATCACCATCACCACTAAGCGCCTGATGACGGGTGCGTGAGTGACGGTATAGCGCGTTGCATCATGAGCACGCACGCACCCAAGATCGCCTCCCGAGCGACGGGCCAGCCCTTGATTAGGCAGACCTGTCGATCATCTACGCCAGGATGGCGTGCCGGTGGCCAGTGGGCCATAATCACGGCCACACACGCCGAAGATACCCATGGCAGAGAATCCACCCACACCTAAACCCATCAATGCGCCACTCACGCGCCGCCCCCTAGATCTGGCGGCCACCTGTTTGGTGCTTGGACTGTGCATCGTGTGGGGCTTCCAACAAGTCGCCATGAAATCGGTGTCCTCCGACATCGCTCCCACCTTGCAACTCGCCATCCGCTTTGCGGGGGCATCGGTCTTTTTTGCGCTGGTGGTCTTGCGACAAGAAGGCGCCACGCTGTTCGACGATGGGGCATTGAGAAGCGGCGCCCTACTCGGGCTGCTATTCTCATGCGAATTCATTCTGGTTGGTCAGGCCCTCACCCTCACCACAGCCGCCCATACGGTGGTCTTTCTGTATTCAGCACCGATCTTCACGGCGCTGGGCATGCAGTTTTTACCGGAAGAGCGTCTCAGTCGCGCACAGTGGTGTGGCGTAGTCCTCGCTTTTCTAGGCATTGCGGTCGCCTTCATGTCATACAGCAGCCGACCAGTCATCGACGTGTTAACGGGCGATCTGTTCGCACTGCTCGGTGGCGCAGCCTGGGGCGCCAGCAATGTTGTATTACGCCGCGGTCGCATTAGCCACGCATCCACTGCCAAGGTGGTGCTCTATCAAGTATTAATTGCCGCCGTAACACTCGGTTGCTTTGCCTATGCCACTGATCAGGTGCACGTCACTTGGTCGACCATGGCCATCACCGCCGTGTTGTTTCAAACGGTGGTGATATCAATCATTAGCTATCTCGTTTGGTTTCGTCTGCTACGCCACTATCTGACCTCGCGCCTGATGCTGCTGTCACTGCTGACTCCATTGTTCGGCGTGATGTTTGGCCATGCACTGCTAGGCGACACCATAGAGTCGCGCTTCGGTACGGGCGCTATCCTCGTGCTGATCGGCATCCTCATCGTCAATGGCCGCCTGCTATTCCAAAGAGGGCCATAAACGTCGGGCGCCTAAGCCGGTCTGTCTAGGGCAACACACCTCGGTGCTCGACTATTGACCGCTGGCGCACCTGCCAATCCAGTGCGGTTATTTACTCTAACCTATTGATTCAAATAATTTACTCAGCCCCTTTGCCACGTGCGTGCTAGCATCTCGACCGTGCTCACCGCGGCTTCAACTGCCTGCAGAGACGCAGCTTGAGTCAGTTGTTCGCACGTCTCTCTACCCTACTGCCGACCGTTTGGACCTTCTCATGACGCATGACCCTGTGACGCCCAAAACGCCCTCGTCACACAGCCCAACATCACATGACTTGTGGCTTGGCCTAGACACCGGCGGTACGTTTACAGACGCAGTCTTGTTGGATGCCAAGCAACAAGTCGTCGCTACTGCCAAAGCATTAACGACCCACTGGAATCTCGCCATCGGTATCGGTGGCGCCATCCGTAATGTGTTGGCCGCATTGCCGCAGGGCGCCAAACGCGAAGACGTCAGTCTGGTCTCCGTATCGACGACACTCGCCACGAATGCCGTCGTTGAAAATCGTTTTAGTCCCATCTGCACCCTGCTGATCGGATTTGATGACGCCATGGTTGAGCGTTCAGGGCTTGCCAAGGAACGGGGTGGCATGATCGTTCGAATCACCGGCGGCCATGACGCCACCGGCGATCAATCTCATCCACTGGATGAGGCGGCCATTGATGAAGCGGTTAGACAATATGGTGCCAAAGTAGAAGCCTTTGCCATCGCCAGTCACTTCTCGGTACGCAACCCCAGTCACGAGTTACGGGCGCGTGAACGTGTGCGTACCCTGTGCAATAAATCAGTGACCTGCGCCCATGAACTGAGCTCCAAGCTCGACGCGCCACGACGCGCACTGACCGCTGCACTGAATGCACGTCTCACACCACAAATCCGCCACTTAGTAGAGGCCCTCACAGAGGTCTTAGCGGCCGAAGCCGTCGCCGCACCCCTGATGATCGTCAAGGGAGATGGCTCTCTGATGAAAGCGAGCCTAGCCCTTGAATACCCAGTCGAAACGGTTCTGTCAGGCCCTGCCGCCAGCGTGGTCGGCGCCGGGTTTTTGACCGGCCTTAAAGATTTTGTGGTGTCGGATATGGGCGGCACCACCACCGATGTGGCCGTGGTCCGTGGCGGCCGACCGGTGATCAGTCCGGATGGCGCATTGATTGGCGGATGGCGCACCATGGTAGAGGCGGTCGATGTACGAACGACTGGCCTAGGAGGCGACAGCGAAGTCAGCTTCTCGCGTGACAGCCGCTTACTGGTGGGGCCACGCAAAGCCATGCCACTCAGCTTACTTGCCCACCAAGTACCGACGGTTTTGGCAGAACTGCGATTACTCGCGCAGCAAGAGACTCTGCCTGATTTCCCCGCGCACTTCGCTTTCAGAAATCCAGGCCGAGAAGCACCCACCCACATCGAAGGGCTAGATCGTCGCGTTTGGGATGCACTTAAGACGCACCCCGTAAAAGCCTCGACGCTCGTCAACAGCGTTGCCGGGTTGCATGCCCTGCAGCGCTTAGCGGACGCGGGCCTTGCCACGATCGCCGCATTTACACCGAGTGACGCGATGCACATCTTAGGTCGTCAGTCTGGATGGGATGCGGAAGCGGCTCGCCTCGGCGCGCAGATTCTCACCGTTGAAGAACGCAATACGCGCGCCGCGCGTACGGCGGTCACGGTAGAGGCGCTGTGCGAGCGCGTCTATGAGCATGTCGTACAAGCCTCTGGACGCATTATTCTCGACACCGCACTCGCACAGGACCCCGCGATTGAGGCCAAGAATGGTCGCTTCGGGACGCTAGGCGATCAACTGATGCACGATGTCGTTGCCGGTAAGCCGTTTTCGTCTTTATTGAATGCGCGCATTGAACTGGCCTGTCCCTTGGTGGCCATCGGCGCACCGGTGGGCGCTTACTACGATCTCGTAGCCAAACGGCTCGCGACCCCACTGTCCATCCCTGAACATGCCGCCGTCTGTAACGCCGTCGGCGCCGTCGCAGGCGTGGTCTCACAAAACGTCGATATCGTCATTAATCAACCGACTTTTAAACTTTTTCGGGTACATGACCCCAAAGGCAGTCGAGATTTCAATGACGCTGATCAGGCCATCGCATACGCACGCGACATTGCGCATGCCTTAGCCCTCGATGCCGCGTTACGCGCAGGCGCCAGCGATCCTCATGTCACCCTGTCACAATCGGAGCGTCGCGCCCAAACGGCCGCGGCACCTGACTATCTAGCCGAAGCGATCGTACGCGCGACCGCCACGGGTCGCCCGTTGGCGGGGCACGATGCGCCGTAGGCATCCTCCCCTCATCGGGCTTTCGTATGCGCATCTTGGCTATCGCAACGCTTGATCCAACAACACCCACTGAAACCCACGCGCACTGAGGCCATCAATAATCTGGGGCAGCGCCTCTGCGGTGTGCCAACCGCGACTGTTGATGTGAAATACCAAAATATCGCCCGATCGCGTCCGCCCAAGCGTTCGTGCCACCATCGCATCGGCATCCATGCGAGGATCCGGATCACCCTCAGGCCAACGCCAGTGCACCACCTGCAGACCCATGTCTCGCACCAGATCAACCGTTCGTTGATCTGCGTGGCCGCCGGGAAATCGAAACAAAGTAGGTGTGTACCCCGTGACTTGCGTCAACATCTGCTGAGCCCGAGTGACCTCTACGCGCACCTGCTCATCAGTGAGGGCGCGCATATCCTTCGGATGACTCCAGCTGTGATTTTGAATAGAGACAAAGGGTAACGCGGCCAGTGCGCGTACTTCTGCACTGTTATCACGCGCAAATCGTCCGCCCATAAATACGGTAAATGGGATGCGCCGCGCCAGTAAAACATCGATGATCGACTGATCTAAGGGCATGCGTGTACCGGCTTCACACGCATCAAAGGTGAGAGCAACCACTTTGTGCGAACTGGCTACCTGAGTGACAACGGTGGATGGCCATTCATCCGGCGCAAGACGCGATGCGGCAAGCGTACGCCCACCTAAATAAGTCATACTGAGTAAGCACACGGCCATGACCCATTTCATACGCACCTCTCGGAACGCAGTACGGACATGAGTATGCGATCCGCTATGGATCCGTCCGAGCACCGATAAGCCGCTCGCAATGTCCCATCTTCAGAAAAACCCGCGCGGCGATAGGCACGTCGCGCACGTTCATTGTGACTAAATACATCTAGCCATAGCCGGTCGGTTGGCAAGCGATCAAATACCCAGTGAATCACTGCACTCAAAAACTGACCCCCTACGCCCTGCCCAGGGGTACTGACACACATTCGCTTAAGCTTAGTACCCTCATGCTGATCCGCCACGGGCTGCAAAATCACGAATCCGACCTCACCCCGTGAGGGACTGAGCGCAAGCAAATAACGGGTGTGCGCTTGCGCCAGTGCCCACTGGTGCTCCTCTAAGGACCATTGCGCCGTCAAATGTTCATAGCCAGGCAAACGCTCGGTCGCCATCACAAAGGGCAAGTCAGCCGATGTAGCGAGCCTTAAAGACAAAGCCTCGGGCACGCTCAGACACCCGCGTGCGAAAGCAAAGACATCACTTCGCGCAGCACACCGGCCACGGTGGGATGATTCACGCCAAAGTGGACGACCAGCTCACTCAGACCCTGTCGCGTATCAACGGCACGATCTACTTTCTGGAGATCGGCGATCACCACATCAATTAATCGCCGCTCATCCGAACTCATCGTTGGCCTGTCGGCCAGTGCCGCATGTAATTTGGTCAACAAAACGGACAGTGACTGTTCAGACATATCGCCCCCAAAGCGGTGTGACCGCTGTTAAAAATACGCCATGCAGTGACCGACGTCGTCGGCAACTGAACGAGCAGGCCAGCGGCCTCATAACGCTGTTTCACGACGCACTCTGGATACGCACGACACGCACAAAGCACACCGCCACAGGGTATGGACTGCGGGTCATTGCACGAACAAAATGCAGCCCACTGAGGCGCCCCAGCCTGCCAACGGTGACGGACGGGTCAATTGTCTACCCAATCAGCGCCGATGGGAATTGCGGTATACCGCTAACCCAGTCAAACTGCGCCTATGACACTCAGCGTTCTCGATATTTTCAAAATCGGCATCGGCCCCTCCAGCTCGCATACCATGGGCCCAATGAATGCGGCTCGGCGTTTTGCGCACACACTGCGCGAGCAAGGATTACTCGAGCGCACGGCCAAGGTGGGCGCTCAACTGTACGGCTCGCTAGCCCTCACGGGCCGCGGACATTGCACCGATTTGGCTATTTTACTCGGCCTTGAGGGCCATGCGCCGGACGAGTTAGATCCCACCTTGGTCGAACCGACGCTACAGCGCATTCGGCACGTGAGACAACTGCTGCTAGCCGGCGAAAAGCTCATACCGTTTGATGAGCCGATGGATGTGCTTTGGCATCGCGATCAAACCTTACCGCACCACTCTAACGGTATGCGCTTTACCGCGTTGGATGCCAACAATCACGTTTTACTACGCGAAGAGTATTACTCCCTTGGGGGCGGATTTATCGCGCGCGCAGATGAAATCAACGCGCCCTCAGCGGTTGGCGCAAAAGTAACGATCCCTTATGACTTTAACTCTGGCACCGAGCTACTGAGTATTGCCAATGCCCATGGCTTGGCACTGCATGAGCTAGTCATGGCCAACGAAAACGCGTTTAGACCGAAAGAACAAACGATCGCGCATCTAATGAAGCTCTGGCACGTCATGCAATCGTGCATGGAACGCGGTTTCGCAGCGGAAGGCATTCTCCCAGGCGTACTCAAAGTCCGTCGTCGCGCACCGAAGCTAAGTAAACTACTGATGGAAGCTAATCCGGGCTCGCCGATGTACGCGATGGACTGGGTCAACGCCTACGCCCTCGCGGTAAACGAGGAAAATGCCGCAGGGGGGCGAGTGGTCACGGCTCCTACCAACGGCGCAGCGGGCATCATTCCAGCGGTACTGGCCTACTACCGGCGTTTCGAGCCTAGCGCCTCGGATGAGGGCATGATTCGCTTCCTGCTGGTCAGTGCGGCCATCGGCATGTTGTATAAGAAAAACGCATCGATCTCAGGTGCGGAAATGGGCTGCCAAGGTGAGGTGGGCGTTGCCTGCTCTATGGCTGCTGCGGGGCTAGTGGCTGCACTGAATGGCAGCAATGAGCACATTGAGAATGCCGCTGAGATTGGCATGGAACACAATCTCGGCCTGACCTGCGATCCCATCGCAGGTCTAGTACAGATCCCCTGCATCGAACGCAATGCGATGGGCTCTGTCAAAGCCATCAATGCCGCTCGCCTCGCGATGCATGGCGACGGCACGCACAAAGTATCCCTAGATCAAGTCATTGCCACCATGCGACAAACGGGCGAGGACATGTCCTCTATTTACAAAGAGACCTCGCAGGGTGGTCTCGCGGTCAATGTCCCGGAATGCTGATCGTCTCAACCGGTCGCTTGTAAACCCTGCGAGATCCCGCCGACACTGGCAATTAATGCCTCTTGCATATCGCCTACCGGACAGTCGACCGCGCGCCAGCGACGCAATAAATCGATTTGCATGAGATGCATTGGATCGATATACGGATTTCGAAGCTTCATGGCGCGCTGAATACCCGTATCCACATCCAATAGCGCGCGCTCACCACGAAGCCTAAGCACCCAGTCTCGAGTGCGCTGATATTCGCCCAAGATCGCCGCGAAATGATGCTGCTGCTCAGGTGGCGCTAATTGCGCATACCAAGCAGCAATCGGCATATCAGCGACTGCCAAGCTGTATTCCACCTCGTCGAACAAGGTAACGAACAGAGGGACCTCGATCATCATGGCCTGTAAAACAGTAACGCCTACGCCGGACGCCACCGCATCCAACCCAGTACCCACCCCAAACCACCCCGACAGGAAATGCCGACTCTGGCTCCACGCAAAACCAAAGGGCACCGCCCTCAACGCATCCATACCCAGACGGCCGGAACGGGCCGTGGGACGCGAACCGATCTGCATGCGCTCAATCACATCAATCGGAGTTGCCGCGCGAAAATACTCAAAAAATCCTGGCGCCTCGTGCACTCGGCTTCGATAGGCCTGTGCGCTTACCCGACTCAAGACCGTGAATGCCTCAACCCACGCCGGCGCTCGCACCGCTCGCGGGGCACGACTCACGAGCGCCTGACTCGCTGCCCCAAAGGCTTGCTCTAAGCTACGCATGGCGATCGGTCGTAATACGTAATGCTGGTGAATCACATCGCCCTGTTCAGTGGCGCGCAACACACCCGAAAAACTACCGGGCGGTGAGGATTTAAACAGCGTCGCCACTCGACTGGTACCACGACTGGTCGCACTCACGCGGCCATGCGCAATGGTAAGCGCGACCGATTCTGCAGTGGCGACTGCAGACATTTGTTCCTGCGCTTGATACAAAGCCCAGCGCGAGGCCATTAATCCGCCCTCTTTGCTGGTGCCATAGCCAACCATCACGCGCTGCTTACGATCACGCGCCTGCAAGTGACGCTGATAACACGGCTCTGCAAACAACGACTGCATGGTCACAGCGCTATCAGCCAACGCACTCATGGAGTCAATCAAAGGCGTGATGTCTATCGGCACCTGACCGGTGCTTTTATCGATAATATCGGCCCAACGCGCCAACAACAGGACAGCCAACACGTCATCGGCCGCTTCAGCGCCACTGATCACATAATCACCGATGGCTTCCCTGCCATAACGATGACAACACTGCATCATCTGCTCGAAAACCGCCAAGCAGCGTCGCCCCGCAGCGTCCAACGTTTCGCTGGGCGGTTCATCTTTCTCGAGCGCCACACGCAGTCGCTCTAGCCGCTCTGCAGATGTGCGCGTTGCAAACAACGGATCACCAAGACCTTGCCCAACCACAGATCGATGTACGTCTGCATGCTGACGAACATCCAGCGTCGCTAGATAAAACTGAAAGGTATCCAGACGACGCAACAAACGATGAACATAAAATAAGCCGGCGTGATCACCACGATGCGCAGCCAAACTGTCTGCCATTAACTTCAGATCAGCCGCCAGCTGCGCTGCCGACTCATAACGGTGCGGAAGCCCTTCATGGGTGTTTCGCAGCATCACTACAATTTGTGCACAAAACTGTCGATAGGGCATGGAGTCATGGCGTGCTGGCGCGCTTTCACGCGCTTCTGGTAGCGCGGCAACATACTGATTGATGCGCGCCTGCAAGGCACGAGACACCCCGGCCCGACTCGCGCTTTGCGATAACCGCTCGCCGAGCCGCTCGATCTCTGCGACGTAGTTTTTTAGAATCACCACATGTTGGCGTTGCAAGGTCTCACGAATCACCTTCGCATGTACGTCGGGTGATCCATCCATATCGCCACCGACCCATGAACCAAAACGCAGGATCTTTGGTAGTTCACTCACCACGACCGGCATTTTAAAGTGACTCTCAATGGCGGACGCTAGGTTTTCATAAAAGCCAGGCACCAAGCGATACAAAATCTCAGCTAAGAAAAACAACACGTGCTCACGCTCATCGTCAACCGTCAAACGATTGCGCGGATGCTCCTCGGTTTGCCAACCTGAGGTGATCTCTGTACGAATCTGCTCCCACGTCGCGCGACGCTCCATCGGCGTCATCGAAGGATCTAACCGATCCAACAACAGATCCGTCACTCGCTGCTGCTTACGTAGAATGGTGCGGCGCGTCGATTCAGTCGGATGCGCGGTAAACACCGGATAGATCATCAATGATGCCAACATGTGGTCGAGATCGGCCCGCGACACCCCATCCGCTGCCATCAACGCCAGCGCCTCCTCTAAGCCACCGGGCTGTGGCTGATTAGATTGATTGAGGTACTCACGTCGACGCCGGATGCGGTGCACTTTCTCCGCTAGATTCACGACCTGAAACCAAGTGGAGAACGCTCTCACCAAGTCGCGCGCCTGACCAGGCTCGCGACCCACGGTTCGGGCTAATAACTCGGCTTCACCACCCGGCTCCCCGTCCCGACGACGAATGGCAGCAACGCGATCACCCTCTACGCGCTCAAAACACTCCGTGCCACATTGCTCCAGTAAAATTTCCCCGACCAGCGCGCCTAAGGCGTGCACATCGTCTCGTAAGGGCTCATCTTTGACCGGAAACTTGATGTTGTGACGATACATGGGTCAGCGGATCCAACAGGCTGCAAAGCGATGGCACATCATATCAGGCAAAGGCTCATCAGCCTGTCGCATAGGCGCGTCTGCGCCTGCATTTTGTGCGAAAATAACAGCCGTAACCGCCATGTGTCGGCTGCGTTATCACGGATTTTTGAGCGCTCTGAGCGACAGGAACGATTTCCATGGATGTCATCAAGGCCCTGACCAGTCGCGGCTCGACGCGCGCATTTTTGCCTGACGCAGTGCCTAAGGCTACGGTGGCCGCTATTTTGGATGCCGCCCGCTTTGCACCGAGCGGGAGCAACATTCAGCCGTGGCAAGTACACGTCACTCAAGGCACTGCGCGAAATACCATTGCCGATGCCGTCACCCTAGCAGCGACACAGCCCTCCGCCGAGCACCACCCCGAGTACACCTACTATCCATCGACATGGTATGAGCCTTATATCGGCCGCCGCCGCGCCTGCGGTTGGGGTCTGTACGGTACGCTCGGAATCGTCAAAGGCGATCACATCCGCTCGCAGGCTCAGGAGCTTCGTAACTTCTGCTTCTTCGACGCGCCAGTGGGCCTATTTTTTTTCCTTGACCCCAAACTCAGTGTCGGCAGTTGGCTCGACACCGGCATGTTCATTCAGTCGGTGATGCTCGCTGCGCAAGGACATGGTCTCGCAACCTGCCCCCAAGCCGCTTGGCTACCGTTCCACCGGATCATCAAAGCGCATCTACAGATACCACTCGAACTCACCTTGGTGTGCGGCATGTCACTCGGCTATGCGGATCGCAATGCGATTGTTAATCAATATCGCCCTGAGCGCATCGATACAGACACATTCACCACATGGCATGTGGACAAACCTCAACCATGAAACGCCTAGCGGGAGCCCGCAGCGACGTAGTGCTCGGTATTTTTTTTACGATGATAGGCGCCGCAGGCTTCGCTGCAAAAGGCGTGTTCGCCAAGCTGCTGTATGCGGATGGGTGGAGCGTGAATGCGGTGTTGACGACACGCACCTTCTTTGCGCTGCCGATTGTGGCCCTCTGGGCAATCCATGCCATTGGCTGGAAGACGCTGAAGTCACTCAGCAGCCAAGCTGTCTTGGCAGCAGCCCTCGCAGGAATATTCTGCTATTACATCGGCGCAGTGATGGATTTCAAGGCGCTACTACTGATACACGCCAGTGTTGAGCGCGTTCTGCTGTTCTCCTATCCATCCATGATCGTTATTCTGCATTCGTTGATCTACCGTGAGCGACCTGCACCGCATGTACTGATCGCTTTGCTCCTAACGTATGCCGGCATTTTAATGGTGGTGACGGGCTTAGACATGACTGTTCTTAAGGGAAACCTCGCTGGCGCGGGGCTTGTCCTTGCCACCGCACTTACCTCGGCAACCTATTATCTGGTGAGTGCCCGCTACACACCACGCATCGGCAGTATTGCCTTCACATTTGTTGCGCTATTGGCATCCACAGGCTGCCTAGTCGGTCACTTTTTTATGGTCACCGATGCGACCGTACAGGTGTGGAATACACGGGGTAGCGTGCTGATGGCCTGTCTGGTGGTGTTTAGTACCGTCGTACCGATGCTCGCCATGGCGGAAGGGGTACGCCGATTAGGCGCGCCGCGCGCCTCCATCATGAGCACGATCGGACCACCCGTCACCGTGTTCCTGGGCACCTGGCTACTCGATGAGCACCTCACCACACCCCAATGGCTAGGCATGGCGCTAATCGTTGCCGGCATCTTAAATCTAGAGATGGGTCAAAAGAGACTCCCGGCGGCGTCCGCTTAACGCGTCAAGACGAATGCTGACCGACGTAGCCCAGCAGGAAAATGACCCTCGGACTGTTATGATAGGGAACCATCCAGGGCACTTCGAGTCTTTACTCAGCAAGATCACGCCCCAGACCACCCCCAGGGAGTTACGCATGTTGATTCATCGTCGCCTCATCACTGCCGCTTTGTGCCTCACCCTCTCCGCCAGCGCCTTTGCAGGTCCTCGTGAAGACGCCAGACTGGCGGACGCCACCGGCGTATTGGGCGAGACCCAATCGATGCCAGACCTGTCTGTTCCTAACTGGCTACTGCAGCGCGCAGAAGGCATTGCCATATTGCCTACGGTCGTTAAGGTCGGACTGGTATTTGGCGGCCGGGGCGGCAAAGGCGTCCTCTCAGCACGGAATCCCAATGGACACTGGGGCAACCCCGTTTTCATTAACATGGCTGGCGGCAGCATCGGCTGGCAGGCAGGCATCCAGACCAGCGATATCATCCTGATTTTCACCACCCGTAGAAGCCTAGAAGGCATTACTGGCGGCAAACTCACCTTAGGCGTAGATGCGTCGGTGGCGACCGGCCCCGTCGGCCGCCAAGCCTCTGCAGCAACCGACATCGGACTATCAGAGGTCTACTGCTACTCGCGGTCTAAAGGACTGTTCGCCGGTGTATCCATTGATGGCAGCATCATCACCATCGACGGATCCGCCAATGCAAGCTTTTACCAGCATCCCGGTATCTTAGGTTCTGAGATTATGGCGCCAAACGGCCCTAGCACGCCTGCCGCCGCACGCGCACTCTTACAGAAACTGGATCGTGTAACGGTGGCAACAACGAACACGAAGAGCGCCTCACCGACACGCGACACGCCACAGCCCACACCAGCAGCCGCGGCCGCACCATCGGATGGACGCGCCTTGGAGTCAGGTGGTGCCGCGACCTTCCCGCTAGAGGACAAGGCGGCGCACTAAAGAACGGGGCCGCGTTAGTTTAGTGGAGCGTCGCCAAACAGAAGGATGCGTGCCAACGTGCACGCATCCTTCAAATCATCACGTCACCCTTACAGGGTCTTAGCAATCGCCTGCTGCGCTTTTAGCAGCTTAGTCGGTGATGCAATCAATCCTTTTTCTTCCAAATAGCCATCTTTACCCGCCGCTTTTTCGCTGACGTACTCCCGTACGAAATCTGCCATGCCAGGCACCGATGCGATGTGCGCATGCTTTACATAGATAAATAAAGGCCTCGAGATCGGATACTGACCAGATGCAATCGTCTCGACCGAAGGCGCCACACCGTTAATCTTGGCAGCCTGAATTTTTTCACGGTTTTGGTCGAGATAGGAAAATGTGAATGCAGCGACAGCCGTTTTGTCGTTCTTAATTTTTCCCATGATCAGCGCGTAATCTTCCGATACGTCGGTCCACGCACCGTCCTCACGCATCGTGCCACAGGTTTTCTTCTTTTCATCAGCAGGCAGGGCTTTAATAACAGCGGAATAATCGCATCCGACATTCATAACCAATTCTACGAACGCGTCCCGTGTACCGTGGTTGGTGGCTGGTCCTAATACAGAAATCGGGCGTTTTGGTAGGGCAGCATCAATGTCACTCCAACTCTTATAAGGATTTGGAACGAGTTTGCCGTCTACTGTTACCGTCTTAGCCACGGCTCTGTAGAGCTGCTCTAAGGTCACATCGAATGCCTTACCACCTTTGGCTTGCGCCAATACAATACCGTCGAAACCAATGGTGAGCTCATCCACACGCCCGACCCCATTGGCCTCACAGGTCTTCTTCTCAGAATCTGTGATGGGTCTCGAGGCATCATTAATGTCCGGCGTGTCGATGCCAACGCCGGCGCAAAATAACTTAAAACCACCGCCGGTTCCGTTTGATTCAACCACGGGTGTCTTGTACTTCCCACCCTTACCAAAGTGCTCGGCTACGACGCTCGAGAATGGGTAAACCGTCGACGATCCGACGACCTTGATCACATCCCGACCTTCAGCCAACACGCTAGATGAGGCCAGTGTGCCCATCGCCATCATGATCACGATCCGCCCAAAAGAGGTACGCATAAACTTTTGCCTCTGAGTTGATTATTTAAAAGGAAAGGGAACCAGACCCAACCACCAACGGAGCCGAGAAATCCCCGTGTCGAACCGTTATTTTATGCACGCACTGTGACGGACAGATAACAGCGGCGGATGCTCGAAAAGGCGTGATGGCGCGGCAATGGCGTTATCGGTAACTCAGATTTTCATATAAATCAATAGTTTAAGACTTTATTGTGTGCCGATGACATGCCTCCTTGGTTACAAACCCGTGAGCAAGCGACGTCCGATTCGATGCCGATCACCTCGCCCACCCAAAAAGCGCCCCCGCGCACAGTCGGATCACACACCCCATCAGCCGATGAACGCACCGCGTAGGGACTCAGCGCCGGCGCCTTCCATCAAGCGCTCAGCAAGCCTGCGACTCACTGCGCGCACTCGTCTTATAAACGAGCAAGCGCGGTTGATCTCTGGTCCCCGACGCGATACCGTCAACGACGTTAATGCGGTGCAAACACATCACATTTTTATTTTTTTTAAAGACCAAACAACCCAAGAGAAATCCATGGCCAATCGAGTGCTCGACTTCAAAACCTTATCTGCACCTTTAGAGACCGATGCGCCTTGGCCGGGTACCGCGGTCAGCGGTGACCCCCATACCAAAACATGGAATCTTCATACCTCAGACGATGGACAGCTGCTCGCCGGTATCTGGGAATCGAGCCCGGGCGTATGGTCCATCAAATACGATGCATGGGAATACTGCCATCTGCTGGCCGGACGCTGCACCATTGCCGTCAAGGGACAAGCTCCCGTCGAGCTTAAAGCAGGCGACGTGTTCGTGGTCGAAGCAGGCGCCGAGGGTATTTGGACGGTGCATGAAACGATCCGAAAGTATTATGTGTTTGGTCTAGGGCACTGATGATCAGCGACTGACGCAGATCGCTTCGCCAGTCGCTCTACCCATCTAGCATCACCGTTTATCGCATCACTAAACAGCACAGAGGGCATTGATGAGCATCGACAGCAAAGGTCACTACGGGCTACGAGCCACCTGCCTGAGTTTCCCAGAGACCTTGTCACAGTCGGTTGCCAATATCTCACCGACGCTGACGCCAGCGGTCATCGTGCCCTTGGTATTCGCCTCAGCTGGACCCGCCACTTGGCTCGCGTACTTATTCGCCACCATCGGACTGGTTCTGGTCGGCACCAACATCAATCAGTTCGCCAAGCGCTCCGCGACGCCCGGCTCTCTCTATTCTTACGTCACCCGCGGTCTTGGCATGAACGCCGGCTTCATCACAGGTTGGTGCCTGATTTTGGCTTATCTGCTCACTGCATCCGCAGTGCTCGCAGGATCGGTGAATTACGCAGGCTTACTGCTCGATGCCCTTCATTGGCATACCCCACCCTTAGTCCTGTTTGCCATAGGCTCTGGCCTTGCTTGGTGGACAGCCTACCGGGACGTCAATTTATCTACACGCGTTATGCTGATACTCGAAGTGGCCTCGATGGCGCTGATCTTGGCACTCGGCGCACTCGTCGTACAGGCACGCGGCACGGCCTTTGATACCACCCAACTTAACCTGACACACCTCGATCTCAGTGGTCTTAAAGCCGGGCTGATTTTGGCTTTCTTCAGTTACGTCGGCTTTGAGAGCGCGACCACGTTGGGCGAAGAAGCGCGTAATCCACTGCGCACCATCCCGCGCTCAGTCATTTTATCGGCCATCATCAGTGGGCTCTTTTTCATGGTCACAGCCTACATCGCGGTACTCGGCTTCAAAGCCCTCCCCACCTCGCTCAGTGCGAGCACAGCACCCTTCAATGATCTGTCGGTCAGCATCGGCCAACCCATCTTTGGCGTGCTGATTTCGGTGGGCGCTGTCATCAGTCTATTCGCCTGCACTTTGGCCAGTATCAGCGCGGGCGCACGTATTATTTTTACCATGGGCCGGCATGGCATCTTTCATTCGCACTTAGCCAAAGCCCACCTCACCAATGACACACCGCACCATGCGGTGACGGCAGCTTCACTCATTGTGTTTTTGGTACCCGCCGCGCTACTACAGCAAGGCGCTACTGTGCTCGATGTGTTCAATAACTTAAGTACGATAGCGACCTATGGATTTTTGGTGGTCTACGTCGCAGTCTCTGTCGCAGCACCCACCTACCTAAAGCGCATTGGAAAACTGACCTTCTCAAGCCTGTGCGCTTCCATACTAGCGATTGCGTGCATGATTCCGCCAATGATATCAACGGTGTGGCCGCGTCCTGCAGCGCCACTGGATCGGTTTCCTTTGTACTTTGCCGCTTATCTCATCATCGGTGTCGGCTGGTATACGTGGGTTCGCCTACGGACCGAAAGCACGGTCGTCGCCGGTGTGGCGCGCGATCAATCCATTGACTATCGATCTGAACGCCACTGACCTGCCAGGCACACGCGCGTGCGCAGCCGGCAGGCCGGCGTTGCGTCAACGCAGGGCAATCGACATGAACAGCCGTCGGCGCGCTCACCCATGAGCGCAACCACAGGCAGATCGGTAGAACGCAACATCGCGCTGTGCGCAGCGACACTCACCAGCACGCATTTCACGGTGCGCACGGCCATGCCGTTATTACTGAGCGGGTTAGCAGGCGCGTACGGCTTCTCGAACAGTCAATTGGGCGATATTGGCGCCGCTTACAGCGCAGGTGCTACGGTGATTGCACTCAGTGCGCCGCTATGGCTACGCTGGGTCCGCCTTCGATCAGCGACAGCCGCGTTCGCAGCGTTAGGTGTGGCGTCCTTGGCTACGGCGATTGCCCTTCACTCGGTCGCCTCGTTGATGGCCGCCTTCGCACTCGCAGGTATTGGCTTTGGCGGCGTCTACTCACTGATGATCGCTATGATTACCCGCAGTGCTAACCCTGACCGCGCCTTTGGATGGCAATGGGGCTTGGGCAGCATTCCGGGCGTACTCCTGCTGTATGCCCTGCCGCTGGTGAGTTCCCATGGGGACATGACACGGCCACTCCTGCTCCTCTTGGGACTCAATACAGTCACCGCCCTATCCGTTGCCTGGCTACCCAAGGGCATCCGTCTAGTTGGGTCAGCGCCAAAAACGCAGGCGAGCGACACACCCCGCCATGACGCGATACCCATCCGTCTGGCCCTGTGCGCCGTGGCAACTACCTACCTTGGCATCACGGGTGCTTGGTCTTTCTTGGACCGCGTGGCCACCGAAGCCGGGTTAACGTCACAGTATTCAGGCGCCGTACTGGCGATCACCGTCGCCCTGAGCAGCCTGCTTGCACTCACGGCGGGTCAGTGGGGCCACATTGGTGCCAGGCGCGCGCCGATGACAGGCGCTTTCCTAACCATGATGACCGGCCTGTTTTTTTTAAGTTATTGGCCTACGCGCGTTGGATTCGCAGCGGGCAGCCTCTTGTTTTTAGGACTGGCTACTTGCGTGATGACGTTTACGCTGAGCCTCGTCGCACGACTCGATGTGACAGGCAAAGCAGCCGCCTTGCCAGCCGCCGCATTGGGAATCGGCTCTATTGTAGGACCCGCCATGGCGGGGCACGTGTATCAGGCCGTTGGCGTTCATGGAATGATCGCCAGTTGCGCACTTAGCCTGTTAGTCGCCACAGCCGCCTACCGAAACGCCTATCCCACACGTTAAAATCAGTTCGCCGCGACACACAGGGCAGACCGCGCCACGTCCGGCTAACGCCTCTTTGGTATACGAGACCAAACAGACTGAGGCAGCCAACCACCACACACGCAGCGACATCATTCCAGTGCAGATGTCCGAACCGGAAAAGACGCTGCTGTGAGCAACCGCACTGGCATCTGCCTCAGGACCCGGCACCAGGTAGCCTGCGGACTCGGTGACTTTCGCAACAGGCAGAGACTCGCTAGTGAGCAACGATTCATCCACCATCAAATCATCCGCAGTTAAGAGCGCTGCATCGGCTGGCACCCGATCGCCCTCCGACAGCACCAACAAATCACCGGGCACTACCTCGCGTCCGGGAATTTGCATTCGATGCCCGTCGCGGATCACCAGCGCCCGTGGACTGGCGAGCTAACGAAGCGCATCGAGGACATTCTCACTGCGCCATTCCTGCACTAAAGTGATGACCACGGACAAGGACGCGAACACCAGCAAAAGGACAGCCTCTAGGCGATCACCCAACAGGAGATAGACCACACCACCTGCGATCAAAAGCGCAAACATCGGCTCCTTCAGCACCTCCAGAAATATACGAAGAGGACTGCGTCTTTGAGGGGATGGCAATTCGTTGTAGCCGGCCGATGCCAGGCGCTCTGCGGCCGCTCCTTGACTCAGTCCATCAAGTGACTCTTGGGAGCTCATGCGTTTAATTCCTAGAGGGCAGGATGCAGCCAAAAGGACCGCGGTCACCGACCGAGCCACTGCTCGGCTAGCGTATGTTTGCGAGCCCACGATCGCTATACGGGTTTTACGTTAAAACCATACAATTGCGGAGCGCTTCCGTAACCCACTGGCTTCCCAAAGGAAACAGGTTCAACCCAGCCTCTACGCCTTCTGCCCCACTGGTAACTCCGCGAGTTTGAAGGGAACTCCGCAGCCCCCGATCCCGCAGTACCCGTTCGGATTCTTCGCCAGATACTGCTGGTGATAGTTGGCGCTGAGGTGTTTTCCTGCACGGAAATCACCGAGTTACCTCGGCGCGGGCAGTCGACCGGTAGACTTTTGGTAGACGTTGACGCCGATCCACCGGTAGACCAAACCTCAGTCCAATCGAGGCTGCTTACCGGCGGCGAATCTACGCACAAGAAGCCGAATTTAAAGCGCGCTACGTCTGACCACTCGCTTTCGGCCGTGTAATCGAAAACATGGTGTTCGCCGGACCTTGCTCAATGACCAGTTGCACCATGTAACGACCGACGCTTGGCGCGGTCTTGAAGCCGTGACCCGAACCGCCACCCGCGATCCACACATTATTGAAGTCCGGATGGCGGTCCAAAATATAGTTCTCATCCGCAGTCATTTCGTACTGGCATACTCGGCTTTCAACGATAGGTGCCTCGGCGAGCGCCGGGAACCGGTGGCGCACAAACTCACGCATGGCGGCAATATACGGAGCCGTGACCGTCCGATTTCCCGCATCCGGATCCATCGGCCCGACGATCGAATCGACAGCGACCTTGCAGCCGCGCCCGTCCAGACTCGGAAAACCGTACGCTCCGCCGACCCCATAGTCATCCATCCAGGTCGGCATCGCGGGGGGCTCGTAGGCCTGATCCCCGGCAGGGGTGCCGAGGAAGAACACCTCAGCTCGATCGGAACGGATCCTATCCCCAAGAAGATCCGGGAATGCTTTTGGCAGCCACGGGCCGCACGCGAAAATATAGTGACCCGCCGCAATACTCTCGCCAGATGACGTGGTGATCTTCGGCAGAGTTCCAGCACCCCGTGGCGCTCGGACGGCCGCGGTCTTATAGGTCACACCCTGGGCGACGAGTTCGTTAACCAGAACCTGGATGGAATTCCTGGCCATCAACGCGCCGCTGTCCGGCTCGAACAGCGCGGACTCTGTTGAATCCAGGTGAAACACAGGGAAGCGGCGCATCGTCTCGTCGGCATTCATACGCTCGTGTCGAATTCCAAGTCGCTGCATGACCATCGCCGACTGATCAAGGTACGGATCGCCTGCCGGGGCAATCGCAAGGACCCCCGTGTTTTCGAAGACTTTAGTTGCACTGCGTTGCTGCAACTGTTTCCAGGCGACCAGTGATTCGACCGCCCATCGCGTGTAGAAATCTTGATTGCCATAAGAACACCGCGTTATTCGCGATTCACCGCCCGAACTCGAACGGCTGTTTGCCGGCCCGTAGGCGTCCACCAGAGTCACGCGATGACCTTGGTGCCGCAGCGCGTACGCGGTCCATGCACCAAACGCGCCGGACCCGACGACCACCACGTCCGGCAGCTTCCTGTCGATTGCCGGAGCGCTACCAAGGAGCGTACTCTGACCTGCGATCGTGGAGGCCAGTAACAATTTCGTGACTTCTCGGCGCTCCATGATTACTGGCTCCCGATTAGCGTGGTCCGTTGGAGGTCAGGACGCCACCGCCCTGGTCTGCGCTGGTACCGCACTCAGCCGTTCAATTGGTAACTGCGCAAAAGGGTACAACAGTCGGGCGCTTGAACCCATCGTTAGTGCGGCAGCCCGTCACCAGAGGGGAGTCAGGGGAGTTCGCACCCCGTAGGGTTTCAATGCAAAACTCCGCGGATTGATTTGATACTGATAGCGCCCGGTACCTGAACTCCCCTCTCTCCCCTCCATCACCCGGACCGACCGATCGAGACGGCGAGTCAGCGGACGTCGATGTGATCGCCTGGACTACGAAGGACTACGGCGTTCTACAACGCAACTGAGTACACAGCGCTCAACCAACCGGCCACGACGTGCAGTGATCGTGAGTCATTGGCCCGGGACCGCGCAGTCACTTCACTTGTGTGCTTCCATAAAGGCCCGCAGCAAAGCATTCATTCGTGACTGATATCCGGCGCCCTGGGCCCTGAACCAATCAATCACGTCGGCATCAATGCGAAGCGAGAGGAGCGCCTTCTTCGGGACTGGCTTCAGCCCTTTTCGCGCCACCGCACGCGCAAACATTGCGGGTGTCCATTCGGGTGCGTCGCCGTCCTTCACCATATTGGCGTCAGTCAGCTGGCGCACGCGTCTCAAGTCAGTTCGCGATTTGCGAGAAGTAGAAGCGCGCTTCATATTTCGTAGCCTTGCGTATTGAAATGATCCGGATTCCGTCACGGCGCTCGGTATGCGCTACCGACACGACCTGGTCTTCCAGCAGCCCCAGTGTCAGGAAGCGGCGTTCACCGTAGGCCTCGCGATCGTCCTCAGCCGTGAACGTAAGCCCCTGAAATATCTTTGGCGCGTCCACGAAATCGATGCCGTGCTTGCGGAGATTTGCCCGTCGCTTGGCCTCATCCCATGTGAACATGGCGCATTGTATCTACACAACGTAGCTACCGCAAGTATGCGGGATGGCCCGGTGGATTCGTCAAGGTAAGCGTCGCGATGGCGATGGAGCGCGATTCCTTGCCCGAGGACTTTCCTGGAGCTGGACCACCGGTAGACTTCCGGTAGACGTCGGCGTCGAAACCAGCCCGCCTTTTCGCAGAAGCACGTGCAAGTTTCGGGCGGACCGACGCTAACCAGGCGACTTCCTGTTGGAACCAGGGGCGTAGCGAAGATCACGCCTTCTCCCCCACTTGTAACTCCGCGAGTTTGAAGGGAACTCCGCACCCTCCAATCCCGCAGTACCCGTTCGGATTCTTCGCGAGGTACTGCTGGTGATAATCGTCTGCATAGTAAAAAACCACACCGCGACCAATGTCCGTCGTGATCGTGCCACGACCCACCGCCAAGAGACTAGCTTGATAGGTCGCCAGCGAACGCTTGGCCAAGATCTCTTGCTCCTCCGACTGCACATAGATCACGGATCGATACTGTGTGCCGACATCATTGCCTTGACGCATGCCTTGCGTAGGATCGTGCGACTCCCAAAACACCTTTAACAGCTGCTCAAAGGACACTGCGCTGGGATCAAACACCACCTGTACCACCTCGGCGTGACCAGTCATGCCCGTGCAGGCCTCTTGGTAGGTGGGATTAAGGGTGTGACCACCCGCGTAACCGACAGCGGTTGAATACACACCGGGTGTCTGCCAAAACAAGCGCTCAGCGCCCCAATAACAGCCCATTCCGAATACCACCAACTGATGGCCTGCAGGGAACGGCGCCACCATCGCATGGCCGTTTACAAAGTGCTTCTCAGCTACCCACTCGCGCTCCGCCCGACCGGCTAAGGCCTGAGCAGCATTGGGCAATACAACCTTCTTAGACAGTAACGACATCGGGAGTCTCCTCAAGTGAGACCATTGTATGTGGATACGCCCGTGGCGCAAGCAACGCGGCCGCCACTACGGGCATCATCCAAACGCAGAGAGACGACCAATGGCTTTGTGCTTTATGCGCTATATTGGGTGCTCTACGCTTCGCCTCAGGATGCCGCCATGCTCATCGCTAACCCGCAAAATCTGCATCACCCTACCTCCTCAGCGCTTCGGCCCTACGGCATACGGGTGAGCTTGCCGCGCGCAGACACCTTCACCCTACTGGTAGGCAGTGATTGGCAGACCGTCCATTGGTTTGAGTCAGCAGTGGAGCGCGACCGCGCCTTAGCCGATATGGCGAGAGAGCACGAGTACTCACGTGCGGGTGATCGACCAACCCCCGTGTTAGAAGCAATACAAGCGCCTTAACGTTCCGAATAAATTATTATCAATCAATAATTTATGGTTTTCATGCGGGTGCACTGGGTAGCACCCTCCGCATGAAGCCTGCGCCATGAGCGCGCAATGGCAGACCCAGACGATTTACCCAGCGAGATCAGAACAGATAGATTGCACTGACCGCTAACGCTGCACCTAACAACGCACCGGCCAACACGTCACTGGGGTAATGCAAGCCGAGCACCACGCGCGAGGTCGCCACTAAGGCAGCCATCGGCACTAAAAGCCAAGCGAGTATCGGAAAATAGTAAGTCGCCACAACCGTGAATGCCACGGCATGCAGCGTGTGACCTGAGGGAAAACTGTAGCGGTCTAAAGGCGCCATCGCAGCCTCAATACCGACAAAGCGAATATAGGGCCGCTCACGCACCAGACGATGCTTGAGGCTTTTGTAAAGCACCAACCCCGTCGCACCCGTCACGGCCATGACCAGAGCGGCCTTAAGGCCTGGCTCACCCCAAAAACAGGGCAATGACAACATGAGCGCATACCAAAACACACCATCGCCTAAGCGACTCACCACCCGAAAGAGTGATCGAACCCAGGATCGCTGACAGCTACGATTGAGCCGCTCGCACACCCCTTGCTCAAAGAGGTCGACCCGTCCAAAAATCTGCTCGGCGCGACTAACCGACATGAGCCTACCCCACCGGGCACGATGCCCTAGATGCCAGCAGACTAGCCGCGCCGTAAGACACCCCCGTGAACAAAGCATGACAATTTATTGACTATCAAGCCCTTAGCGCGCTCCAAGCGACGCTTTGCCGCGCGGGCGAACCCGCAGAATCCCCACTGGCCTATGCTAAAATGTAGTTGTTTTCGCGACCTCCTTGGCTTTCCAGAGACACGCATCTATGACACCCGCAAAATACGCCTCATCCTTCAATCAGCCTCACTACGGTATGCAGTCGGTGCTGCACT
>CAIYVA010000028.1 GCA_903929455.1 uncultured Pseudomonadota bacterium | reverse complement strand
CTACGCTTGCGAACCAGCGATGCTCATTGGGGTCATCTTGGTGGGTCACGACCAAGGGCACGCGAATGCCGGCATCAAATAGTGCGCTTAGGCAGCGTGCACCAACCTCCGAATAAGCGAAAACAATGCTGGTGGTGTCAGCAATCACGGCAGATCATGATTGGCGTTAAACTGGTTATCGTCTGATATTGAGGCTTGTTCGAGTACGGCCGCCACGATATAGCGTGGACGTTGCCGTACTTGCAGATAGATTCTGCCAATGTATTCGCCAAGCAGGCCAATACCAAAGAGTGTGATGCCTAACAAAAAGAATACGATGGCAAATAGCGTGAATACCCCATCGACTTCTGGACCTAGGAACACGCGACGCGCCAACAGATAGGCCACTAAACCGCCGGCACAGAGTGACAAGATGAGTCCAACCATTGAGAACGCTTGCAAGGGGACGGTTGAAAAACTCGTCAGCAAATCAAAGGCCAAGCGGATCAGACGATACAACGAGTACTTAGAGGCGCCCGCCAGTCGTTCGTCATGCTTGACTTCGATTTCTGTCGGATTGGCCGAATACAGTGCGGCTAGCGCGGGGATAAACGTCACGTTTTCGCGGGTGGCATTAATCGCGTCGACCACGGTGCGACCATAGCCTCGCAACATACATCCATGATCTGCCATTTTGATCGGGGTGGTTCTCTCACGCACCAAATTGATAAAGCGCGAGCCGATGCGGCGCCACGCAAGATCTTGCCGATTGGCGCGCCAAGTGCCGACATAGTCATGGCCAGCCTGTAGCTCTTTTAATAACTTACCTACTTCCTCTGGTGGGTTTTGCAGGTCAGCGTCCAAGGTGATGATGTAGCGACCGCGTGCGCGCGCGAAGCCAGCCAAGATGGCGGCATGTTGCCCAAAGTTCACCTGTAAAAGAATGACTCGCGTCTCTTGTGGCCGCCGATGAAACTGAGCGCGCAGTAGATCAACTGATCCATCGCGGCTGCCATCATTGCAGAACAACACCTCATAAGGGCACTGTAGCGCGTCGAGTGCGACATACAGGCGTTCGAAAAGCGTTGGCAGCACCGCTTCTTCGTTATAGACAGGGATAATGATTGATAGCAGGGGCGTCGTTGCGTTCACACAATTCCCTTTTGGTTACTGAATCAGACCAAGCAGCGCATCGCATACGCGATCGACGTCGGCGACGGTCATGGCTGGAAACAAAGGCAAGGTGACCGTCTGTGCACCGATTTGTTGGGCATTCGGGTAGGCGGCCGGATTAAAGCCTTGTTGTCGATAGTAGGTCAGGCCCGGAATGCAGGGATAATGAATGCCAATACCGATATTCTGATCTTTCATTTTTTGAATGAAGATATCGCGCGAGAACCCAAGCTGCGTCCACGGCAGAAGGATGGCAAACATATGCCAGCTATGGCCGTCATCTCCGGTCGCCGGAAGCTGGTCGGGCTCAAGGTGTGCGCTTAAGCGGCTAAAATAATGATGAGCAAGCGCTCGGCGCGTCTGATTGAATTCATCTAAGCGTCGCAGTTGTCCGATACCCACGGCTGCCGCCACATCGGTGAGATTGTATTTACCGCCCGCACTGACCACATCGATGTTGCCCGCAGTATCTTTACGGATGCCGTGGAAACGTTCTTGATCAATGGCCTGTGTCAGGGTCTGGTCAGCAAAAGACAGTGCGCCGCCTTCAACCGTTGTCATGTTTTTATTGGCATGAAAACTGAACGAGGCGACATCGCCGAAGCTACCGATCAGTCGTCCTTGATAACGCGTGCCAATCGCATGTGCGGCATCCTCTAGCACGCGCAAACCATGCGTTTGTGCCAACGTCAGTATGGCGTCCATATTGCAGGCAAGCCCTGAGAAGTGCACCGGCATGAGAACACGAGTGCGTGGGGTGATGGCGGCTGCCATGGCCTGTGCTGTCGCATTGCGACTGCGCAGGTCGACATCAACAAACACAGGTGTGGCGCCGGTTCGAACCACGACATTGGCTGAGGCGGCAAAGCTCAAGGCGGGCACAATGACCTCATCACCTGGTTGAACCCCAAAGGCGCGCAGCGCCATTTCAAGACCGCCGGTTGCGCTCGTCATGGTTCTGATGATGCGCTCACCCCCTAAATACGCGCCCAAGGCTTGTTCAAGTGCCTGAACCTTGGGGCCTGAGGTGATCCAACCCGAGCGCAGTACCGCGATCACATCGGCGATCGTGTCGTCATCAATGGTAGGTCTGGTGAAAGGTAGGAATGTATTCATATCACTCACTGACGACTGACCCAAACATTATTAAAATCTTCAGCCAACACCCGCATCGGTAGCCCCGCTTGGCTTAGGTGTGCGGCCTCGTCTTTGGGGATCAGTGCGTAACCGGCCGGCAGGATCTGCCAGATGGCCACGAACTGCTCGACGGTTGCTAAGGCTCGTTCTGGTGCCAGCTTAAGGCCGTAGTCGAGTTCCCCTTGATAGTTTACCGGGATGACAGCCTGCTCGGTGTAAAACGGCAGCGTCCAATCAAACCCATTGACCGTATAGATCGGTGCGCCACGGGTACGGGGTCCGGCTCGATCCAACAGGGGCTTGACTGAGTAGCGCAAACTGATCGCCGATGCCCCACCGATAATCAGCAAAAAGATGCTTAGAAAGCTGCTGACGGCAAGGCTATGCGCCGCCCGTGTGGGTTGCCGTAGCGCAAGCCGCTGGGCAATGGTGCCGCCGATCAGCATGAGGCCAATGGTGGCTAACACCCAGGGGGTGACCTGTGTCAGCGTCCAGGCGGGGTCTGCGGATAGGGAGTGGCGGCTGTAGACGGCTAGGCCGACACCTAAACCGATCGCAAGCACGATCTGCAACCACGCGGCACGCTTGAGATCCAGGCGGCCAGGTGCATCAAGGCCTGATCCCAGTAACGCCAGTGGTGGCAAGACGGGCACGATGTAGGGTGCTAGCTTTGAATCAGACAGCGAGAAAAAAACCAGCGTAAAGGCGGCGCTCATCCACAGAACTCGATTGACATCGAAACTGCCTGATGGCGTCTGTGTGCGCCAGCCAAGGATCAAAGCTCGCGCCACTTGCGGCAACCAGGGCAGTGAACCGGCACCCAAAATCATTAAAAAATACCAAGGTGGTCGATAGCGTCCGTGCACGGTCGAAAGGTAGCGCTGAAAGTGCTCGTGGATAATTAAAAAATGCAAGGCGCCGGGTTGTGCGTGTTCAACCAGCAAGAACCAAGGCAGTACCAAGGCCAAAAACAGTGCGAGGCCGCGGCCGAGTGCGAGATGGCGCCATACCGCCCAGTCACGCTGTAAGACGGTATACAAGACTAAAACGCCACCCGGAATCACCACGCCGATGAGTCCTTTGGTCAGCGTGGCAGCGGCCATGCCAACCCAGCACAGCAGCATCCAACGGCGACACGTGGCGGGGTTTTCGTCACGCACCATTTGAGCCAGGCAAAACGAGACGGTAGAGAGCGTCAGCGTGGCGCACAGCAGCATATCCAGCGTGATCAGTTGGCTCATCACAGCGAACAGCAGCATGCTGCTCACCATGGCGGCGGCATACAGACCGCGGCTACGCGAGAAAGCGCGCGCACCTAATAGGTAGACTAACCAGACCGTGCAAGCGCCACTACCGGCAGTGACTAGGCGGGCTGCCCATTCGTTATGACCGAAGGCAGCGAGGCTGGCTGCCGTTAGCCAATACTGCAGCGGTGGTTTTTCAAGGTAGACGAATCCATTGAGGTGGGGGACCACCCACTGGTGGGTGGCCAGCATCGCCGCTGGTATTTCTGCATAACGGCCTTCGTCGGGATTAAAGAGCGGCCGAACGCCTAGAAAGGCAAACCAGAGTAGGCCTCCCACGATCAGGAGGCGCAACCACGTTTGGCTTTGGGCGGATGCCTCAGGCGCGGGACTCATAGTGTCAAACCCGAAAAATCGATCGCTAATCATACCGTTAGCGCTGTCTTGGAGCCAGTCGAGTGCGCGCTTTTGATGAAGCGCGGTTAATGCGTACGCCGCGGTTTCCCTGTTGAGGTCATCATGACGATGCAGTGCGTAGCTTCGCTAGGTCTGGGCTTTGGTGGTGAGCGCGCTAAACTGGTCCGTGGATGGTGTGACAGCGGGGCCTTATGGGGTAGATCCGCTTCACCAACGGTTCTGCTCTCCTGGCTGTTACATGGCCGTGAAACGCGTCGGAGTCTGTGAAGTTTATGGAATATCGTGATTACTATGAATTGTTGGGCGTCGAGCGTTCAGCAACCGCTGATGACATCAAGCGGGCCTACCGTAAGCAAGCGCGTCGCTTTCATCCGGATGTCAGCAAAGAAAAAGACGCTGAGGCGCGTTTTAAGGAAGTTCAGGAAGCCTATGAGGTTCTAAAAGACCCTGAGAAGCGGGTGGCCTACGATCAGCTCGGCCGCAATTACAAAAACGGTCAGCAGTTTCGCCCACCACCTGATTGGGGGTCTGGATTTGAGTTTCAGGGCCATCCCGGGCAGCGTCGTGGTCAGGGTGATCCGGGGTTTAGCGACTTCTTTTCGAGCTTATTTGGTGCTGGCGCTGGATTCGGTGGCGCCGGCATGGGTGGCGGTCGTGGCCAGGATCACCGAGCGCGCCTAGAAATCAGCCTAGAAGAGGCGTTTCGTGGCGGCAGCCGAGAGGTCACTCTGCAGCACCCAGAAACCACCCAAGACGGCCATGTCCGCGCACAGCCCCGTACTTTGCGTGTGCAAATGCCGGCGGGTGTGATCTCTGGTCAGGTGATCAGGCTAAGCGGCCAGGGTAGCCCTGCACGCGGGCCGATCCCGGCGGGTGATTTGTTGTTAGAAGTGGTGGTCACTGATCACCCGCGCTACCGACTAGAGGGCCGCGATGTATGGCTCGATCTGCCCGTCACCCCATGGGAAGCGGCGCTAGGGGCCGCGATTTCAACGCCTACCTTGGGTGGAGCAGTGGATTTAAGAATACCGCCAGGTGCGCGTACCGGCCAGAAGCTCCGATTACGTGGCCGCGGGTTGCCCGGCTCGCCACCGGGCGATCAGTATGTGTTGCTGTCGCTCGTCACGCCGCCGGCGGATACGGCGGAGGCTAAGGCGTTTTATGAGCGCATGCGAACTGAGCTGCCGTTTAATCCACGCACTGATTTGACGTAAGCAGCCTACGCCGCAGGCGGCGGGCGTCGGCCCTCGGCGTGCGGGTCGCGCTCAGCCTCGATGACCATGCGGACGAGGTGGGCGAGCGATGAAGCGTTCATTTTTTCCATCACACGGGCGCGGTGAATCTCGACCGTGCGCTGACTCACATCCAAATCCCCAGCAATCACCTTATTGGCTTTGCCTGCAGCTACCAAGGCGAGCACCTCGTGCTCGCGAGGGGTGAGGGTGCGGATGCGTTCAATGATGGCATCGCGTCCTTTTAGGGCGGCCCGATTAGCATGGTCAAGATCCAGTGCCTGATGAATGCGGTCGATCAGATCCTGATCACGGAACGGTTTCTGGATGAAATCGACGGCGCCGTGTTGCATGGGTGTGCTGATTGGCCAAAGACGTCCGGCGGTTCAGTAAGCAGTGGAAGAGCCGACAGAGTTCAGGCGGTGGTGTTGCGAATGCATTCATACCGTTGACGT
>CAIYVA010000027.1 GCA_903929455.1 uncultured Pseudomonadota bacterium | reverse complement strand
TAGTGCCGGACACAGTCCGGCACACTCTCTCAGACTCAGGTGCCGCACATGCAGGGATCAGCCGCAGAATTTTTGAAGCCGCGCGTCGTCAAGGTAACCGATCAAGGTCCACGACACGCACGAGTCGTCATCGAGCCGTTCGAGCGTGGCTTTGGCCATACGCTGGGCAATGCTTTGCGTCGTGTGCTGTTGTCGTCGCTTCCAGGCGCGGCCATCACCGAGGTTGAGATTGACGGGGTGCTTCATGAGTACACCTCCATCGAAGGCGTTCAGGAAGATGTCGTCGACATCATGCTGAATCTGAAGTTGGTGGCAGTTCGCATGAATTCACGTGAAGAGTCGGAAGTCCGTCTCGTCAAGAAGGGCCCAGGCCCTGTCTATGCACGTGATATTCAGTGTGACCATGACATTGAAATCATGAATCCTGATTTGGTGATCGCCAACCTGACCAAGGCTGGTGAGCTCAACATGACCTTGAAGCTCGAGCGTGGTCGCGGTTATCGCCCAGCCATTGCGAGTGCGTTTGAAGAGCAGACCCGTCCGATCGGTCGCCTGCAGTTGGATGCGTCATTCGCACCCGTGCGTCGCGTCAGTTATACGGTCGAGTCGGCACGCGTTGAACAGCGTACGGATTTGGACAAGCTGATTATCGACATTGAAACCAATGGCACGATCGATCCGGAAGAGGCGATTCGCCGTGCCGGTGGGATCTTAAAGGATCAGCTGTCGGTGTTCGTTGATCTACAGGGCCAGGAAGAAGGTTCGTCGAAGACAGTTGAAATGTCCTTCGATCCGATCTTGTTGCGACCAGTGGATGAGCTTGAGCTCACCGTGCGCAGCGCGAATTGCCTTAAGGCCGAGAACATCCATTACATTGGTGACTTGGTGCAGCGGACAGAGGTTGAGTTGCTTCGTACGCCTAACTTGGGCAAGAAGTCGCTCACCGAAATCAAGGAAGTCCTCGAGACACACAGTCTCTCGTTGGGCATGCGACTCGATGGTTGGCCACCAGCCACGTTGCGTCGTGAAGACGAATACAAGACGGCCTAATAATTAGGCTTTAAGCGGAAAAGATTATGCGTCATCAACATTCAGGTCGGCAGCTCTCACGCAATAGTTCACATCGGCAAGCGCTGATGCGTAACTTGGCGGCGGCGTTGCTGCGTTACGAGGCCATTCGCACCACCGTGCCAAAGGCTAAAGAGCTGCGACGTGTGGTCGAGCCGATCATCACCTTGGGCAAGACAGACAACATTGCATCGCGCCGTCGCGCGTTTGCCAAGTTGCGCGATGAGGCCTTGGTAGAGAAATTGTTTACCGACATCAGCGTTCGTTGTAAGGGTCGCGCTGGCGGCTATACGCGAATTTTAAAGATGGAGCCGCGTCCAGGTGACTCGGCGCCGATGGCGTTGATGGAATTGGTTGATAAGCCGGTGGCCGGCGCAGCAGAGGCGGCGGCAGCAGCCAAGCCGGCGAAGCGCGTGCCTAAGGCGAAATCGGCAGCACCTGCGGGTGAAGCTGCAGTGAAGGCGCCACGCCGTAAGAAGGCAGTGGCTGCCTAAGCACAGGTTAGTCCGACGAATTTCGGTGATCCTTCAACAAGACCACCGGGTCGTCATAGTAGTAGGCCGGCTTAAAAACCCGGCCTTTTTTTTAAGAACCGGCCGAGGTCCGAGGCCGTGGTTCTAATGGGAATCCATGTCGAGTGGATTCCGCAAGCGGTTTAAGCCAACGCGCTGAAGGCCGCACGCGAGAGATTTAAGGCGCCTTGGTCGGTGGCCACCACATCGTCTTCAATGCGAATCCCACCGAAGGGTAATAACGCCTCGATGTGATCCCAGTGGATCGATGAGCGACGATGATCCTGATGCGCGCGTTCCAGGAGCATCGGAATAAAATAAATACCCGGTTCGATGGTGACCACCATGCCAGGCTCGAGTGTGCGCGTGAGGCGCAGATAGGGGTGAGCTTTGGGTGGCGGCAAGGTGGTGCCTTGCTCGTCTTGCTGGTGTCCGCCAATGTCGTGTACTTGTAGGCCGAGCAAATGGCCGATGCCGTGCGGGAAAAAGACGCTAGTGACCTCGGTGTCGATCGCTTGATCGAGTGAGCACCGGATAAGGCCATGGTCGATCAGCAGCTGGCCGATCTCACGGTGTGCCTGTTGATGAATATCGGGGTAATAGATACCGGGCTTCACTTTCGCGCACAGTCTTTGTTGGAGCTGATCCATGTCCGCTAGCAAGGCCTGAAAGGGACCTGCAGTCGTTGCATAGGTGCGCGTGATATCACTGGCGTAACCACGCACCTGTGCCCCGGCATCAATGAGCAGTGAACGGTATTGGTTAGGCGCTACACGCGAGAGTTCGGTGTAGTGCAATACAGCGCCCGCTTCATTGGTGGCGATGATGTTGCTGTAAGGGAGCTCGGCCTCGGTCAGACCGGTGGCTGCCAGATACTGTAGGTGAATCGCATACTCGGAGGCGCCTGCGTGGAAGGCGGCGGCTGCCGCTTGATGCGCTCGCGCGCCTAAGGTCGACGCCTCGCGCAGGCAGGCCAACTCGTAGGGGGTCTTAACGGCTCGGGCATAGTGCAGGCAGGCCAGGGCCGGGCCTGGGTTGCAGGCCTTAAAGCCCCAGCTGAGTGGGTCTTTTAGGCTGTCATCGCCAATGTAGACGGTATGGGCGGGCAGGTGGGCGCGCGCCTCTTGCGGGCTTCTTAAAAGCACGACCTCAAACGCATCTAGCCACGGGGCAGTGGGTAAGGATGGCGGCTTATGCCAGTAGTCCTTGGGCTGGTGAAACAGCAGACGGGGGCGTTGGCCTGGGCAATGCAATACGAAAGAGCCGGGGGCATCTAAAATCGGCGCCCAGTGCTTGAAATGTGGACTCGCGACGTAGGGGTCGGTGCGATCATCGAGGAACTGGGTGCGCAGCTGGCCGGCCCCGATTAGCAGCGCCTCGCCGTCGGCCGCCACCAAGGCCCGGTCGGCGGTGGCCTGCAAGGTGGCCAAATGAGCGGGAAAAAGGCGGTCGAGTGCAACCATAAAGGCATCCGGTGGGCCCGTGGCCGAGTGATACGCAGGACAAAGTAGTGTAAACGGCTACCCGTCACACTGCCATTGCTAACAATTGCGCGCAATTGGTCGAAAAGTCTGTACAATCTTTAACCGTGCACCGGAATGGGCTTTCTGTAGAGATAGGCAAACCGGCAGCATTCTCTTTCCACACCTGAATTTGGGGTATCGACCGATGAACCTGAAAATCGCCTTTGGCGCAGCCGCTTTGGCGCTCGCGCTCGTCGCTTGTGGTGCTAAGAAGGACGACGCAGCTGCTCCTGCCGCTGCCGCCGCTCCTGCTGATGCCGCCGCTCCTGCTGCTGCTCCTGCAGACGCTGCTGCTCCTGCAGCCGCTCCTGCTGATGCCGCTGCTCCTGCTGCTGCTCCGAAGCAGTAATCTAAACGCGTAAGCGTTTCGATTAGAAAACCGGTCGGGCCTCCAGCATTGCTGGCAGGACCGGTCGGTTTTTTTTCGTTTTAAAAAAACACAGCTTAAAAATTATTTGATCTAGCGCGCGCGTTTTTTTCGTGTCGCTTGCGCAGGTGTGCGTGGCGCTTTCGCTTTCTGAAGCAGAGGCGCTAGGTACTGACCGGTGTATGACTCGGGCAACTCAGCGATGTGCTCTGGTGTGCCCATACCGAGCAGCACGCCGCCGCCATCGCCTCCTTCAGGACCGAGATCAACGACCCAGTCCGCGGTCTTGATCACATCTAAGTTATGTTCGATCACGATGATGGTATTGCCCTCATCACGCAGTCGACGTAGCACGATCAACAACTGCGCGATGTCATGAAAGTGCAGACCCGTGGTGGGCTCATCCAAGATGTACAGCGTGCGACCAGTCGCGCGCTTCGACAGTTCTTTTGCGAGCTTCACGCGTTGCGCTTCACCGCCGGAGAGTGTGGTGGCGTTTTGACCGAGCCTCACGTACGACAGTCCCACATCCAAAAGTGTTTTTAATTTACTAAAGACCACCGGTACTGCATGGAAAAACACAGCGGCATCTTCGATGGTCATATCGAGGATGTCGTGGATGGTTTTTCCTTTGAAGCGGATTTCTAAGGTCTCGCGGTTGTAGCGCTTGCCTTTGCAAATATCGCAGGGCACGTACACATCGGGTAGAAAATGCATTTCCACGCGAATCACGCCATCGCCTTCGCAGGCCTCACAGCGACCGCCTTTGACGTTAAAGCTGAATCGACCAGGCTCATAGCCCCGCGCGCGCGCTTCGGGTGCTGCCGAGAACAGTTCACGGATGGGCGTGAATAGTCCGGTGTAGGTGGCCGGATTTGAGCGCGGTGTGCGACCAATGGGACTTTGATCAATGTCGATCACTCGATCGATATGTTGTAAGCCCTCAATTTTCTCGCAAGGTGCTGCATCGCCTCCCGAATCATTGAGCGCTTGAGCGACACGTCGATACAGCGTGTCATTGATCAGTGTGGATTTGCCAGAGCCTGACACGCCCGTGACGCAAGTGAATAGTCCAATCGGGAAATCGACACTGACCTTTTTTAAGTTATTGCCCGTCGCGTTGACCACCCGGAGCTGTCGCTTAGGATCATTGACGGCGCGCTTGGCGGGCACTTCGATGCGAGTGCGTTGCGATAAGTACTGGCCAGTCACTGACTCAGCGCAGGCTTCGATATCAGCGACCGTGCCTTGTGCCACGATACGGCCGCCGTGTACGCCGGCACCCGGACCGATGTCGACCACATAATCGGCTTGCCGAATAGCATCCTCATCGTGTTCAACTACGATGACGGTATTACCTAAGTTGCGCAATCGAATCAGGGTGTCGAGTAATCGCTGATTGTCACGCTGATGCAGGCCAATGG
>CAIYVA010000026.1 GCA_903929455.1 uncultured Pseudomonadota bacterium | reverse complement strand
AGCCGCAATGTGGCCTGTGTCATTGGCTTCCATCTGGAAGTAACCTAGGCGATCGAAGTTGCCACTATAGTCCGCGAGTCGAGACTTACGGCCGGTCACCGACACGATGGCGCCGGCGTCTCGGTACGCGTGTGCGATCGCTAGGCCGATACCGGCGGTGCCGCCGGTGATTAATACGTGACGACCGGTGTAGTCAAATCGGCAACCCAGTGAGGAAGGCATGGTTCGCTCCTGATGAATCCCTTTTGCGGCACCCTCGTTTAACGGGGTGCCGCTTGCGGAATCGAGTATGGCTTATCTCAAGTAGGCTCTGGATCTCGCGATGAAAATGCGAGTCGAAGGTGAATAATGGCACGTCAAGATGCTGATAGGGTGGCGCTATCGGTCTGCTCGATGGTCTGCCGGAGCCTTTCATGGATCTCGTTAAACAGTTGGTGGAGGAGAGGCCTGACTTTTTTGCGAATCGCCCCGCGTGGCTTGAGCGGGCCGTGCCGATCAACGACTTCATCTACATGTCCTACGGGCTATCGAACGCTTACATGCTGTGCACGAAGGTGGGGCGTGTGATCGTAAATACCGGCATGGGCTTTGAGGCGCCCACCCACAAGCGTGTGTTTGATGCGGTGCAGGAGGGCCCC
Organism: uncultured Pseudomonadota bacterium; assembly: GCA_903929455.1. GTDB lineage: Bacteria > Pseudomonadota > Gammaproteobacteria > Steroidobacterales > Steroidobacteraceae > CAIKZZ01. The sequence continues at coordinate 4,375 of CAIYVA010000026.1, read as the reverse complement.
ACTCCCTACATCATCCTAACGCAAGGGCATGTGGATCACGTCGGTGGCGTACAGCTTTTTAGGGAGCCTGGTACGCAACTGATCGCGCAGCGTAATAATGCAATCTGCCAAGCGGATGATGCGCGCATTCGCGGTGTGCGCTTAAGTCAGGCCTCGATCTGGCTGAAAGCATGGATTGATGCGATGGTCGCTGCGGGCACGGCGAGCGGGCGACCGCCTGTTCAGGACGTGCCGGTACCGGATGTCACTTTTGAGGACGCTCACCATCTGACGGTGGGTGACTTAGCGATTGAGCTGTACGCGACGCCCGGTGGGGAGACGATCGACAGCTGCGTGCTGTGGCTGCCGAAGGAGCGCATCGTCTTCACCGGCAATGTGTTCGGTCCACTGTTCCCACATTTTCCGAATTTCAATACCGTGCGTGGCGACAAGTACCGGTTCGTTGAGCCGTATCTTGCCTCTCTGCGGCGCATTCGTGCATTGGATCCCGAGATGTTGATAACGGGTCACTTTGATCCGATTGTGGGGCGTCGTCTGATACGCGCCTGTCTCGATCGGCTTGAGGCCGCGGTTTTGTATGTGCACACTGAGACCTTACGGCGCATCAACGCGGGTGATGATATCTGGACCCTCATGCGCTCAGTCACTTTGCCGGATGCGCTTTATGTCGGTGAAGGCTATGGCAAGGTGAGTTGGGGTGTGCGCACCATTTGGGAAAGTTATATGGGCTGGTTTAAAGCACAGGCCACCAGCGAGCTGTATGCCACCCGTGAACGCGATATCCATCCCGAGTTAGTCGCTTTGGCGGGGCTTGCTGCAACCGTCTCAAGCGGTCGAGCACGGCTGGTGGCCAATGATCCAGAGGGCGCGATGTTGTTCGCCGAGGCGGCGCTTTCCTACGATGCGCGCGATGGGGCGTCACTGCGTTTGGCGCGGGATGCCACTCAGAGTCTACTGGCGCGTTCGGGTGCTAAAAACTTTTGGGAGAGCGGCTGGCTACGAGCTGAAATCACTCGCCTTGACGGCTTACTAAAGGATGTCCCGTGAAGGTCTTTGCTTTCTCGAGTGAATCCAATGATTTCCCTGGTGTCCATGTGTAACGCTACAAGGAGAACGATATGGTGACTAAAGCTCAGATGCGAAGTGCGGTGGAGAACTATGCGCGCGCGCTGACTGCGGGTGATGTGCAGGCGATCGTATCGCTGTTTTCTGACGATGCCACTTTTGAGGATCCGATTGGGGGGAACCCCGAAACGCACAGCGGTCCAATTCAGGGTCGTGCGGCGATTGCTCAGTACTTTAGAGCCATGTTTGAGTATACGGGTGGCCTCATTTTGATGCAGCCATCAGGTGAGGTGCGCGTGGCTCGTCGGCATGCCGCGTGTGCATTTATTGCGCGTATGCCACGGGTCGCAGAGCCTTTTTGCATGGCCACTCTTGATACATTTGAGTTTAATGACGAGGGTATGATCGTGCGCTTTCATGCCTATTTCGGCGAGGACAACCGACACGCGGTTGACTGGGTTGACCCGGTGCAGCTGGCGAATGCTTGGTCGACTTAAGGCATCGCAGTGGCGAGTACTGCGGCGGGGCGTACTCACTAATGGTAGGGGGGGTATCATGAGTAGCGCGATCGACATTGACGATTTGGCTGAGCCACAGCTCAACGAGGCGCAGCGTCAGGCCCTGGCATGGGGTGAGACCTTGGCAGTTGATTTTAGTGAAGAGGCAATTTTTGCAGCCGCGCGTGCGACCACGGGGCTTCAAGACTTTGGGGCCGACGATTTTCGAGAGCGCTTGAAGGTGCTTAGGGAGGAGTGGGGCGGTTGCGACGCACTCACTGGCCTACACCGCTTCGTGTTGCAGGGCTATTTAATTCGCTATGCGTGTAATCGACTGCTCATCCATGATCTGTTGACTCGTCATCCAGAGATCCGCGAGCAGCCGATTCTTGCGCCAGTCATCGTGGTCGGATTGCCTCGTAGTGGCACCACACACTTGGTGAATCTATTGGGTGCGGATCCGCGCTTTCAGTCGATGCCACTGTGGGAGTCCTATGAGCCGGTGCCGCGAGTCGGCGAGGCGCTTCTCGCGAATGGAGTCGACCCACGCTATCAACGTGCCGCGGATGCCTGGGCGCAGATGCAGCAGACCGTACCGCTATTGGCGGCGATGCACCCACTCGATCCGGATCACATCCATGAGGAACTTGAGCTAATGGGGCCGGACTTTGCGTCCTACAGCTTTGAGTGGTTGGCGCACTCGCCGCGCTGGCGCGATCATTACTACGCAACGGATCAGCGGCCACACTACGAGTACATGAAAGATGTGTTGCGAATATTGCAATGGCGTAGGGGCGGTGTGCCCAAGCGTTGGATTCTGAAATGTCCGCAGCATTTAGAGCAGCTCCCCGCCTTAAAGCGCACGTTTCCCGATGCCACTGTGATCGTCACTCACCGTGATCCGGTGGCGGTACTGCAGTCGACGATGACGATGCTAGGCTATAACCAGCGCATCGGGCGCAAGCGCGTCGATCTGGCGGCGCTGCTCGACTATTGGCCTGAGCGCATCGAGCACTTACTGCGAGGCTGTGTGCGAGACCGGGCGAAATTTGATGCGGCAGTCAGTTTAGATGTGATGTTTCACGAGTTCATGGCTGACCCGATGGCCACACTAGAGCGAGTCTATGCGCGCATTGGTATGCCGCTGGATCAGGCAACTCAGACGAGGTTGCAGGCCTATCTTGCGGACCATCCGCGCGGTAAGGATGGTCAAGTGCGCTACCACCTCACGCAAGATTTTGGCGTGACCGCGACTGAGTTGCGCGCTCGATTTGGCTTTTACCTCGAGCGCTATCCGATCAAGATCGAGGTGATTTGAGTCGTTATGTCTTAGGCGCTCACTTAAATGATGCGGCCCACACGCCGACCCGAGTAGACGCAGTCAGCGTAGGCCAGTCCACTCATGTAGATCGCCGAGCAAATGCCGACGGCGGTGCGACCTGCGGCGTACAGTCCGCTGATCGGTTGATGGTTGGCATTGAGCACCTGGCCTGTGTCTTCATCAACGCGTAGACCGCCCAGTGTGAGCACCGGCATCGGAAAATAGCGGCTGTGCACTGACACATCGATGGCATGGAAGGGGGCTTGATCGAGGCTACTCAGGTCCGCGCCTTGTTTGCCGAAGGTATCGGCTCGTCGGCCGGCCGCCGCCTCGTTGTATTGCTGCACGGTCTGTGTGAGACCGTTGACGTCAATACCACAGCGCTTCGCAATCTCCTCAAGCGAGTTCGCTTTATGATGATTCATCAGCAGATTAAGGCGTGCCACTTGGCGCTGGTACTTCACCAGATGATCGCCGGGTCGCAACTGATGCAGTGCTTCCCGATGCACGCGCTCATCAAAAATCAGAAAGGCTACACCGCCCGGGCTGTGCGCAACCGCATCGCCTAAGGTTGACCCATAAGCCCCTTCGTGGCAGATGCGCGCGCCTTGCTGATTGACCACCATGCCCTTCACCCACGCACTGGGTGGGTTGATGTTGCACCAACCGGTGATGCGATCCATCGAGCCTAAGTTGCCACCGACGCTCTCGCCCAGTCGCAGACCGCTGCCCGTATCGCCTAAGGTGCCATTAGGCAATCCACGGCTATATTCGGGGGCGTAGTGATCGATCATGGTGCGGTTTAAAATAAACCCACCGGCGCTCAGTAAGACACCGCAGCGCGCGCGAATAAAACGCGTGACGCGGTGCTTCTCCTCAATGCGGGCCGCAGCCATTAGATAGCGCCGTGCGAGTGCAATGGTGATTGCTGCCAGTGGAATCACGGGTGGAATTAGCTCGAGCAAGGCGTTCGCACGTTTGATGTAGCGTACAAAGCGTGCTGCCGCTTGGCTGCCCTCTGGAATGGTGAGTGCTTTAGCGCCGAGCACGGCGCCTGAGCGATCAGTCACCAGTTGACGTACCTCGGTGTGCCGATCAAAGCGCACACCCGCTGCGCGCGCGGCTGCATCCAGCGGGCCCCAGATGCCGATCCCTAAGCCCCAGGCCTTGCCTTTGTTGTACACCGCGGTGCGATGGCCACGAGCGGCAGGCTTCGCTTCTGCGACCGAGGCGGGGAGTAGCGAGTTGTCTGGGTGATAGAGGTGATAGCGCAGGGGCGGGTAGGATACTTTCTCGGAGAACACGCCCTCCGAGGAGAGTTTCGCGCCATGGCTTAACAGCCAGTCCACCGTCTCGACACTGGTGTCGCAGAAGTGGCGCAAGGTTTTATCGGAGACGACGCCCTGCGTTTCAAGTTTCAGATAACGAAACATATCCTCAACCGAGTCGGTCACGCCGGCTTGACGTTGAATGGCGGTGCCGCCACCGGCGT
>CAIYVA010000025.1 GCA_903929455.1 uncultured Pseudomonadota bacterium | reverse complement strand
TGTCATTTGTAGATTTGCAGATGGCCAGTATCGATCATGCGATGTGGTTTCATCGTCCTTTTCGATTTGATGATTGGTTGCTGTACGTGATTGACAGTCCCAATGCATCCGGTGCGCGTGGCTTAGCACGCGGCATGATTTTCACGCGTGACGGGACGCTCGTGGCGAGTACTGCTCAGGAAGGTCTTATTCGCTTGCATCCTAAAGCCAAGCGACCTGCCTAGCGTTTCTTTAGTTTCAGTGGGGTGGCGTGTTTGAGCCAGCGCGCTCGGTCAATGGTGTACTGATGACAATCCCAGTGTCTGGCGCCTACACGGATGGCGCGGCGCACGAGCCCTTGCCAGACAAAACCGGCCTTCATGAGTACACGGCGCGAGCCTTCATTGTCGGTCGCCACAATCGCCGTGATCTCCGTCAGTTTCATGGTCTCAAAGCCAAATTGAACCATCGCTTTGGCGACTTCCGTGCCATAGCCGAAGCCCCAGTGGCGTGGTAGAAGCATGTAGCCAAGATCAGCGCGGGTGCGTCCTACTCGAGCAATATCGCAGGCACCGATCAATTTGTGAGATCGCCGGTTAATGATCGCGAGCTCATAGCTTTTGCGAACGGCGCGTTGGCTGGGAGTGGCTTGTGTGGCGGTTGCTTGTCGCGCCACCAGTAAGGCGCGGCTCTCAAGGGGTGCGTGTTCTCGCACCCGAGGGTGCGCAGCCAAGCGTTCAACGGCCGGCAGATCGGTGCGGACAAAATCGCGTAGCAGTAGCCGAGAAGTGAGGAGTGGTAGCTCGCCGGATGGCGCGGTGATCGACCGGCGACGAGTGAGGCCGCTCAAGGTGTTAGGTCTTGTCCGGATAGGGTCGGATGACCTTACCAGGATTCATGAGATTATGAGGATCAATGGCGTTTTTAATGCGACGCATCAGAGCCAAGGCAGTGGGGTCTTCGTAGCGTTCCAGTTCGCTCACTTTTAATTGTCCAATGCCATGTTCGGCGCTAAAGCTGCCGCCAAGTTCGACCACTAGGTCATGGATCGCGCGGGTGACTTCAGGCGCGAGTGCTAGAAATGCTGCCTCTTCCGGTGAGTAGCGCATCACGCCTGCCGCTGGGCTTAAGTTAAAGTGCAGGTTGCCATCGCCAACTGGCCATAGCCTACGATGCGCGCGTGTGGCGCAATGCGTGCGATCAATGCGGTGGCGCGCGTCACGAAGGTCTGTAGCGCACTGATCGGCAAAGACACATCGTGTTTGATGGAGGCACCCTCGCGCGTTTGTGCCTCTGGAATCTGTTCGCGAATAAACCAAAAAGCGTCACGTTCGCTCAAGGACTTGGCAACGATCGCATTGAGGATGTGCGTGTCCTCTGCCTGTTGGCTCAGAAATGCCTCTACCTGATGTGTCAGGTCAGGCCACGGGCCGGGCGCGGCTAACTCCAGCAGCACCAGTGCGGGGTGGGGTTTTGCAAAAGGGTCGATGACGCCTGCGATGTGCTGTAAAGCCAGTTGGTGTGCCAGTCCTGGCAGGTACTCAAATCGTTCGACGATGTCTCCAAATAGACCACGCAGACGAGACAGCAGGGATACGGCGTTACCGATGTCGCTGACGGCTACCAAAGCGGTAAGGTAGTCAGTCGCTATGGGATATAACTTAAGGCAAGCGCCGGTGATGATCCCTAAGGTGCCCTCGGCGCCTAAGAAGAGTTGTTTTACGTCATAGCCGGTATTGTCTTTACGGAGACCTTTCAATTGGTTCAGTAAACTGCCATCGGGAAGTACCACCTCAAGACCCAGCACCAGATCGCGCATCATGCCGTAGCGAAGTACCGCTGTGCCGCCTGCGTTGGTCGATAAATTCCCACCCACTTGGCACGAGCCCTGCGATCCCAGTGATAGCGGGAAGTGCCTGTGAGCGGCGTGTGCCGCTTCGCGTGCGCGCTGCAAGGTGCACCCAGCGTCGAGCGTGATGGTGTTGTTATCGGGATCGACGGATCGTACCCGTGCGAGTCGTGATAGACATAAGACAATCTGATGGCCGCTTGCGTTCGGTGTGGCGCCACCGCAATAGCTGGTGTTGCCGCCCTGGGGAACAATGGCGATCGAGTGGGCTTTGCACAATGCCACGATCTGCATCACCTGATCGACGGTGTTGGGCCTGACGACCAAGGCAGCGCGGCCCTGATACAGTCGCCTGAAGTCGGTATTGAAAGGCGCCGTGTCATCCACGCTGCTTAGCCAGCCATCGCTACCGACGATGGCTTTAAGGGCATCTATGGTTGCGGTAGACGGTGCGCTGCTCACGGTGATAGGGCCCCCTGATGGCGACAGACCAGGCGGCAGGGGTTATGATCAGTGAGAGTGACTGGCGTGTGCATATCAAAAGAGCTCATCCCGGCTATGGTCGCATCATGAGGCCGAAAGTGCTCGTATGGGAATAGGGTGGGCAGGTATTCGGTCGTGGCGTCGTTCGCCGATGGTGGCGTGCGGGCTTTGACTTGCACTCAATGACCTGTCTACGCGCGGGCTAACGCTTCGACTTGGGGCGCTTGCTGGGTGATGACTGCGGTGCGCTCTCAGCCACTGGGTTGGCACCCTCCGGTGTGCGAATACGCTGCCAAGTGGCGAGTGCGCGATCGCGACTGACGGCGAGATCAACGATTGGTAACGGGTACTGCTGGCCAAGTGTCAGGCCCGCTGCCGAGAGGATGTCTGGAGGGGCGCGAAAAGGCTGATGGATCCAAGCGTCCGGTAATGCCGCCAGTTCTGGCACCCATCGGCGTAGGTAGTCGCGATGTGGATCAAAGCGCTCTGCCTGCAGGATGGGGTTAAAAATACGGTAATAAGGTGCGGCATCCGCCCCACAGCCCGCCGCCCACTGCCAGCCTAAGCTATTGGCGGCAAGATCGGCATCGACCAGCGTGTCATAAAACCAACGAGCCCCTTCCAGCCAAGAGATGCCGAGATTTTTAGTAAGGAAAGAAGCCACGATCATGCGTACACGATTGTGCATCCAGCCTGTGTGCCATAGTTCGCGCATACCAGCATCCACAATCGGGATGCCCGTCTGACCGCGCTGCCAGGCGCGCAGGCCAATCGGTTCTTGACGCCACTCGAAGGCACGAAACTTAGGATCGAGGGGTTGGTCAGTGGTGTGCGGGAAAGCAAACAGTACGTGGTGGGCAAACTCCCGCCAGCCGATTTCGCGTAAAAACGTTTCAGCGCCGGTGTCTTTTATCTGTGATGCCTCGCCGGTGACTTGCAGGGTGTGCGCAAGCACTTGACGGGGACTGAGTTCACCAAAATGGAGATGCGGCGCTAAGCCTGAGGTGCCGGCGTGGTCGGGTCGGTTACGTTCATCGGCATAGCGGTTAACAGCCTCATCCAGGAATCGATCGAGCCGCGCCAGTGCGCCTTGTTCGCCTGGCGTCCACAGGGAACTAAACCCCGCGGCCCAGTGGCGCGTGGGTAGTAGCTTAAGATCAGTCAGCGACACGCCTTTCGGCGTGGTTTTCGCGAGCGTGATGGCTCTTGGTTTTGCCTGAGGGGGCGGTACGCTACTTAAATCACGCTGACAGGCGCGCCAGAACGGGGTGAACACGCGAAAAGGCTCGCCCGATCCGTTACGAACTGTCCAAGGCTCCAGTAATAGATTGCCGACATGGCTATCGACCTCTAGGCCGCCATCGCGCAGCGTGGCTTTGATCTCCGTGTCGCGGCTTAGGGTGGTCGGTTCGTAGCTTCGGTTCCAATGTACGGCTGTGGCGCCGGTTGTCTTGATCAGTGCGTGTAGTGCCGCCTGCGTCGGGCCTTGTAAAATCAGCAAGCGTGCGCCGAGGGCCTGTAATGACTGATCGAGGGCTGCCAGTGAGTGATGCAGCCACCAGCGGCTAGCCGCGCCAGCTATCCACGGTGTTTCTTCTTCAGGCGCATGGATGTACACCGGGACGATGTGATCCGCCGTCTTCAATGCGTGCGTGAGCGCGGGATGGTCGGTGAGTCTGAGGTCCCGTCGGAACCAGACGATGGCGGTGCGGATGGGTGTCTCCTCAATGAAAGCGAGAGCCTCTTCAGCCAAAGGCTCAGGAGGCTCAGTGGATATCCGTCAGACGATTACTCGTTGCGCAGTAGCGCTTCGATGCGTTCTTCCAATGGTGGATGACTCATGAAGAGCTTTTTCAAGCCGCCGGTCCGTTCTCCCCCAGCAATCCCTAAGGCTTGCATGGTGTCGGGCAGGCCGTCGGAGGGTGTGGCCTTTAACGCTTGCAGTGCACCGATCATGTTTTGGCGCCCGGCTAGGCGGGCGCCGCCTGCATCCGCGCGGAATTCGCGACGGCGGCTAAACCACATCACGACCATATTCGCTAGCAGGCTTAAGCCGATTTGTGCGACTAAGGTAGATATGAAAAAGCCCATGCCTCGACCGTCCTCATCACGGAAAATAACGCGATCCACAAATCGTCCGATCACGCGGGACAGTACAAACACGAAGGTATTAACGACACCTTGAATCAGCGTCAGTGTGATCATATCGCCGTTGGCGACATGGCTGATTTCATGTCCCATGACCGCCTCTGCTTGTGTGCGGTTCATGCGCCGTAACAGTCCGGTGCTCACGGCGACCAAGGCATGATCGCGACTCCACCCGGTCGCGAAGGCATTGGGATCGGCGGATTCAAAAATACCGACCTCGGGCATGCCAATGCCGGCGCTCTGTGCTTGGCGCGTGACGGTGGCTACCAGCCAACTGTCCTCTTCGTTGGTTGGGGTGTCGATGATGCGCACACCCATGGATTTTTTAGCGATCCACTTTGAGATCGCCAAGGAGAAAAATGCGCCCGCAAAACCAATGACCCCGCCGGTGATGATCAGTGGGCCCATCTCGAGACCGCGCGCCGACAGCCAGGGGCCTACGCCTAATACGGATAAGACCAGCGACGCCAGTAAGAGCACGGCAAAGTTGGTGGCCAGTAGCAACAAGATGCGCATCATGGTGTTAGGTCTCCGGTCAAGGGTCGATACGGGTGTTAGAGCGACGGTTTAGGGTATTAGACCACGGGTACAGTGTATGGGCGTGCGAGCAGATTTCAAGCGTCTGCACCTAGACTACGACGCGTTGCGTAAAGTTCCCTTAAACTCCGCGGGATAGTGTGACGTGACGGCTTCACGTCTGCCTTTGCTGCGCGCGCCCTGAACGGCCATCGGTGCACTTTTGCAGCGCGGCGGCTAAGTCACTGAGGACATAAGGATTGACCGGATGGATGAGTCTTTGATGATCAACACGCACCGTGTGCCACGGCGTACTGTACGGATGCCACGTTACTTCACCTATCACACGGCGGTACTTGTCTGTCTCGCCGATGACCCCAGCGTGCGCCTGCGTGTCGTCGCGGCGCGCATCGGATTGACAGAACGAGCGGTGACTCAGTTAGTGGCTGATCTGGTGACCGCGGGTGTGGTGTTGCGCCATCGCCAGGGACGTTGTAATCGCTATGACGTACAAAGAGCGCAGGTGGTGCCTGCGGCCTTAGGCTCGCAGATCACCGTAGGTGCTTTGCTTGCCTTGCTTGGGCATTAGCCTGCGGTTAGAGCGCAGGACCCTGCGTGGCGAGCACGCCGCTGCGCCCAGGGATCTCTCGCATGGACACCGTGTGCTTCGGTAGCTGCGTGGGGTTCAGATTGGCCCTCAAGGCCTGCAGAGTGCCGATTGAGTGGCCTTCTGTTAGCCAGGTATCAATCAGTCGCAGGAAGGGCTTTCGAAATTGTTGCCCTTCGAGTTCCGCGTGCAACGTAAAGACGTGTGCTTGCGTGTCTTGAGTGCGGCAACGCTCGAGGATTTGATCGATGGCATCATCCACCGTGGCGCCATCAATGCCGACTAACTCATCCAGTGTCGGCAAAGTGGTCGGTAACTGCGGGCAGCGTCCCTCGATGCCGTCCATCACAGGCAGAAAAGGGTGGGTACCTCGTGTGTCGCTGGCGTAGCTCAGACCCAGTTCGTCTTCCAAGGCAAACAGATGGGCATTGACCTGCCAGCCTGCTGCGCAGTGCGACCGGGCATGCGTGCCAAATGCCTCGCGGTAGGCGCCCACCGCACGCATCACTTGGGTGCGCGTCCATGACTCATTTTGGCCCATGACGTGATCTTGCCAATACACATGATCGTAGCAGTGGATGCCTGTTTCATGGCCGGCGTCTCGTACCGCACGAAGAATGGAACCTGCTCGGCGGGCGATGTGTGGACCGGGCAGCAACACGCCATACAGCAGCGTACGAATACCGTAGTGGCTGACTACCGAGGTGCGAGCCACTTTCTGTAAGAAGCCTGGCCTGAATACACGACGCAAGGCGCGGCCGGTGTGATCGGGTCCTAGGCTAAAGTAGAAGCTTGCGTGCACACCGCGTGAGCCGAGATCGGCAACCAACGCGGGCACGCCTTGCAGCGTGCCATGATAGGTATCGACATCAATCTTTAGTGCGATCTGCACTCGCTTGACTCTCAGCCCTTCGGATGTTCGTCGAGTAGACCTGCGGCTGCAGTCACCTCAGCGGCGTATGCGTCAAACACAGAGTTCAGAATGTCATTCATGCCGGCTTTCGCTGACCAAGCCAAGTCGGTTTCTGTGTTTTCAATCCAAGGCACGCGACTTTGCACGTCCTCATAGCCTTTGCCATAAAATTCGAGCGAGCTCACTTCACGGATTTTTACATTCTGCGCGCGTTTGGCATACGCCGGATGTTTTTTGCCGATGGCGATCATCTGCTCCGCCAGTTCACGAATAGAGAAGTCGTTGCGCGGATTTCCGATGTTATAAATCTTGCCACTGGCAATGCCACCTTTGTTGGCAATCACGCGCATCACAGCATCAATGCCGTCGTCGATGTGCGTGAAGCAGCGCCGCTGTTTGCCACCATCTACCAAGCTGATGTCTTCGCCGCGCGCGATATGTGCCAAAAATTGTGTCGCCACGCGACTGGAGCCTTCTTTGGCTGTAGCGAGCGAATCAAGACCGGCGCCTACCCAGTTAAAGGGGCGAATCAGGGTGAAGTCTAGGCCGTCACGTTGTCCATAAGCCCAGATGATTCGATCCATCAGTTGCTTGCTGCATGAGTAGATCCAACGCTGCTTATCGATCGGGCCGCACACCAGCGGCGAGTTCTGCGGGTGGAACACCGCATCAGTCGACATGCCATAGACTTCTGAGGTCGACGGGAACACCACACGTTTTTTATATTTCACGCATTGGCGGATCAATGGCAGGTTGGCTTCAAAATCGAGCTCAAAAACCCGCAGTGGTTCGCGAACATAAGTGACAGGGGTAGCAATGGCTACTAGGGGTAAGATCACATCGCATTTTTTGATGTGGTACTCAACCCATTCGTGATTGATGGTGATGTCGCCCTCAAAAAAATGAAAGCGGGGATGGTCTAGGAACGGTTTGACCCGGTCGGACTGCATGTCCATGCCCCAAATTTCCCAGTCGGTATTGGCGAGGATGTTGCGGCTGAGGTGATGGCCGATAAAGCCGTTAACGCCAAGGATTAAGATCTTCTTCATGGGGGGTGCTCTCGATTAGGTCTCTGTATGGGGGCGGGCGGCTACCGGCCCGTTGCCCAGTAAGTGGCTAAAGTTTGTGGTATCTAGGCGCGTATCGTCTAGATAAGCGTCAATTAATTCAAGTCGGGCACCATCCCCGCATTCCGCGATAACGGTTCCCGCTTCTAACACGAGGCACGGACCGAGGTTTAGATGCTTGGCAGGGCTGTCCAGGCGGCGGGTTCGATGCACTTTTAGGAGGGAATGGCCCCATCGTGCGTACGCGCCGGGAAAAGGGGGGGCGACCGCGCGTACCAAGTTGTGGATGCGAGTGGCCGACCAGTCCAGTCTGAACTCCCCGTCCTGTGGTTTGCGCCCGCCAAAATAAGAGCCTTCACTTAAATTGAGGGGAATGGCGGGAGCGGTGCCGGCAATGAGGCCAGGCAAGCTGCGCAAAAGAACGGTGACGGCGGCATCGGCTACCCGATTAGCCACTTCGATGGCAGTGTCATCCGGGCCGATCGGTACACGCTCTTGGTCCACGACAGGACCCGCATCGGGTTTGGCAGTCATGTAATGCAGTGTTGCGCCTGTTTCCGACTCACCGTGCAGAACCGCCCAATTGATCGGTGCGCGACCGCGATAGTGGGGTAGCAGTGAGCCGTGCATATTGAGTGCGCCCCGGCTGGCCAGGCGCAGAATGGACTCTGGGAGCATCTGCCGATAATAGAAAGAAAAGAGGAAAGTCGGCGCGATGGCTTCGATCTCAGCGAGTACCGACTGGGCCGCAGGGTCAGCTGGGGTAATGACGCGACAGCC
>CAIYVA010000024.1 GCA_903929455.1 uncultured Pseudomonadota bacterium | reverse complement strand
CGGTGCGTTCGTTCTTTTGGTGGGCAAGTGGACGTACGGTTTTGAGGATTTTTTGCACTGCATTACTGGGTTCTTTTTGGGCTGCTTGACCGCGCTCGGGATCAGCAAATGCAAAGTTAAGGTGTCACCGGTGATTTCGCTAATGGTATTCGTAGCGACGCTTTGTTTCCTGCACTTTCTACGGGTGCGCTCGTACGGATTAGGTATCTACTTGCTATCTGCTTTTTTGGTAGCCTCGCTAGTACTATCGGAGAACGGACTGTTAAAAGCAATGTTGTCGTTTGCACCGATCCGCTGGTTGGGCAAAGTGTCCTACTCCCTGTATATGTGTCATTTTGCGTTGTTCTGGTGTGCAAACCAGGTGGCGCGGGTGGCGCTGCATAGTCCGCAGATCATTGACTCTAATGGTTATATTCTTCCTCAGATGCCGGTTGGAAATACTTTGATCTTGGCGGCGGCCACTATCGCGGTGGCGTTGGTGTTATCGGCGCTCATCTATCGGTTTGTGGAGACGCCGTTTCGCCAGCGATCGCGACGCTTTGTCGCTAGCAGTGCGTTTTTTAATCGCTGATCCTTCTTTGGCTCTTCGCGGTGAGCACGTGTGGACGCGCGCAATAAGCCTATTCTATTGGGTGTCCGAAGCGTTCTAGGTAGTGGTTAAAGTGTCCGGTAGGGTATCGGTGCAAAAACTTTCCCGTCAGCAGCGATTGTTTGAGAAATGGGAAGCCTTCGTCTAGTAGCTGCGCTGCATACGACAATGAGGGATCGAAGGCTGCGTTCGTGCCTTGATGCCACAAAGCGCCCACGGTTAAATGCCGACTGGCGATACGCGCTAGGCGTGTCTCTTGGCAATGCACCACATTTTGAAAATAATGGAAGGCGTACCAATTAGGAAAAATGCTTCTGAGGTGCTGATGCGTTTGCTTATCGTAGTGTTTGATATGGAAGGCGTATGACTGCACATGGTTTTCAACTGCGCAGTGAGCGGTAAAGCCGGTGAGGCGCCAGGGTGAGGCATTCAGCGTGGTGTGTAGAGGAACAAATGGTCCGCACACCGAATCATTCATTATAAAAACATCCGCACCTGAAGAGTGCGCGACGATTTCGCTCAGTGCGATCGTGTAACCAGAAAAATCAAAGCCGGGGCGCGCTTTCCAATAGAGGGCGTCACAGAGGTGATGCAGTTCGGTTGGTACGTCGCCAAGCTGATCGGCGGCACAGATCACAGCCAGTCCGCCTGGCTCCTTGCGAAGCGCGGCGAGTGTGTATCTCTGGGCGGCAGTGAGTGTGTGGTCCTTGAGATAGAGGAACAACACGTTCCAGTGAGCGCGCTGGGTAATGGGCGTAATCGCTCGCCAAGCCGGGCTTGGGCGCAGTCCAATCGCGTAGCCGCGCGTCCTGCGTAGCTGCGCAAGGAGATCCGCGGAGGAGGGCGCGTAAGACCAGTTCTGGATTAAGCCATCGATCATAAAGTGGGGGACGCTAAACGAGTGAGCTGAATAACGTGACAGCCTTCGGTGAGGGGGCTGCTGTTGATCTGTTTAGTCAGCGCCTCTACAGAGACGTCCGATTGGGTATCTGGTGGGTTGGTGGCGACGTGTCTATTTATTACCAGGGGTGGCTCAGATTTAAAAAGGCTCTGCCCGTTAGTTTCGCGGTGGTGTCTGTTGGCCCGCCATAATCCGCACCGATGCCCACGGCGTATCTAAAGTCTTTGTAGTCGCCGCTGACGTTAAATTCGGCGTTCGAGAGCCGCTCTGCGACCAGTGCAACTGAGTGAGGCAGCAGACGTACTTGGGCTATGCTGCCGCGGTTCAGTTCAAAGCGTCTCACGCGTAGCTCCCAATGGCGAGCGGCGGTATCGGTGTACATGCCACCGACCGTGAAGCGTAAGCCATCCCGATCCATCGAGTCGCCAATGGAGAGTTCGTGGTACCGATAGCCCGCTTGCCAGGTGTCTTTTTCGTAGGCGCAGCCGTAGCTGGGGTTATCGGTTTTGCTAAAGCTCAAATCGCCGCAAGCGGTGTCTGACATTTCAATGAAGGTGCGCAATCGTCCATCCAGAATATGTCTGGAGGCAAATTCCATGCCCAGTAATTGCAGGGTTTGACGGGGTCGTAGATTGTGGTCGTCAAACACTTCGCCCAGCTGCTGCCAGTAAACGGATATCGGTGAGGCACCGATGTGCCAGCGAATGTCGGTGGCAATGACCTGGGCGGATTGCTTCTTGGCCAGCAAGGCCATTTGCGTCGGATCGTCGTCAACCTGCGGGTTGACCTGGCGATTGGATCTGGCGGTGAACACATCGAATAGGGTGGATAACCCGCATTTGTGTCCTTGGCCACAGAATTCGGCGGTTCGCGATAGGCCAATTTCTACGCCATGCACGGGTGCAAAGGTAAAGCGCGCGCCCCAAAAGAGCGTGTTATTAAAATCGGGACGATGATTCTCCATGTGGTCAATGAAAGTGACCAAGTGCCAAGGGCCTAACCAGCGAAAGCCCTTCCAGCTTTGTTCTTTGGAGCTGGCGCGTTCAATCCCTATGCCTGGCATGGGTGGTGCGTTGCTCGAGAGAATCAAACTGCTGTCCCAGCCAGGTCCCCACCAGCGATCTTGCTTGCCTGCTGTGATCCACCAGTTGCCCATGCGCCAGGCGGCGTAGGTGCCGTCGAGTTGGTATGTCATGCCATCGGCCGGATTGGTGTTGTAGCTGATGCGAATGGCGCCACCCGCATAGTCGCCTGCCGCCCAACCCGCTTGTACGCCAGCCCCGTTGGCGCGGGCGCTGTCGGTAAACGTGCGAAGTTTGCCGGGATTGGTGGTTGAGGTCATGAACCAGCCCGCGTCGGAGCCGCTGCCAGGCTGGTTATAGCCCCTTAGGGCATCGCGCTGGTCGGCGGGGAGGTCAAACGTGGGGATGGGCCAGGTGGTCGACAGGGGGATCTCTCCATTGTCGGCACCTAGTTGCACTTCATGCCGAAGGCCGCCATCGCCCGGTGCCAGAAAGGGCAGCGCTTGGGCAGAGGCCTGCTGCCGATAGCCTGCCGTTAGAGCGGCTGTGAGTGCGAGGGTGACAACGAGAGTCGGACGAAATGTGCGCAAAGGGCCTCCGAGGCGTCGATCGAGTGGTCAGATGAGGCTCGTCTTGGCAGCTTGGTGCCTCACGACCGTTATTTTAACTGCTGAGCCGTCTTTAAAAGCGATACGCCAGCCCTAGGCTAGCTACCGGGTACCATTTGAATTTAATGATGTCTTTAACTGCCTTATCGCGCTCCGCGGCAAGATCGGTCTGCAAGACGGCACAGACGTCCGGATCTAAGCCTTCCTTGCAAGGCGCCACCAGTGTCACCGAGGGGCTGCCAGCATAGATGACCCCCAGATCCGCCACCCATGACCAGTGCCTTTTGGATCGCAAGGCATTACCCCAGCCCATCCCCACGTAGGGAGCAATGCCGCTTCCAAATTGGGCGCGACCCGTTAAGGGGCCGATGTCGCTGGTGCTATAAACGGTATTGTTGATCGTGTAGGTCTGATAGACGGTTGGGATCCCAGTTGCATCAACGTGGGATTTCATGCCGACCAGGCCGCCGGTGACCCTAAAATCCCCATCCAACAAGGCCCAATCGACCAACAAAGAGGGTGTGCTCAGGCGCGCGGTACCGCGGTAACGGATGTTGTTTTCGTTGAAATCGAGCGTGCGGCCGAAGCCTGCGTAGCCTATGCGGAGATTCACCGCCTCATTCACTTTGACGACGAGGTCGGCGCCTAGCGCGAGGGTGCCCAATTTGAGGTCCACTCCGAACTGGCTATCCGCCCAGCTCGGGCTAGCCGCTAGGCCTAGGAGGGCGAGCGCCAGCGCGGGTAGCGGGTGATGGGGTGGCAAAAATGGCTTTAAGCGGCTCATGGTGTCCTTTTAACGGGGCCACTGGGTGGATGGCCGGAACGCTTAAGTTTAAGCCTAATAGGCGGGGATGGGGTGGCGCCGAGTGTGAGCCATTTGGTGGCTTTGGAGTGCTTTCGGGGCTTCGGGTGGCGATTTTGGTCGATGCGTCTATTTTTTGATGGCTCAACCCGACAATGTTTCTTGAGGGATGCGCTTCACCACGCTACAATGCGCGGCTGAATAGCAATCACAACTTAAGTCTCTGAGGGTAAAGGTAAATGCCACTCGATAGCGCCGCCAAAGTCGGCATCGTCGCGAAGTTTCAACGCGGCACAAACGACACAGGCTCGCCTGAAGTTCAAATTGCGCTCCTCTCGGAGCGTATTAACGGACTCGGCCAGCATTTTAATTCACACAAAAGTGATCACGCCTCACGTCGTGGTTTGCTCAAAATGGTGAACCAGCGCCGCAAGCTGCTGGATTACTTGAAGCTCAATACCCCTGAGCGTTACGCCAAGATCATTGCTGATCTGGGGCTTCGCCGCTAAAGCAAAACGTCACAGACACGGCCCACCTCTCGGTGGGCCGTGTCGTTTCTCATTAAAGGAATTCCTGTGTCTGTTCATAAACAAACCTTCAAATTTGGTCCCCACGAGTACACGATTGAGACCGGCGAAATGGCCCGTCAAGCGGATGCCGCCGTCGTTGTGTCTGTTGCCGAGACGGTGGTACTGGTCACCGCAGTGGGCGCTAAGTCCGCTGTGCCCGGTCGTGACTTCTTCCCCTTAACCGTCAACTATCAAGAGAAGACCTACGCCGCGGGTAAAATCCCTGGTGGGTTTTTCAAGCGCGAGGGTCGCCCCGCTGAACGTGAGACCTTAACCTCACGCTTGATCGATCGTCCGATCCGCCCGCTGTTCCCAGAAGGCTTTAATAATGAAGTTCAGGTGGTGGCCACGGTCGTCTCCTTGAACCCTGATGTCGGTGCGGATATTCCGGCGCTCATCGGTGCCTCCGCTGCGCTTGCGCTCTCCGGCATGCCTTTCATGGGCCCCATTGGTGCCGCGAAAGTCGGTTACCGCGATGGCCAGTACATCTTAAACCCCACCATCTCTGACATGAAGACCTCACAGTTGGATCTGGTGGTCGCTGGCACCAAAGATGGCGTGTTGATGGTGGAGTCAGAGGCCAAGGGTCTTTCCGAAGAAGTCATGTTAGGTGCAGTGACCTTTGGTCACGAGGCCATGCAGGCAGCCATTCAGGCAATCAATGCTCTGGTGGCAGTGGCTGGTAAGCCGAAGTGGGATTGGACAGCGGCCCCTGCGGATGACGCACTGGAGTCAGCGGTCAGTGGCTTAGCGACTGCCGGTCTAAACGACGCGTATAGCTTGGTTGTAAAGCAAGCGCGTCGCGATCGGATTTCTGCGATCAAGCAGCTTCGAATGTTACCGTAGTAAGTTCTAGTGGTAATGTAACAACTGGCATTGGCGGAACTGGTAATGTGGTAGTTGTTGCTACCACTGGTCAATATATAACTGGTCTAGTAAGTGCTACTGGTAATAT
>CAIYVA010000023.1 GCA_903929455.1 uncultured Pseudomonadota bacterium | reverse complement strand
GTGATTGTGATGACCGCCCATACAGACTTGGATGCGGCGGTCGCAAGCTACCAAGGTGGCGCGTTTGAGTATCTTCCCAAGCCGTTTGATATTGATGAGGCAGTCGACTTGGTGCGCCGCGCCGTACAAAAGCCGGCGGCCGTCGCATCCGTGCCGGCTGCCACCAAAATACCGGAATTGATTGGCCAAGCGCCTGCGATGCAGGAAGTCTTTCGCTCTATTGGTCGTCTATCGCGATCGAGTATGACCGTACTGATCACAGGTGAATCGGGTACCGGTAAGGAGCTCATTGCGCGCGCGCTCCATCGGCATAGCCCGCGCGCCTCTAAGCCATTCATCGCTCTAAACACGTCCGCCTTCACGCCCGAGTTGTTGGAGTCGGAACTATTTGGTCATGAGAAGGGCGCTTTCACTGGCGCGGATGCGCTGCGTCGTGGCCGATTTGAGCAGGCTGATACTGGCACACTTTTTCTAGATGAGATCGGCGACATGTCGCCGCCGCTGCAGACACGCTTGTTGCGCGTTCTGGCAGAAGGCGAGTTCTACCGAGTGGGCGGTAACAGTCCTATCCGGGTGGATGTGCGCGTTATTGCCGCCACGCACCAGGACTTAGAGTCCCGCGTTGCTCAGGGGCACTTTCGTGAGGATTTACTGCATCGCCTCAACGTGATTCGCGTGGCTTTGCCAGCCCTACGTTCTCGCCGTGAAGACATCCCGGCATTGATCGGCCACTACGTCGGCGCCGCCGCACGTGAGTTAGGCGTTGAACCCAAGAGCGTGTCGCAAGGCGCAGAGCGTCTATTGTGCGCTGCTGACTGGCCCGGCAATGTTCGCCAACTGGTGAACGTCTGCCGTCGCCTGATGGTGGCAGCACCGGGTCAGGAGATTCGCTCGGTGGATGTGCGTGCCGAGTTAGGTGTCGCCGTTAAAAGCGAGCAAGCCAGTGACTGGACCGGCTTGCTTACCCGCTGGGCGCAGCACCATTTAGTGACTGAGACCCAACCGCTATTAGATGCAGCCTTACCTGAATTTGAGCGCACACTGTTGCGAGTTGCTCTGATGCACTCCGCCGGAAGACGACAGGATGCGGCTCGCCTGCTGGGTTGGGGTCGAAATACACTGACCCGAAAAATGCGCGAGCTGGGTCTTGAGGTGAACGATGTTGAGGATGAAACGACGCCATAGTGCAGAGCGTGCCGAGTACGCTGGGAGGTCATGATGGATCTGATATCAAGAGCGCTAACCTGGTTTAATTCGGCTGCCAATCAGCAGTTCTACGGCAATCCGTTGATCGACTGGGTCTACGCCTTGGCACTCGCATTGATCACCTTTGCTGTTCTTTGGCTGCTGCGTGCTCGACTGGCGCGACGAGCCCATGCGATGGGAGATTCCGCGCGCACGCGCGGCTTGCGCCTACCGTTGGTTGTCATTCAACACACCCATGCCACTGGACTCATGGCTCTGTCGATCGTCTTGTCATCTAAGTATCTTGAGCTCGGTCACCGTGCAGACCATCTGACCACCGCTGCGATCATACTTTTGCTGCTCTGGCAGGCAGGGGTATGGGCGCAAGCGGCAGTGCATCTGGTCCTTGAGCCGTCAGGTTCATCAGCTACAGACCGTAATGCCAACTCAGTCGTGAGTGTGGTGCAGTTCGTCGCGCGCTTGGTTATCTGGGCAGTGGTGCTGCTGCTGGCATTAGATAGCTTAGGCTTTCAGATTAAAACGTTGCTGGCAGGCTTAGGTATCGGCGGTATTGCCGTTGCCTTATCAGTACAAAGCGTGCTGGGCGACCTGCTGGCGTCGGTGTCCATTGCTCTCGATAAGCCATTTGCGGTTGGCGATTCTCTGACCCTTGATAACGGCTACACCGGCACAGTAGAAGCGATGAGCGTCAAGAGCACGCGGTTGCGCAGTCCGAGTGGAGAGCAGCTGATTATTTCAAATGCAGAGTTATCTAGAGCGCGCATCAGAAATTTCGGTCGAGTAACGGAGCGACGCTCGGTGTTCCATGTGCGTGTGGCACAGACGACGGCTGCTGCTGACTTGGCACTGATCCCGATGATTGTGTCTGAGGCATGTGCCGGCCATCCGTTGGTGTTGTTTGAGCGCACCCACTTCGTCGCATTTGGCAATGGCGGACTCGAGTTTGAAGGCACGTTTTTAGTATCTACACGCGACAACGCGGTATTTTTAGACGCTCAGCAGGCGGTTTTTTTAGGCATTACCCGCGGCTTTGAAAAACAGGCGATTCGCTTGGCCAGCGCGCCTCAGTCATTCGCTAGCTAATGTGCAACACCGGCGTTGGCGACATCTAGTGTGCCAACCAGGTCTTTAACATTCGCTAGACCGTGTTCGGCCAAGTAGTGTGCGATGCCATGATTAATCTTAATGCACGCATGCGGATCATAAAATAGCGAAGTACCAACGCCCACAGCGCTCGCACCAGCGATGATGAATTCGAGCGCATCCGTAGCGTTGGTGATGCCACCCTGGCCAATGATGGGCACGCCATGGCGTTTAGCGATGTCGTACACCTGATGCACTTTCAGTAAAGCGATGGGCTTGATGGCAGGCCCCGATAAGCCACCTTGCGTGTTTCCAATAATGGGTCTGCGCGTTTTGGCATCGATTGCCATGCCCATGACGGTATTGATGACAGATAGAGCATTACTGCCTGCTTCGATGCACAGGCGCGCGTTTTCACGGATATCTGTTTGGTTGGGCGACAGCTTGGTAATGAGTGGTTTGTCAGTCGCAGCGCGGCAGGCGGCAACCACGCGCGCGCTCATATCGGGATAGTTACCAAACTGGACGCCACCTTCTTTGACGTTAGGGCAGGAGATATTGATCTCCATGGCATCTATCGGTGAATCATGAAAGCGTCGGACGACGTCAACGTATTCATCAATCGTGCTACCGGACACGTTGGCAATGAATCGGGTTTCTTCAAAATCGAGTGTAGGCAGGATGGACGACACCACATGGTCTGCGCCCGGGTTTTGTAAACCGATTGCATTGAGCATACCCATGCTGGTTTCATAGACACGATGTGGGCGGTTACCCAGTCGAGGGTTCAAGGTCGTGCCCTTGAGGACGATCGCACCACAGTCTCGGTTCGAGAAGCCCTCGACTCGCGTATATTCCTCTCCAAAGCCCACACAACCCGACAACAAAACAATGGGCGAGGCGAATCGTAAGCCACAGAAGTCCATGGCGAGAGATTGGGCGGGGGCTTCACGGGTGAGTGCCATCGGGTGATTATACCGGCGCATTGAGGAGTCAGCGGCATGTTCGACATCATTCTTTACGAGCCTGAGATCCCGCCCAACACCGGGAATGTGATCCGTCTGTGTGCCAACACCGGCTGTCGCCTACACCTGGTACATCCGCTGGGCTTCACCTTAGAGGCCGCGCAAGTCAGGCGGGCGGGGCTTGATTATCACGAGATGGCCAATGTTCACGAGCACAGCGATCTCGCGGCATGTTTGGCCATGCTGCAGCCTAAGCGCTTGTTTGCCATTGAGACGGGGGGTGCAACGCGGTACAGCGATGTCCGCTTCCAAGCGGGCGACGCATTGCTATTCGGCCGCGAAACCAAGGGACTGCCGGCAGAGGTATTGGCGACTTTAGCGCCCGATACGATTCTGCACATTCCAATGAGGCCGGGTAATCGCAGCGTCAATCTATCGAATTCCGTGGCGTTGGTCGTTTTTGAGGCATGGCGCCAAAACGATTTCTCAGTGGCCTAGCGCTAGATAACCGGGCTTGTGTGATCGGTGTTAGGGTGACCTTGGTAGATCTCAGGATGACTGACTGCTGACCAGTCCCACACCCACCTAAAAGGATGTTTCATGTCGCACCTACTCGTTCACTTCTGGCCAGGCGGTACGGAAGCGCACTACCAGGCATCCATCGCCGCTGTACATCCACCTGGCCGACTGCCGGTGGGCCAGACGTACCATGCTGCGGGTCCAGCCGAGGGCGGCTACCTAATTGTGTCGGTTTGGGAATCAAAAGAAGCGGAGGAGCGTTTTGTTCAGCAGATGCTGTTGCCCGCGCAGCCGATTGCTGGCGGCTTTCCACATCCGATGGTCAGTCAGCAGGCGCCGATCGCCAACCTTTTCACCGCTTGAGTACAGCATGACCGGTGGTGGCGGACCTTTAAACAGTCCGCCGCCATGGGTGATGAGCGGATGCGGATTACTCTGCTTTTAAATCGCGCCCCATTAATGCCGCAACCGCTTCCTTAAGAGGCGCGTGCTCGTACAGCACTCGATAGACTTCATGGGCAATCGGCATATCGATCTGCAAGCGGGTAGCGACCGTATGGATAGCAGCAGCGGCGTGAAAGCCTTCGACCACTTGGCCAATATCAGCGAGGGCAGCATCCGGGCTCAGGCCTTGCGCCATCGCAAGGCCAAAGCGACGGTTACGAGACTGGTCATCCGTGCAGGTTAAAACGAGATCACCCAACGCTGACAGGCCCATGAACGTGTCGGCGCGTGCGCCGAGTGCTGTACCGAGTCGTGTCATTTCTACCAGGCCTCGCGTGATTAGCGCAGCGCGCGTGTTGGCGCCAAAGCCCATACCATCCGCCAGCCCAGTCGCAATCGCCAAGACGTTTTTGGTGGCACCGCCCACCTCCACGCCGATGATGTCTGGTGAGGTGTACGCGCGAAAATGTTGACCAGATAACGAGCGAGCCAATTCTTGGGCAAATAATGCGTTGTCTGAGGCTACCGTCATCGCAGTCGGCAGGCCTTCGCCGACTTCGCGCGCAAACGTGGGCCCTGACACGACGGCCACCGGCACATGCGGGAGTACGGCATGTGCAATTTGATGCGGCAACAGTCCGCTGGTTAATTCAAATCCCTTGGTTGCCCACGCGACGCGTTGGCCAGGTGTTAGGTGCGGTGCCAGCATCACGAGTGTTTCGCGGAAAGCGTGGCTAGGTATTGCAATCAAAATATCGGTGACACCACGTATAGCCGCACTTAAATCCTTTTCCAGCGTGAGACTGTCTGGAAAACGAACATGCGGCAAATAGCGCGTGTTGATGCGAGTCTTGGCCATCTCCGCTAGATCAGCGGCCTGCCGACCCCACAGCCGTGTGGGGCGATGGGCACGTGCCAGCTGAATGGCTAGCGCCGTGCCCCATGAACCCGCACCTAATACGGCGATCGGGGTGCTGATCTGCGCCTCGTCGTCTGGTTTAGACATGAGGCGCAGTGCGCTTAGTTGACGACCGGTGAAGGATTGTTCTGCTGTGCCATTGACTGCTGCATCAGTGCTTCGAAGTTCACTGGTGGTAGTAAGAAAGGTGGGAATCCACCTTTGCTCACCAAGTCAGACACTGCCTGACGGCTATAGGGGAATAGCACGCTAGGGCAGAAAGTAGCAATGGCGCGACGCGTGTCATCAGGCGAATAGCCACGAATCATAAACAAGCCAGCTTGTTTTACTTCTACTAAGTAGGCAGTGACGTCGTTGAGCTTTGCTTCGAGGGTGATGGTCAAAATCACCTCATGCATGTTCTCTGCCAGTGTCGTGCCGGTGGTATTGATGTTCATGCCGTACTGAGGTGCCCAGTTGGGGGCATTGATATTGGGACCATTTGGCGCTTCAAAGGAGGCATCTTTAATGTAGATGCTCTGAACGACGAGCTCCGGCCCATTTGGGGTGTCCGCTTCGGGTGCCGTCTGTGGGAGTTCGTCTGCCATGATTAAATCCTATGGTGAAGTAAATGAATAGTGGAAAAAGTGACTATAAAGGTGTGCAAAGACTCTAGTGGTCTGCCAATAAAGTGTCCAGTTCGCCGCGCTGTTCTAACGCATATAAATCATCACAGCCACCGATCGGACGATCATCAATAAAAATTTGCGGCACGGTACGGCGGCCACTTTTTTGCATCATGATCGCTTTTTGATCCGGCACTGCATCGATATCAATTTCAGTAAAGACCACGTTCTTCTGCTTGAGCAGAGCGCGCGCTCGGGTGCAGTAAGGACACCACGTCGTCATGTACATCAGTACCACTGGAGCTGTCATGATAAGCCTCAGTTTTTAACAAGCGGTAGGTTATCCTGCCGCCAGGCACTGAGCCCACCACGCAGGTTGAATGCTTGCTTAAAACCCAAGCGCACCAGGTGCCGAGCGGCGGCTCCCGCGGTGGCGCCTGTGTCGCAGCAGACAATGATGGGCTTATCTTTGAAACGCTGGAGCGACTCTGCCCCATCCGCAATCTTGTCGCTGGTGATTGATCGCGCACCGGCGATGTGGCCAGAGGTGAACTCCGCGTCCCGTCGCACATCGATGAGCAAGGCGCCGTCGTTCATCAGACGGATGACCTCCGCCGGGCCAATCGACCCAAAAGATGCGCGCGCCGCCCGAAATTCACTGATAGCCACCAATACCACCATCACGAGGGCGGCCACCACATACCAGGGGTGATGTTGGCTATATTCTAAAAATTGCTGCATTATCAATGACTTCCATCGTTCGTGATGCCGACCAAGCGTCTATTATAGCAGTCGCTTGTGGCGGCCCGCGGTCGGCTACAGTATCGCCTGTGAAAGCCACTCTGCACCATTGGATTCTGTCGGGTTTGATCGTCCTTGGGCTGGGTAGTGCGATGGCCACCACCCGGCCGCCGAGTGCGCAGGCGGCGAGTACCGAGTTGAGTCAACTGCGGGCGCAGATTCGGGCGGTGACTCAGTCGGTGCAAACGGAGGTGGCCCGCCGAGATCACTTGGCCGCGGCCCTCAGATCCGCAGACATCGCGCTAGCCTCCGTTCAAGCACGCCTTGATCGCATTCATCAACGCCGCCTGGACAGCGAAGCCAAGCGCGCTACCTTAGCAGCACAAAAAATTCAGGCGAGCGCAGCGCTTAATCAAGAGCAACAAGATCTCGTGACTGAATTAAACGCGGCTTATAGACAAGCGCCTGACCCGTTGCTATCTAAATGGTTCGCCACGGATATCACGGCGCACGATCGACAGCTCACCGAATACGCTTTCCGCGCCCGCGCCCGCCAGATTCGTTTAAAAGAAATTGCGCAGCAGACGCGCCAGTTAGGCGCCTTAGATGATGCGCTGGCTTTAGAAAATCATCGATTGGCCTCGCTCGAGGAGGATCGCCGGCATGAGGCAGAGTCGCTCGATAAAGCCAAGGCGCAGCAAAAGCGGGCACTCGATGACTTAAGTCGTCGCGTCGCCAACCGAGCGCAGGCCCTAAAAGAGTTGCAAGCCAATGCCGCGTCGCTTGAGAACTTATTGGCGCGATTAAAGCGCGCACTTAAGATACCGAAGGCGCCCGCTAAACCATCATCGACCATCCGGCAACCCACTGCTCAGGGGCTTTTTGCGTCGCTCAGGGGGCAGTTGCCTTGGCCAGCAGCGGGTCGTTTGGCGGCGCATTTCGGCGAGCCACGCGTGGGCGGCATGCGTTGGAATGGTCTTTTAATCGAGACGCGAGGCCACGCTGATATTCGCGCGCCAGCGGCGGGTCGGGTCATTTATGCCGACTGGCTTCCGGGTCTTGGGCTACTGGTGATCCTCGAGCATGGTGATGGCTACATCAGCCTATATGGCAACAACGAGCGCGTGAGTAAGGCAGTCGGTGATCGCGTCATGCCAGGTGATCTTGTGGCCACCAGTGGTGATGACAGCGCGCATCCCACCCTTTATTTTGAGATTCGCCAAGGTACACAGGCGATCGACCCACTGCCCTGGCTGCAGGGCAGTGGGTCAACGTCGCCTTAGACAGGCGCGTCAGGTGCCGTGGATGACCTGTAAGGCCGCACCGATGATGCCACCGATCAACAACACAGCGATCGGCAGTAAGGACAGGCCAAAGCCAGGGCCGCGCTTCGAAGGATCGGCAATATAGCTTCGGAAATACATAAACCGACCAATGATATACACCGCCCCAAGCCCGGCAGCGATGCGCGCATCGACGTAGTTAGCAAATAACAGCAAGGCGGGGATGAGTACGACAATCAATTCCAGGGTATTCATTTGTACACGGAAATAGCGATCGAACACCGCATGACCACTGGTCGCCGGTGCTGTGACGCCAAAGCGTCCGCGAGCGCCACCGACGGCGATCGCAAAATACATATACTGCACTAAGGCTAAACCCATCACGATATACACCAGATGCATATGCTTATCTCCCCAGTTAAAAATAAAGACCTAAGCCCGGCTGCATGCACTGTGCGGCCGTTCCGCCCAATATACGCCGCACGTCGGGTTTTCTGTTGCCTGCTTTTTGCTGCGCTCTCGCTGTTGCGTCAGCCCACAGCCTTGGCAGCGCCGCTGGCTTTGGTCGGCGGCACCTTACTAGATGGCACGGGTGCCGCGGCACTTAATCACAGCGTGATCTTGATAGAGGATGAACGAATTATCGCTGTCGGTACTAAAGACACCGTCACGATTCCTGCCGACGC
This sequence comes from uncultured Pseudomonadota bacterium, assembly GCA_903929455.1. Lineage (GTDB taxonomy): Bacteria > Pseudomonadota > Gammaproteobacteria > Steroidobacterales > Steroidobacteraceae > CAIKZZ01. The sequence continues at coordinate 12,824 of CAIYVA010000023.1, read as the reverse complement.
GACGGTGATATCTACCGCTGGCATGACGGTGTTGCCGGGTTTGATTGACCTACAAGTGCATCTCAGCGAATTGGGACACGCCGATGCCGCTCATTGGGCAACTCATTATCTGCCGATTGCAGAGCGCGTGGTCATGCCGGCAGCAGCGCGGGCGTTACTTTTTTCTGGTGTGACCACTGCGCGTGATGTCGTCTCCCCTGTATCGGATGTGCTCTCGGTGCAGTCTCGTCTGCAGGCTTGGCAGATACCTGGACCCGCCGTCTGGGTCTCGGGCCCTGCCTTGGTTCACGGGGCACGTCCCGATGGCGCACGCTATTGGCCTATTCGTGGCTCCAAAGATGCGGATGCCACCGTGTCGCGATTGGCGGAATTAGGTGTCAACTATGTGGTGGTCGCGGGCGCAGCTGATTTTACTGCAGAGGAATTGCAAGCGATCACGCAGGCCACGACTGCCCATGGTTTGTCATGGTGGGCACTGATTGAGCATGATCCGGATGTGGTCGCCGCTCTGCTCGCGGGGGCACAGGGTCTGATGGGCTTTGGCGCAGATCTCAATGCGCACTGGTCGGATCTTGCCAAAGGGCTGCTTGCCTTGCGCGAGAGCAAGGGCACTCCTGTGCCCTGGTCGGTGGGCGCCTCGATCCTCACCAATGTGGCGAGTCTGCAGGAAAACGCCAGCGCTTTGGATGATCCTCACTGGAAGGAAGCTTTGCCGCCTCTGGTGGCAGACGATATTCGCTCCTCAATGAATCATTTGGACAGCGCTCCGTCGTTTGCTACCTACTCATTGCGTCGAGCCGTGCTCGCCAACCGACTGGCGGAGGCGCGCGCCGCGGGCGCTCATCTGCTGATGGGTTCCGATGCAGGTGAGCCTGGACAGCTGACCGCTTTTGCTGCCTGGCAGGAAGTTGATGCGCTGGTCCAAGAAGCAGGACTGACACCTGCCGCGGCCATTCGCGCCGCTACTTTTGACGCCGCTCGCGTGCTCGGGCGTAGCGCCGACATTGGTAGTATTGCGGTGGGTAAGCAAGCAGATATCATAGCCGTACGGGGAGATCTGTTGCGTCATGTAGATCGTCTTCAGGATGTCAGCATCGTGATACATCGCGGTATTCGTTACCGCTAGTGATTGGGAGGGCTCTCGATGACCGCACTGCTTGTTCGTGGCGCTTGCGCCATTATTGGCTTTTGGCTCGCCACTCAGTGGGTGACTGGTGTGGCGTTCGATGACTCTGCCACGCTGCTGTTTTCCGGGCTGCTGCTCGGTGTAATTAATGCTGTCGTGCGCCCAGTCCTCGTGATTTTGACGCTGCCCTTTACGATGGTGACCCTGGGCTTATTCTTGTTCGTGATTAATGCGACCACCGTCGCGTTGGTTGCCTGGCTTTTGCCTGGTATGCACGTCGCTGGTTTTCACGCGGCACTGATGAGCGCCATCCTAGTCAGTATCGTGAGTTGGATCGGCAACGCTTTTGCGCGTTCGTAACGTGTACCGCCAAATCGGCTAGGCGCTTGCCTCGTTGGGTGTTTCCTGCGTGTGTCCCGTGGCGGGCTCACCTAAAGACACCAAAATAACGCCGACCAAGATAATACCCATGCCGATTAATTGATGTCCCGACATGCCTTCATCCAGTGCAAGCCAACCGACCAAAGCGGCGATGGCTGGATTGACATAGGCATAAGTGGATAGCAAAGCGGGTGATGTATAGCGCGTGAGATAATTAAACGCCGTATATCCGATGCACGAGCTACCCAGCATCAAGCACATAACGGCGCTCATGCTGCCTAGATGCCAATGCCAACGAGCCGCTTCGTGGAATACAAATCCCATGGCGGTCAGCAAACAACCGCCAATCAGCATGGTCACACCGGTAAACACCAGCATGGGCGTTCGAGTGTGCGCTCTTTGGTAGTAAATAGAGCCCAGTGCCCACGACAAGCACGCCGCAATGATGACCATTTGCCAACCAAAGTGGCTAAACGAGAAGCCATCGTGCGGCCAGACCAACAAACCAACGCCGATAAACCCAAGACAGATGCCACTTGACACCAGCACCGTTAGGCGGTGGCCGCGGGCACCGAGCGCACCGAGTAGCGAGATCCATAATGCACCGCTGGCGTTCAATAAGGCAGACTGGTTAGAAGCGACGTGTTGCATGGCAAACACGTTGACGCCCGCCGCACCGACCACTTGGAATATACCCATCACCAGACAGTGCCGCCATTCGCGACGTTCGCGGGGCAAAGCCTCACCGCGGTAATGAGCTAACAACAATATCAATAGACCTGCGCCGATAAAGCGCATGCCTGCTGCTAAAAATGGCGGTAAGTCACCCACCATATATTTAGAGACAGCAAAACTTGAGCCCCAGATTAAATATACTGATGCCAATGAGGCATAAATCAACCACGGTTTGGCAGCAGACTGTCTCATGGGGCCTGCGGTGTGCGACACGCCTGTCGGTACAGTTGCCAACCAATGAGTGCAACCGCAGCTAAACCGAACCATTGGCCGAGTTGCAATCGTTCTGGCAGCGACAGCACATCGACGCGGCCACTCAATACAATAGGAATGGCGATTAGCACGCCGATGATGGCTTCACCGGCGATGAGACCGGAGGCAAACAGTAAGCCACTACGGCGCGCGGTCTCCGAGTCCATCTGTGCATGCTGTCGTGCGTGATAGCGATCGGCCATTTCGGCCAGAAGCCCGCCTAAGAAAATCGGACTGGTGTACTCGAGTGGCAGATAAATACCGACAGCCACAGCCAGCACCGGTGCGCGCCAACGGCCGCCTTGGCGTGCAAGCATCGTATCGAGTGTAATCACGGCTACCCCTACGGCGGCGCCTAAGCCGATCATGTCCCAAGGTAGTCCGCCATTAAATATGCCTTGGGCCACAGCCGCCATGAGCGTGGCTTGCGGCGCATTGAGCGCATGCACACCGGCATGTGCCGGAGTGCCAATGCCATAAGCTGCCAACAGTAGATTAAGTACCGGGGCCATCACGGCAGCCCCTGAGACTGCGCCAATGGCCAACATCACCTGCTGACGCCACGGTGACGCACCGAGTAGACGACCAGCCTTTAAGTCCTGCAAGTTATCTCCGGCGACTGCCGCAGCGCTGCAGGTGACAGCGCCGATTAAAATCGCAGCGACAGGGCCCACCACGCTGCCGGGTCCTAGAAAAAACAGCAACACCAACGAAGAAAATAAGATTGTTGAAATAGTGATGCCGGATACCGGATTGTTGGATGATCCCACCAAGCCCGCCATGTAGCCACTCACCGATGAAAACACAAAACCCGCCACCAGCATGATGAGCGACATCGCGAGCGCGATCCCCATGCTATGCACAACCGCATGATAGAGAACGAACAGAGGAATAATGAATAGACCGATACCCAGCAAAATGGCACTCATCGGCAGATCGCGCTCCGTCTCCGCCACATCGGTCGCTCCACCTCGAATGCTCAAACCGCTGCGAATGCCCGATAACAGCGAGTGACGCAGACTCCATAAAGCCCACAAGCCACCAATCAGCATGGCACCGACGCCGATGTAGCGTACTTTGGCGCTCCAAATGATATTGGCGGCTGTTTCGGCATCCACACCCACCAACTTGCTCGAGAGAACGGGATCGAAGTGGCTGAATACGGCATGGTAGATCGGCATGAAAAGCCACCAGGCCAGTAAGCCGCCCGCCAGCATCACCACCCCCACATTCAGGCCAACGATATAGCCCACGCCTAACAGTGCGGGTGACAGATTGATGCCGAAATAGGCAATCGCGCGCTTGCCCATGAAGCCTGCCAAGGTAAATGACTCAGGCACCCATCGCAGCCCAGACATCAATAACTTAAAGCCGGCGCCAATGGCGGCTGCTATGCCGAGTGCCCGCGCGCCGTCGGCGGCACCACTGCCCGCGCGCAGTAATTCCGCGGTCGCTACACCTTCAGGAAACTGCAGGTCCTGATCAATGATTAACGTTCGACGCAACGGCACAGAAAACAAAACACCGAGCAAGCCACCTAAACCGATGATGGCAAACACCCACCAATAATCGAAGCGTGTCCAATGGCCAAGCAGAATGAGCGCTGGCAGGGTGAATACGGTTCCGGCGGCGATCGAAGAACCAGCGGATGCGCCGGTTGCGACAATATTGTTTTCTAAAATGTTGCTGCGTCCCAGTAGGCGCAGCACCCCCATCGAAATGACCGCAGCTGGAATGGCGGTCGCGACGGTTAAGCCCGCGAACAGTCCTAGATACGCATTCGCTGCTGACAGCACCACGGTCAATACGATGGAGAGCAGGACAGCGCGCACGGAGAGTTGCGGTGACTCGGACGGTGCTGTCGTTTGATAGCTCATAGTGGCCCCTGGTGATGAGTGATGTTAACGGATCGATCCCATCCAGCGGCGCAGTAAGGGCGACGCGAGCAAAACGAGCCCACCTGCACCGACACCGATGAGGGTCATATGGGTGAACTCGACTGGCATGGTGGCCACATCGCTACCAATCTCTCCGCCGATCAGACCTGCCACCAAATTGCCCATCGCTGCGCCTAAGAACCAGGTGCCCATCATTTGACCGGCAAATCGAGGTGGGGCGAGTTTGGTGACATTAGACAAGCCGATGGGGCTTAAGCACAGCTCGCCAAAGGTATGTAACAGATACGTGAGTAACAGCCACTGAGGCCCTACTTTTCCACCTGAGCTAATAATCAATTGCGAGGCCATGATCAGAACAGCAAACCCGAGTCCCAATAGGACTAGCCCCAAGCCAAATTTCAAGGGCGCTGAGGGGTCGAGATGACGCTTGCCTAAAGCAACCCATAGCCAGGCGAAGAAAGGCGATAGCAAAATGATGTAGACCGAGTTGATGGTTTGATACCAACTGGTAGGGTGCTGATGGCCTTCGAACCAGCCACCTAACAAACTGCGGTCGGTCAAGTCACGCGCGAACAGGTTGAAGGTCGTGGCAGCCTGTTCAAAGCCAGCCCAAAACAAGGCAGCGCATAGAAAAAAGACGATGATCACGAAGACGCGTTTCTTTTCAGCGCCATCTAAGCCACCAAATAACAACACGCTCCCGAAAAAACCAATGGCACACACCACCATCACTTGACCCATCGCACTCGCCACTTGCGCGGGGCTGATCACTACCCATCCCATCCATATCGTAGCCACACTGAGCACCAACGCACTCATACCGGCGAATAGAAACCGGCCGTTGCGACGTTGCTCAGTAGGGGCGCTGACCTTAGGCAAAAGACCGGCATCGCCGAGATGATGGCTAGTGAGACGATATTGAATGAGGCCAATTAGCATGGCGACGCCGGCGGTGAGAAAGCCCCAGTGATAGCCAAGCGTTTCACCGATGGTGCCCGACACCAAGGGCGCGAGCGCACCACCTAAATTGATTCCCATGTAAAAAAGTGAGAAACCAGCGTCTCGTCGTGCGCCCGGCTGGTCTCGGTACAAGTCGCCAACGATGGCGCTGATGTTTGGTTTGAGCAAACCGGTGCCCAAAGCAATCATCAGCAAGCCTAAATAGAACATCGATGTGAGCGTAGTGGCCATCATAAAATGGCCGATCGCAATCATGATGCCGCCATACCAGACGCTCTTGCGTTGGCCGAATATGCGATCAGCAACCCAGCCACCGGGGAGTGCAAATAAGTAAACCGCTCCGGTGTAGACGCCATAGATGGCACCGGCTGTTTTGGTGTCTACACCGAGTCCGCCGTCCACTAGGCTTGCGGTGAGAAATAAAACCAACAATGCCCGCATACCGTAGAAGCTAAAGCGCTCAAACAGCTCGGTAAAAAATAGGGTGGCTAATCCTCGAGGGTGACCAAAGAACTGAACTGGGGAGGTGCGAGTGTCGTTCATATTGGCCTCAAGGTGAATACAGTGCGAGCACTCAGTGTGTAGATGCGATCAGCCGGATCAAGGTCAGTCAGTACCGGACGGAGTACGCGCTTGGCGCGCTCGTTCTGCCAATTTGCTCTTGCTCAAAATGCGCGCCATGATGATGCCGATCTCATATAGACCATACATGGGTAGTGCCATGATGGTCATAGAAATTACATCGGATGGGGTGATCACGGCTGATTGGATAAACACAGCGATCAGAACATAACCACGATTATTGGTGAGTGTTTCTAATTTGACTAGGCCAGTCCAAACGAGTAACACAATGGCCACGGGAATCTCGAAAGCAATACCAAAGGCCAGAAAGAGCAACAGCACGAAATCCAAATACTGAGTCATGTCCGTCATCATCTGCACACCCACAGGGGTGGTGGCCGTAAAAAATGCGAACATGATGGGGAATACAGCGTAGTAAGCAAAGGCGATGCCGGCGTAAAACAGCAGCACGCTGGATACCAATAGAGGGACTGCAAAGCGACGTTCGTGGCGATATAAGCCCGGCGCCACAAAGGCCCAGACTTGATACAGCACGTAAGGCATGGCGCCGATCAAGGCCACATAGAATGCCAATTTAAAGGGCGTCACCAGAGGCGCCATGACACTGGTGGAAATCATGGTGGCGCCTTTAGGCAGCACCTTGCGCAGTGGTTGGCTGACCCAGGTGAACAGGTCATTGCCATAAATCATGCAGGGCACTGCCACTAAGCCCACCACCGTCAGAGATCGTAAAAGCCGCGTGCGCAACTCCAACAGATGCGAAATCAGAGTGCCTTCAGCAAGTGATTCCGCATTGGGCTCAGGTGGCGTCATGGGGCGGCGGTGTTGAGGTGGGCCCTGGGGGCGCGGAGAGGCCAAAGCTGTGCTGTAGCGGCGCAGGCTCTGCGGCTACTTTAGAGGAGGTTTTTTTAGTGACCGGTGCGGCGACGGCGGTTTCCGTTGCGATGATTGGCGGTGCTACTAAGGGCGCTTGGCTAACGGGTGTGGCGTGCGCGAGTGATGATTCCAGCGGATTGATCGGTGTCGCCACTGCCGTGGTCTCGACTGGCGTGGTCTCGACTGGCGCTGCCTCCATGGGGGCGGGTGGAGCGGCTGCGGGAGGCGCGGGTGTTATGTGTTGTTCACGCACCAACTCATCGAGGCGCACTTCGTGTTCAAGCTGTGAGGACAGTTGGCGCGCCATGGCGCGAGCGCGCCCAATGAAGCGGCCAATATCCGCAGCGAGCTTAGGTAGACGCTCCGGTCCGAGTACCAAAAGGGCTAGGACGAGGATGACCAGGATTTCGCTGAAACCCATGTGATGGTCTCAATAAATAATCAGTGGCTGCCGGGTCAGACCTTCGGTTTTTGTTCAGGCGTGACTGCGCTTGGTGAGTGGGTCGCAGAAAATTCAGCATCACGCGCAGGGATCTGCTGCACAGGTGCTCGTGTCTCTGCCACCGCTTCTTTGTCGCCCGCATCCATTGCTTTTTTAAAGCCGCGGACCGCATCGCCCAGATCTGCGCCGAGCGTTTTAATTTTTTTGCTGCCGAAAAAAACTAATCCGATCAGCAGGATAACCAACAGTTCGCGAAAACCAATGCCGCCCATGTCACGCTCCAAGGCCGATGAGTGAGAGGGCTGATTATACTCCAACGCCGTGCCTGAGCCGTGCGTGATCTGCTCTATTTTGGACTGACTTCCAGCCAAAAGGTGACCGGTCCATCATTGGTCAGGGCCACCTGCATGTTGGCTGCAAATTGCCCCGTGGCCACCGTGCCCACCTGTGTGCGGGCGCGCTCGACGAAGTAGTCGTACAGGCGCTTGGCATCATCTGGCGCGGCGGCGTGGCTGAAGCCTGGACGGTTTCCTTGATCGGTGTCGGCCGCGAGCGTGAATTGCGACACCACCAGTAAGGCGCCTTTGCTGCCCAGCACACTGACGTTCATTTTGCCGGCGGCGTCCTCAAAGACTCGGTAGTTGAGGAGCCGCTCAAGTAAGCGATCCGCTTCCTGCTCGGTGTCGCCACGTTGGACACCCAGCAAAACCAGTAGACCCCCTTCAATCGCGCCAATGAGCGCGCCATCCACGGTTACAGACGCATTTTTCACTCTTTGCAGCAATCCAATCACTTTTTGATCCTTTTATTCCATTTAATAGATAAAATTTACTTATAAAAGTATTTATTTACCACTTAATGCTAATTAACTACAAAGTGTCAATTTATAGTCATTTAATGCCAATATAAATCACATAAGTGGAAAATAATGACAATAATGATCGAATTTACTCTCAAAAATAATCCTAAGACAGCTTCTGCCGGCATTCGATGACGCTCATTCTGGTCGACTTTGATGCCAGCGATGGCTCCTTGGCTCCGGCGCCTAACAGCGGCACGCGCAGGGGCTTAGGTTAAATTAAAATAACGGCTCTGCTCATGGGAGCACCTTTTTGCCTGTGTCAGCGGAGCGCGCTTGTGACCATGATCCATGAAGATGATTTGGTGAGCAGCGTAGCGGATGCACTGCAGTATATTTCGTACTACCACTCTCCTGATTTCATAGCGGCGATGGGACAAGCCTATGCGCTTGAGCAGGCCCCCGCTGCACGTGATGCCATCGCACAAATTCTTACCAACTCGCGACTATGCGCTGAAGGTCATCGGCCCATCTGCCAAGACACGGGCATCGTCATTGTCTTTGTCAAAGTGGGCATGCAGGTCACTTGGAATACCAATCGCTCATTAGAGGACATGATCAATGAGGGCGTGCGGCGCGCCTATCTTGATACCGATAATCCACTGCGCGGCTCGATGGTGTCCGACCCTGCCGGTGTGCGCAAAAACACGCGCGACAATACGCCCGCGGTGATTCATGTCGAACTGGTCAGCGGCGATGGTCTCGATATCACTGTGAGTGCCAAAGGTGGCGGCAGTGAGAATAAGGCAATGTTTGAGATGCTCAATCCCAGCGACTCCGTTGCAGACTGGATTGTTGAACGTGTACCGGAGATGGGCGCTGGCTGGTGTCCACCTGGCATGTTGGGCATTGGTATCGGGGGTAGCTCTGAGAAGGCGCTGCTGCTCGCCAAAGAATCCCTGATGGAGTCCATCGATATGCCTCTGTTGAAAGCGCGCGGACCACGCACGCGTTTAGAGGAGCTTCGAATTGAAATCTTCGATCGGGTGAATGCACTCGGCATTGGTGCACAAGGCTTAGGTGGCTTAACGACGGTGCTCGATGTCAAAATTCGTGACTACCCAACGCATGCCGCGTCTTTGCCGGTGGCCGTGATTCCCAATTGTGCTGCCACTCGTCATCTCCACTTTCATCTCGATGGAAGCGGGCCCGCTAAATTAACACCGCCTGACTTAGCACTCTGGCCTAAGGTAGGTTGGACCCCGGACGCCAACACACGGCGTGTCGCTCTAGATGGCCTTACCCGACAAGAAGTCGCTAGTTGGAAACCGGGCGAGCGCTTGTTGCTGAATGGAAAATTTCTCACCGGTCGTGATGCGGCACATAAACGAATCTGCCAGCTCCTCGAGGCGGGTAAGCCGCTGCCGGACGGCCTGTCTTTTAAAGACCGCGTGATCTATTACGTCGGTCCGGTAGATGCCGTGCGTAATGAAGTGGTCGGTCCAGCAGGCCCCACCACGGCGACGCGCATGGATCGTTTCACCGAGACCATGCTGACTCAAGGTGGGTTACTCGCGATGGTCGGCAAAGCCGAGCGCGGACCTGAGGCCATTGCTGCTATTAAGCGCCACCAGAGCGCCTATCTCATGGCGGTGGGTGGCGCCGCGTACCTGGTTGCTCAGGCGATTCGTTCCAGCCGGGTGGTGGCCTTCGCCGATCTGGGTATGGAAGCCGTGTATGAGTTTGAAGTGAAAGACATGCCTGTCACGGTGGCCGTGGATTCTAAAGGGGAGTCGGTACACACCACAGGACCTAAGGAATGGCGCGCTAAAATTGCGGGCATCCCCGTGGTGACCGAACCCTAAATAGTCTGTCGGTCGTTAATACCGCCAGAATCGGGGGGTGAACACCACAATCAGCGTGAACACCTCCAGCCGCCCGATCAGCATCGCGCTGATTAAAAGCCACTTCGCAACCACCGGCACTTGCTGAAATGTCGTGGCGACCGAGCCTAGGCCAGGGCCACCATTATTGATGCACGCAGCAACGGCTGACCAAGCCGTGGCCTGATCCAAGCCCGTGGCCAACATGCCCAGCATGAGTATTGCGAATAACAGCAAGTACATCGCAAAAAATCCGGTCACTGCCGCAAGCACACGTCCCGGCACGCGCTTATTGGCAAACTTAACGAGTAGCGTCGCGCTCGGATGCACTAGTCGCGACAGTTCGCGCTGCGCCTGCTTTAACACCAGTTGCCAGCGAATCACTTTCATACCACCAGCGGTGGAACCAGCTGATCCACCAACGAAAGTCATGAGAATCAACAAGGTTGGTAGCATGCCAGGCCATGCCGAAAAAGGCGCTTCCGCAAAGCCGGTCGTTGATTGCATGGATACGACGGCAAACAATGCATAGCGAAGGGCGTCCATCGGTGAACTGTAGGTGTGTGTAATCGACAGGTAGACGGCTACAAATAGTGTCAAACCCAAACACAGCGCCAGATAGGCACGAAACTGCGGGTCGGTGCCATAAGTGCTGAGGGTTTTCGTACGCCACACCATAAAGTGGAGCGCGAAGTTAACCCCGCCCAAAAACATAAAGACGATGGCGATCATATCGATGGCTGCTGAGTGAAATCCCTCGAGCCCGGATTCGTGCGGCGAAAATCCACCTGTGGACACCGTGGAGAAAGCATATTCGACCGCATCAAGCGAGGGCATGCCAGCCAAGATATAGCCCACCGCACACGACAGTGTCAGCAATAAATAAATACCGGATAGCGATCGAGCCGTCTGCATGAGACGAGGCGTTAACTGGTCTTCTTTGATGGGTCCTGGTGTATCCGCCTTGTATAGCTGCATGCCACCGATGCCCAACATTGGGAAAAGAGCAATGGCCAATACGATCACGCCAATACCACCCAACCATTGTAATTGCTGTCGGTACCACAGTACCGCCTGCGGCAGACGATCAAGGCCCGTGATGATGCTCGCGTTGGTGGTTGTGATCCCAGCGACCGCCTCAAAGAACGCATCCGTCAAATTCAGATCTGGTGTGCTGCTAAATAGCAAAGGCGCTGCACTACACATTCCCAGCAACGGCCAAAACAGTGCCAGAACTAAAAACCCGTCTCGAATCCTAAGCTCGCGCTGTTGTCGACACACGGGCAACCAAGTTGCTAGGCCGATACTCAGTAAAATACCAAAGGCCTCAGCAAACGCGTGCCACGTATTCTCGCCAAAGTAGATTGCGACCACCATCGGCGGGAGCATAGCGAGGCTAAACACCGTGATGATGAGACCCAAGATCCGTTGAACTGACGACAGATTCATGGGTGATTCGTGCCCTACAGGTAAGAGGCGGTCGACTGAAACAACTTTTCAACCGTTGCGACATGGCGCTTGTCAGTCAAGAACAAGATGATGTGATCGCCCTCTTCAATCCGGGTGTCATGGTGCGCCATCACCACATCATCGCCTCGCACGATGGCACCAATCGTTGTGCCTTCCGGTAACGAAATGTCTTCAATCGATCGACCGATGACTTTGGATGTCTCTTTACTACCCCGTACGATAGCCTCCATTGCTTCGGCAGCGCCGCGTCGCAGAGAGTGCACTTTGGCAACATCGCCTCGACGCACAAAAGCGAGCAGAGCGCTAATGGTGATTGTCTGTGGCGAGATGGCAATATCAATGCGATCGCTCTCCACCAACTCCGTATAAGAGGGCTTATTGATCAATGCCATTACTTTGTGGCAGCCCAGCCGCTTGGCGAGCATCGATGAGAGGATGTTGGCTTCCTCTGCATTGGTTACTGCAATGAATGCATCTGATTCGTCTACGTTTTCCTCAATCAGCAACTCTTCGTCAGTGGCATCGCCCTCAATGACAATGGCATTTCGCAAGAGCTCTGCGGCAAAGCGCGCTTTAGCGCTGTCACGTTCGATGACTTTGACCTGATAGTTGGCTTCCAACACTTGCGCTAATTGCAAGCCGATGTGCCCAGCGCCCGCAATCATGATCCGCTTGACCGGCGCTTCGAGCTTTCGTAGCTCACTCATCACGACACGAATATTGTCGCGTGCAGCCAAGAAAAATACTTCGTCATTAGGTTCAATGACGGTACTGCCCTCAGGCTTGATGCTGCGCCCTTTACGGTAGATGGCGGCGACACGCGTTTCAATATCAGGGATGTGGCGTGGCAGATTAGCCAAAGGCTGTCCAACCAATAGACCGCCTTCAATGGCACGCACTGACACTAGCCTTAACCGGCCATCCGCAAAGTCGAGGACCTGCAGAGCACCCGGATGACGGATGAGCTGCTCGATATATTCCATGACGAGCTGTTCAGGATTGATCCACACGTCGACCGCGAAGCCGGCCACTTCGGAAAACAACTCAGGGCGGCTGGTGAACGCAGAGCCACGGATGCGGGCGATTTTGGTGGGCGTTTTAAACAACGTCCAGGCCACGTGGCACGCGACCATGTTGACTTCATCGCTATTGGTAAGCGCAACGATCAGGCCCGCATCAGCACACCCAGCGGCCTCGAGGACAGCGGGACTGGCCGCGTTGCCGCTGATGGTGCGAACATCCAGTCGATCCTGCAACTCTCGCAGAGCCGCATCGTCAGTGTCGACGACCGTGACTTCATTGCCCTCTTCACGAGACTAATGATTGGCGGCCGTTCGGCCGACTTGGCCTGCACCTAATAGAATGATTTTCACATCACCACACTTAGCAGCCGAGGAAGCCTCAGTTTAGCAGGATGATC
>CAIYVA010000022.1 GCA_903929455.1 uncultured Pseudomonadota bacterium | reverse complement strand
GCCTTCATGGCTTGGCCTACAAAAAATCCAAACAGCTTGTCCTTGCCAGAACGATAATCCGCTAACTGCTGCGGATTCGCGGCAATGACCGCATCAATGGCCGCCTCAATCGCACTGGTATCCGTGATTTGCCGCCAACCTTTCGCCTCAATCACCGCATCCGCCGACACACCGTCAGCCCACATCAACTCAAAGACATCTTTAGCAATTTTGCCAGAGATCGTCTGATCGCTGAGGCGATCCAAAAGACCTGCGAGATCAGTTGTCGATACCTTAGCGGCTGCTAAGTCGAGACCGTCACGATTGAGGAACGCAGAAAAATCGCCCATCACCCAGTTAGCGGCTAATTTAGCCAAGCCCGGATCAGGCTTGGCCGCCGCCACCACGGCCTCATAAAAGGCAGCAACGTCACGACTAGCAGTGAGCAGGCCCGCATCATAGACGGACAAACCATAACGCGTGACGAAACGGGCAGATTTCTCATCCGGCAACTCAGGCAAGGTTGCGCGCACGCTGTCAATAAACGTCTCATCCAACACCACCGGTAACAAATCCGGATCCGGGAAGTAACGGTAATCGTTGGCCTCTTCCTTCGAGCGCATCGAGCGGGTTTCATCTTTCGCCGCATCGTACAGACGCGTCTCCTGAATGATCTTTCCACCCGACTCCAGCACATCAATCTGCCTAGCCACCTCGTAATGAATGGCTTTTTCGACGTATCGAAACGAATTGACGTTTTTAATTTCGCACCGAGTGCCAAACTGCGTGACACCCACACGCCTGACCGACACGTTGGCATCGCAACGGAAAGAGCCTTCCTGCATATTGCCGTCGCAAATCTCAAGGTAACGAACCAGCGTATGGATTTTCTTCAAATACGACACCGCCTCACGAGCTGAGCGCATATCTGGTTCCGAGACGATTTCAAGCAACGGCGTGCCCGCACGGTTGAGGTCAATGCCGCTGGCATTTTCAAGGCCTTCGTGCATGGACTTACCCGCATCTTCTTCTAGATGCGCGCGCGTAATGCCCACCCGCTTGGTGCTGCCATCCTCTTGCAACACATCAATCCAGCCTTTCTCAACGATGGGCTTTTCGTATTGACTGATCTGATAGCCTTTGGGCAAATCAGGGTAGAAATAATTTTTGCGCGCGAAAACCGAACGATCGGCGACTTTGGATCCGGTCGCTAAGCCAAATTTGACGGCCATGCGCACCGCCTCTTGATTGAGTACCGGCAACGTACCGGGATACCCCAAATCAACAAGGCTCGCCTGCGTGTTCGGCATAGCCCCATACGCGGTGGCCGAGCCTGAGAAAATTTTTGATCGTGTGGCCAACTGAGCGTGAATCTCAAGGCCGATCACAACCTCCCAGCCTGCTGGTATGGTGGATTCACTCATGGTGACACGCTCATGCGTAAGCTGCCGGCACGCGGCTATGAAAATCAGTGACGCGCTGGTACCCGTGCGCCACAGCCAACAACTGCGCCTCCGAGAAGTGCGAGCCGATCAGCTGTAAACCGACCGGCAAGTCGTTGACAAATCCACACGGAATCGACATCGCCGGTAGGCCAGCCAAGTTGGCGCCAATCGTATAGATGTCATTCAGATACATCGTGACGGGGTCATCGACCTTGTCACCTATTGCAAAGGCAGGCCCTGGCGCAGTAGGCCCTAACAGCACATCGACTTGCGTGAATGCGCGCTTAAAATCTTGAGCGATCAGTGAGCGTACTTTCTGCGCCTTAATATAGTAAGCATCGTAGTACCCAGCCGACAGCACATAGGTGCCCGTCATGATGCGCCGCTTGACCTCGGAGCCAAAACCTTCTCCGCGTGATCGCTTGTACAGATCGAGCAAATCACGTGGGTTTTCACAGCGATGACCAAACCGAACCCCATCGAAGCGCGATAAGTTAGAGGAGGCTTCAGCCGGTGCTACGACGTAATAGGTGGGCACTGACAGCGGCAGATTCGGACAACTGACTTCAATGATCTCAGCGCCTAGGCGCCGATATTCATCAATGGCCGCTTGGACCCGAGCACCGGTCTGGGACTCGAGACCCTCCGCAAAGAACTCTTTCAGAATGCCGATCTTAAGACCCTTTAAAGAGCGCTCAAGACCCGCCACGTAATCCGGAACCGCCCGGTCAACCGAAGTCGAGTCTCTCGTATCGAAGCCTGCCATGGGTGCTAACAACACCGCGCAGTCCTCGGCTGAGGCCGCCATGATGCCCGCTTGGTCGAGGCTCGAGGCGAAAGCGATCATGCCGTAGCGAGACACCCGGCCGTAGGTAGGCTTAATGCCACTGATGCCGGTGAGCGCCGCGGGCTGGCGAATCGACCCGCCCGTATCGGTGCCGGTCGCCGCCGGCGCTAGCCTTGCGGCAACCGCCGCTGCCGAACCACCCGAGGAGCCGCCCGGCACCTTGCTGACATCCCAAGGATTTTTAACAGGGCCAAAATGACTGGTTTCGTTCGAGGACCCCATGGCGAACTCATCCATGTTGGTCTTGCCCAGAAGCACGGTACCCGCCTGGGTCAGGCGCTCCACCACGGTCGCGTCATAGGGGGCAACAAAGCCTTTCAGCATCTTGGACGCACAGGTGGTTTGGATGC
>CAIYVA010000021.1 GCA_903929455.1 uncultured Pseudomonadota bacterium | reverse complement strand
GCGTGGGTTCGATTCCCATCACCCGCTCCAAATCTGTGGATGTGCGCAAATAATGGGCATATCGGACCCAACTGTATCTGCCCTACCGTCGTTCGCCTATATTCAGATGGTAGCGTGTCGATTTGAGCACGCCCATCTGGGTGAGCGCCCCGATGGCAACCAATTCTTGCAAATCGCGAGTTGCGGGGGCGCGCGAGGTGTCCGCATATGCCATATTGTGAGGTATAAATATAGCATTTATACCTCAGGAGCAATGCCACTTGAAACGTGATGCGGGATAGGCTGCTAAAAACATCGCTCGGCGATGTGTTCCAACGCCATAAAAAACAGGCCGAAGACCTTGCGCCGTTACCGCAGCCGAAGCTGCTGGCCACATAGGCCGCGGGGGATATATGCGGAGCGCATTACATTGAGCATTGGTAACATTAGTGTCTGAACCAACCCTCCCCGCGACTGCACTCCTCAATTTCTCACCCACCAAGGGTGGACTACGTGAATTGGTGGAATCAAGGCAGTTCCGATCCACACCTGAGTGCGCTATCGACTGTGTATCAGGCGGCGTCCTTCACGCGCGACATCAGGCCTCGGCGATGATGCGCCCACGCATAAGCGGGTGCTGCCAACGCAAGGAGCACGCAGGCAAAAAGGCCCGAGTGCACATCCTCACTCACGGTCGCCACTAAAAAGGTAGCCGAGCCCAACAGCACCGTGGCGGTCGTCCACGGGTAGCCCCACGCTTTAAAAGGTCTCAGTAGCAAAGGCTCCGTACGTCGCAGTCGCACGACAGCGGCATAAGCCGACAAATAATTAAGAACGTACAACACCGCAGCCACCGCAATGAGTTGCTCAAGCGTACCGCTTAGAATCAGCAATCCCACCATTAAGGCAGTCAAGCCTAGCGCGACCCGGGGCGTACCACTCTCACTGACGTGCGTAGCGCCACTCGGAAGTAATCCATCGCGACCCACGGCATAGAGCACGCGAGGCGCACCGAGCAAAATCGCATTGACCAAGCTAAGCACGGTCATCAGGGACACAGCAGTGACAAATAGATCGGCGCCACGTGGAAAAATAGCGCGCGCCACATCAGCAGCCGGCAAGGTAGACGCCGCTAAAACGGGCAGCGACAGCGCGTGTAAAAAGCCCATGTTGATGAACACGTACAACGTGGTCACCAGCAACGCGCAACCAATCATTGCTTTCGGAATATTGCGTGCCGCATCCACGGTCTCTTCGGCCATGTAAATAGCGCCATACCAGCCGTCGTAAGTCACCACGACGCTACGAAGTGCGGGTATTAACGCAACGACCATGCCTAAAGACCACCACGGTGCGCCACTCACCGAATGAATGGTCGGCGCCACCGTCAAAACCGAGTGTGACACTGGCACAACAAAGCAGCAGACGGCAAGCAACACCAGCAACGCACCCACCAACATGCTGATGATATTTTGCACGCTGCTACCGAGACGAATACCTACCCAATGGAGAGCGGTGAGAGCGGCGACCAGACATAACGCAATCAGCTGCAAGTCCAAACTGACGCCACGGCGGGCGAGGGACGGAATCCACGAGGCCATCAGCACACTGACTGGATGAACAAATGATTGCACAGCGGGACACAAGACCAGCAGAAACTCAGCCGCTGTTACCGCCACATAAGCGGCTGCAACACAGTTCGCTAGCCAGTCATTCCACCCCATGACAAAACCAAAGCGCTCACCGAATGCCCGGCGCGCGTACACATAGAAGCCACCAGCCACTGGCAGCATGGCCGCCAACTCAGCAACTGAAATCGCACCGAGCAGCGCATACACGCCACCCAATACCCAAACGAGGGCAATTAACGTGCTATCACCTAGCGCTGCCGCCACTGGACCAGGCAAGCGCAGAATACCGACGCCGATGGTGTTACCGAATGCCAACGCCACACCAAACCCCAAGCCTAAAATGCGCGTGAGTGCCGCCGCTGGTTTGGGCTCAGCCCTCATGGTGTGGGTGTAATCAATGGCACCTCAGGTACCGCGCTGCGTGACACATGGCCAAGTACACGCGGATCGTCAAACACCTCGACGCGTCGCTCATAGGCCACGAAACCAGATCGAAGATAAAAAGCCAGCGCCTTAGGATGATCCAAGGTACAGGTGTGCACCCACAGTCGACGAATCGGCTGTTGCCACGCGAACTCAAGCGCACGGTTCATGAGCCATCGGCCTGCCCCACAATCCCGGGCGACGGGCGAAAGACCGAAAAAGGCCAACTCGCACTCACCGGCCTCACGGAAGTCGAGCTCAAGCAACCCCTCCTCGTGGCCGTTGATCGACAGGGTATATATCCACACCTGGGGGTCATCCAAAATGGCCTGCAGACGTTGGTCAGGCATCGCTAGGCGAGAAGACCACAGCCATTCGGATCCGACGTGCGCGAATAAGGTGCGATACGCGACCAGCGTAGGATGCGCCACGCGCTGCAAGGTCCACGCAATGGTGGACGGCTCAGGACGCGCAGGTGCTGGATGCGCCATCTCAAGGCAGGTCACCACCGCGGCCAACTTGCCAGCGGGCACATCACTATAACCATCAGGTAATACCATCACGCATCCATCCTCTGGTCTGATCAAGCCTACCTTGGCACAAGCACGCCCGCTGTGCCACCCCGGCTTGACCAACGAGTCGTATGACGACCAATGGGCCACCCAGCACTCGGCACACCCAGCACATCGTGCAGTGCGATACTATTCGTGCAGACCATGATGAGCGCGCCAACCCCGAGCACCAGCGCACGCAACCACCGCCCACCTCCTGAGCACCGATGACGAGCCAAAATCACAGCGACCCCCTAATCAGCCGTCGCCGCGCCATACGCTCATTCGTATTGCGGCAAGGGCGAATCACCTTGGCGCAGTCAAAGGCACTAGAGCAGCTGTGGCCCGCTTACGGACTTAATTTCACAGGACAGATACTGGACCTAGACAGTATTTTTCAGCGGCAGGCACCACGGACACTGGAAATTGGTTTTGGTGATGGCGAATCCTTGGTGACGGTGGCGGCAGCCCATCCGGAACGCGATTATCTGGGTATCGAGGTGCATGAACCTGGCGTTGGACATTGCCTATTGGCTGCGCAGCAAGCAGAGCTCAAAAATCTAAAAGTGATGCGCCACGATGCCGTTGAGGTCTTAAAGCAGTCGCTTAAGCCCAATGACCTTGATGAAGTACTCATTTACTTTCCCGATCCATGGCCTAAGACCAAGCATCACAAACGGCGCATCATTCAGACTGAATTCGTGCAACTACTCGGTACGCGAATTCAAGCGCTGGGACGGCTACGACTCGCAACGGATT
Source organism: uncultured Pseudomonadota bacterium (assembly GCA_903929455.1). GTDB lineage: Bacteria > Pseudomonadota > Gammaproteobacteria > Steroidobacterales > Steroidobacteraceae > CAIKZZ01. The sequence continues at coordinate 23,726 of CAIYVA010000021.1, read as the reverse complement.
GGGCGCCCTACGCCGACTGGATGCTGGACGTACTAAGCACCAGTGACTGCTTTGAAAATGCCGCCGCCGACCACCGCTTTGTCACCCGCCCGGCCGAGCGCCCCGTGACGAAGTTTGAGCGTCGTGGCTTACGACTTGGTCATCTCTCTCATGATCTCGAGTTCATTCGAAAGACTTAAACACGCCTCGATTAGGCGCGAGCTAAATAAGCATCGAGATCAACATCAGGTGCCACATGCACCGAGCCATCAACTACCTGCACGGGGATGCGCCGCAAAGCCTGACCGGCGCAAGGTCCGGCAACACACTCGCCACTCGATAAATCAAAGAGCGCGCCGTGTGAGCGACAGGAAAGCCATGTGCCTGTAGGGTCCATAAACTCATTGGGTCGTAAATTAAGCGCATGCCCCGCGTGTGGGCAGCGGTTCTGATACGCGTGAACCGTACCGTGCTGCAAAACCGCAATGCCTCGCAGTGGCCACGCACCCTCCCCTATAGAGAAGTCACGCGCACTCAACTCAGCCAAGGCAGCGAGTGAGCACAGCGCCTGCTGGCGCGGACCACCGAAGGTCACAGAGCGCTATCCAGCGCCACGATGCGCGCTCGCAGCATGATCAGTAGCAACAAACCAGGAATGGCTGCTGCAAAAGTCACGACGAAAAACGTTGCCCAACCGATCTCACCAATCAAGTAGGCAGCGGCGGGACCAACAAAACTACGGGCGGCTGCGGATAACGCGGACAGCGTTGCGAACTGAAAGGCACTAAAACGAGCATCACACAGCGCCATCAGAAAAGCGCCAAACACCGTAGACCCCATCGCGCCGGCCAAATTATCTAAGCCAACCGTCACTGCCATCACTACGAGGTCATGACCGGCAAGCGCAAGCCATGAGTACAACAAATTGGTCAGCGCCTGCAGTATCCCAAATATCAGCAGGGACCTAAAAAGGCCGAGGCGCGCATACGCCAAACCACCGATCGCCGTACCCAACAGAATGGAAACGATCATGGTGGTTTTAGCAATCGCGCCCACTTCAGCGGCCGTAAAGCCAACACCTTTAATCAAAAATGCCGTAGATAAGGACAACGCAGCGGCATCACCGACTTTGTACAACACCACCAAAATCAAGATAGCGATCGCGCCCGGTCTTAACAGCAGCTCGCGCAAAGGATCAATCATCGCTGCGCGCAAACTACTGGGCGGGACCACAGCCCGTTCAGGCTCAGGCGCCCTCACTGTCAGCACCAGCGTCGCTGCCATCAAAACAGCCATGAGCAAGTAGGTGTCACGCCAGCCAATGTATTGAGAAAGCACCAGCGCAGCAGCACCTGATATTAAAGCGGCCAAACGCCACCCTAACTGCACGGCCGTCGAGCCCATGCCGCGCTCAACCGGCCTCAAGGTATCGGTGCGATACGCATCGATCACCACATCCTGTGAAGCAGATAGAAACGAAAGCAACACAGCCAGCAAGGCAACGATATAAATCGTGTCGCTGGGCGCTTGTAAGCCAATCAGCGCGATCACCACCGCAATCGCGCCCTGGAACAACACGATCCAGCCACGGCGCCGACCAAAAAACGGCGGCACGAAGCGGTCTAAAAAGGGCGCCCATAGAAACTTAAAGGTATAGGGTATGCCGACCAAGGTCAGCCACCCGATGGTCTTGAGGTCAAGGCCCACGGAGGCAAGCCACGCCTGCAGCGTGCCTTGCGCCAAATTGAATGGCAATCCCGATGCAAAGCCCAACGTCATGGCGGCAGCCACCCGTCGGTTACCCAGCACATCCGATAGCCTTAGTCGCTCAGACATAGATCCACCTCAAAGTGCATAGTCATAATCAAGCGTTAACGGCGCGTGATCTGAAAATCGACTGTCCACCCAAATACTCGCCGACTGAATCCGCTTGGCAAGACCAGGCGTCACTACTTGATAGTCCAAGCGCCAGCCCACGTTCTTTGCCCACGCCTGCCCCCGATTCGACCACCAGGTGTATTGGTCCGGCAAGGCATTCACTGCTCGGAATCCATCAACATACTGTACCCGGTTAAATAGATCATCCAGCCATGCGCGCTCTTCAGGCAAGAATCCTGAATTTTTTTGATTAGCGCGCCAGTTTTTGAGGTCAATGGCCTGATGTGCAATATTCCAGTCGCCACACAAAACGACCTCTCGGCCACTGCGCTTTAACGCCTCTAAGTGAGGCATGAAAGCCGCTAAAAATCGATACTTAGCCTCTTGCCGCTCGGGACTAGAGGATCCGGAGGGTAAGTACACGGAAACAACCGACAAATTTCCAAAGCGCGCCTCCAGATAGCGTCCCTCTGCGTCAAACTCAGCTGATCCCATAGCGTGAATCAGCTCATCCGGGCGACGGCGCGCGTAAATCGCGACCCCACTGTAGCCACGCTTCTCAGCGTGCCGCCACGTCGCGTGATAGCCCGGCGGCTGAAACAGCGCAGCGCTCACATCGTCATCACCACAGCGTGTTTCCTGCAAGCAGAGCACGTCAATATTCTGCCCAGGCAGCCAGTCATAAAATCCCTTGCGGGCGGCCGCTCGGAGACCATTGCAGTTCAGTGTGGTTATGCGCATGCTTCGAATCATAGCAAGTGAGCGGTCATTAACGAGGATCTCTGGATGCAGGCTTTTAAACTCGACTTTCTCGCGCTGGTATTGCGGTTAGGCGTCCTCCGCTTTGGCCAATTCACCCTGAAGTCAGGACGGCAAAGCCCGTATTTCTTCAATGCCGGATTATTTGACACCGGCAGTGCGATCGCAGGCTTAGGCCGCGCCTATGGCGCCGCGCTAGCCGCCTCCGACCTATCCTTCGATATGCTGTTTGGCCCCGCCTATAAGGGCATCCCTTTGGTGGCGGCGACGGCCGCTGCCCTCTCCGACCAACAGGGTCGTGACGTCCCCTTTTGCTTCAACCGCAAGGAAGCCAAGGATCATGGCGAAGGCGGCAGTATCGTCGGCCGCGCGCTCGGCGGCCGCGTGCTGATCGTTGACGACGTCATCACGGCCGGTACGGCCATTCGTGAGTCTATTGATCTGATTGAGCGCGCCGGCGCCACGCCTTCGGGCGTGCTGTTGGCGCTCGATCGCGAAGAACGGGGTCGCGACTCCGACCAGTCCGCAGTACAAGAGGTGCGCGATCGTTTTAACCTCCCCGTCGTATCAATCCTCACGCTGACGGAGCTCATCGCGGGTCTTGAGACGGGCATTGGACACGTTACCCCGCAAGCGCTGGCCGATCTACGCCACTATCGGGCGACCTATGGGGCGCAGCCACGCTAGGGGGGCTATTTTGCCCCTAAGCTGTGACGCCGCTCTCAAAGACTAGGCGTCACAGGTGCGAAGCCGGCCGGATTACCGGCACACTTGTCCTATGCAAGCCGCTCGTCATCCGCTGTTTCTTGGCATCACGCTCGTGATGGTAGCCACTCACGTGGCCGCCGCCTCTGGTAGCAACCAGCCAGTTTACAAGTGGACCGATGCACAAGGCGGCGTCCACTATGGTGACGCGGTGCCACCGCAATATGCCGAACAAGATAAATCACTGATCAACGCACAAGGCGTGATCGTAGGCACCATCCCAGGCAAACGCACCCCTGCACAACTTGAGGCAGAGGCAGCTAAGCGCCGCACCGAAGACGCTGCTCGCCAAGTCATCCTTAAAAACCGCCAGCGTGACCAAAACCTATTAAGCACCTATCTGTCGGTACAAGAAATTGAGGCTCTGCGTGATCGTCGAGCTGATCTTCTAGAGGCACAAGCTCGTGTCACCATTCAATACCGCGAGCAAGTGCATGTTCGTCAGCAACAGTTAGAGCGCGAGTTGGCGCGCTTTAAGCCTTACAACAAGGCTCCTGGCGCACAACAGCCGCCGCTGGCAGTACTCGAAAATTTAACGCACACGATTGATGACAGTGCCGCGCAAGACCGAAATCTCACAATCAAGCATGAAGAACTTGAGCAGATTAAAACGCAGTTCGCGAGCGATATCGCACGCTTTAAAGAACTTAAACCGTAATCAGCCAAACGGCTGATTGGTTAGCTAACGGCGACCTGAACTACCAAATCCGCTGGCTGAACGGTCGGTGCTCACAAAGGCGTCAACGATCTTAAGATCAACTTGCACCACAGGCACGATCACTAACTGTGCAATCCGTTCGCCTGGCTCAATCCGAAAAGCGGTCGCACTCCGATTCCATGCGGATACCAGCAATTGCCCCTGATAGTCAGAGTCAATCAGACCAACCAAATTACCAAGCACAATACCGTGCTTATGACCAAGCCCCGAACGAGGCAAGATCATGGCCGCAAGACTTGGGTCATCTAAATGAATGGCCATGCCAGTCGGCACCAACTCCGTTTGACCTGGCTGCAAATCCACTGCGACTGACAAACAAGCGCGCAGATCGAGACCCGCAGAGCCTTGGGTTGCATACGCAGGCAAGGGCCACTCGCCACCCAATCTTGCATCCAGTATTTTAATATTGAGGGACTGCATGTGTTAACTCGCCTGTGGAACCAAAGTGACCACGGGATGCCTCGTCAGCTGGTAGCGCTCTCCAACCACCGCGATAAATTCGCGCGCCAACTGATCCTTTGACTGCAAGGCCAATTCACGCCGACCGCCAGCCCACAGAACCAGCAATGCGTTGTCATCGCGATCAAACGCGCGATCCACACCCACCTCGTTGGCAGCAATCATATCCAAGCGCTTACGCGTCAACTTGTCACGCGCATACCGCTCGACATCATTCGTTTCTGCAGCAAAGCCGACCGTAAACGGTGGCTGCTCTAACGCGGCGACTGACGACAAAATATCAGGGGCACGCTGCAGATGAAGCTCTAGATGCTCACTGGTCTTTTTCATCTTCTGGTGAGCGCAGGCGGCTGGCTGATAATCTGCGACCGCCGCCGCACCAATGTAAACGTGCGCACCAACCACCGCCTCATGCACGGCGCGGTACATCTGCTCTGCGGTTTCCACATTGACACGCTGAATGCCAGGCGGCGTGCACAGCGTGACGGGGCCGGCAATCAAAGTCACCTCCGCGCCCGCATCGCGTGCGGCAGCGGCTACCGCGAAACCCATTTTTCCGGAGCTGCGGTTGCTGATAAAGCGCACAGGGTCCAATGGTTCGCGGGTGGGACCTGCGCTGATCACGACTTTCTTGCCCGTGAGCGGACCGGCAGCGACCGCAGGAAACAGCGCCGCCGCGAGGTCAAGGGCTTCCCACATACGGCCAGGACCATCCTCGCCACACGCTTGATCACCGCTGGCAGGCCCCAGCACGCGCACACCGCGCGCGCGCAAGACATTCACATTCGACTGGGTCGCTGGGTGCGCCCACATCTGATGATTCATAGCAGGCGCGACCGACACGGGCGCCTTTGTGGCCAGACACAGCGTAGTCAGCAGATCATCAGCGCGGCCACTGGCGAGGCGCGCCAAGATATCCGCACTGGCAGGCGCGATCAGCACCTGATCCGCCCATCGCGCCAGCTCAATGTGTCCCATCGCAGCCTCGGAGGCGGCATCCCATAAAGAGGTGCGTACCGCACGCCCAGACAAAGCCTGAAAGGTCAGTGGCGTAACGAACTGACAAGCCGCTTCCGTCATCACCACTTGCACCTCAGCATGGCGGGCCCGCAGCCGGCGGACCAATTCAGCGGCCTTGTAAGCGGCAATACCCCCGGTGACCCCAAGGACAATGCGGCTCGGTGAATGCGAGGAAGTAGACATCGGTGGATTATCGACCCTACCGGAGTCGACTTCCAAGACCTCCCCATACGGAACCGAGCACCAATGGTTATGCTGCGATGCAGCAATTTTTGCTGCCCCAGCAGTGTCAACAGGCCAAAACCACGTCAGGACCCCAACCAACTGCAGGCGGGGAGAGTAAAAACAGCTGCCGAGCGCCTGGCGGCGGGGCAAGGTGTAATTCAGTTTGCATCCCATGTGCCTCGATGGTTAAATACGCGGCTCTCTGGCCTTGGGGGCCGGATAGGATGAATTTTATGTCAAGAGTCTGTCAGATCACCGGCGCTAAGCCGATTGTTGGAAACACGGTGTCGCACGCGAATAATCGCAAGCGGCGTCGGTTCCTGCCGAACCTGCATACGCAGCGCTTCTGGCTTGAAGAGGAAAACCGCTGGGTCACGCTCAAGCTGTCGGCCCGTGGCTTACGCACCGTAGAAAAACACGGCATCACCAAGATTTTGGTGGATCTACGCGCTCGCGGCGTACGCGTCTAACCGACGGATAGGAGTTTTAGATGCGCGACAAAATCAAGTTAGTGTCGAGTGCCGGTACCGGTCACTACTACACCACCACCAAGAACAAGCGTCTTCATCCCGAAAAGATGGAGATTTCTAAGTTCGATCCGGTTGTACGCAAGCACGTTCCGTACAAAGAAGCCAAGATCAAATAAGTCATTAGGCGCAGTCTGTCGACTGCGCCTAGCTTGATCTTTAAACGGCGGCGCTCTCCGCGTTTGCCAATCGATAGCCTTTCAGCGACTGCGCAAACGCTTGCAAGCGGTCGACACCGCTGGCCTCAGCTTCCACGATCCACTGGCGCAAATGAGCAATTAAACGTTCATTATTGCCAATACTGCCGCTCCACAGCACAGACAAGCGATCTCTGAAGTCATACACCGTGCGCAGTGCGGCATGCTCAGCCAACACCTGCTGTAAGCGCGCCTTAGATGTGTCATCCAGCAAGCTCGGGTGACGGATGAGCAAGCGCCTGACCGAACCCGCCCCACGAGCGATCTCTAACTTTAAGACCGGCAACGTGACCGTGCGCGCGTAATTACGTAGAACATCCATACGCGCCGTAATCAACGTGCGCACGGTATCCAGATCTACCACGGCGCGCGGCGCATCCATCAGCGCACGTGGCGCCACTTTGCGCACCCGAGCCAAGCCAACGACCGATAGCAAGCGCAACACAACCCAGCCGATATCAATCTCACCACGCCGCATGGAAAACCGGGCAGAAGACGGAAAAGCATGGTGGTTATTGTGTAGTTCTTCACCACCCACGAGCAGCCCCCACGGAAGCACGTTGCGGGCCGCGTTATCACACTCGAAAGTGCGATAACCAATCGCGTGACCAACGCCATTAATCACCCCGGCTGCAAACAACGGCATAGCGATTAATTGCACCGATAAAATGATGATGCCTGGCACCCCAAACAACAGCAGATCCACCAACACCAACGTGGTAATCCCTAAATTGCGATGGCTGCTATAAACATGGCGTTCCATCCAGTCATCCGGAGTGCCCCGGCCATATTGCTCGACCACAGCCGCATCACGGGTGGATTCGCGGTAAACCTCGGCGCCTTCCAACAGTATTTTCTTAAGACCCAAGGTCACAGGGCTATGGGGATCGCCTGGCAAGTCTGAGAAAGCGTGGTGCTTACGATGCACCGCCACCCACTCGCGCGTCACCATGCCAGAGCTGTACCAAATCCAAAATCGGAAAAAATGCCTGAGCGCGGGATGTAAATCCACTGCCCGATGGGCCGCATCACGGTGCAGATACAAGGTGACCGCCATCATCGTGATTTGGACAAACACGACCGCGACCAACACATAGCCCCAGAAACTCAGCGGGCATAAGCCATATAAGAAATTAAGATCCACTTACACCGCACTCCAAATGATCGCAGCCACCGTCACACCACACTGCACAAGCCAGTGACGGGAGTATACCCCCGCTAGGCGATCTGCCAACCCATAAAGACTGCAGACAGCTTGTCACGCCGTATTAGAATGAGGGTGCACATAGTGTTTTTCAAGTGTATGACGCGATTGGTAACATTCCATGCCAGAGCTACCTGAGGTCGAGACCACCTGCCGCGGCTTAGCGCCTTGGCTTGTTGGGGCATGCATCAAAAACGTGCAGGTGCGAGAGCGGCGCATGCGTTGGCCATTGCCGCGTTCTTTCGAATCAGATCTCACAGGTCAAAAGATTCAGTCCGTCAGTCGGCGCGCCAAGTATGTATTGATTGAGATGACTGATCGCACACTGATGATTCATTTAGGGATGTCAGGTAGCCTGCGCATCGTCGACCCGGTAGTCGCGCCAAAGCGTCATGACCATGTCGATCTACTGCTGAACTCAGGTCACTGCATCCGCTTTAATGACCCACGCCGCTTCGGTAGCCTGCACGTGGTGCATGGGGAGGTGAGCCAACACGCTTTACTGGCGAAACTGGGCCCTGAGCCCTTATCGGATGTCTTTTCCGCATCGTTTCTCCACACCCACACACGCCACCGCCACGTCGCCATTAAGATGTTTATTATGAATGCCGCGATGGTCGTCGGCGTTGGCAATATTTACGCCAGTGAGGCCTTATTTAGGGCCGGGGTCCATCCTGCTAAGACGGCGGGGAAGCTGACCATGGCGGAGTGTACGCGGCTAGTCGGCTCCATCAAGACAGTGCTGAGTGCGGCGATTACCGCGGGCGGCACCACGCTTAGGGACTACGTCAACAGCGACGGGCACCCCGGCTACTTTCAGCAGAAGCTCTTTGTGTACGGCCGCTCCTCCGAGCCTTGCCGCCGCTGTCAGACGCTCATTCGGCATCAAGTACAAGGACAGCGCACCACGTTCTGGTGCCCCACTTGTCAGCCACGGACGCGACACGCCATTCGCCCCCGCACACCTTCTATCACTTAGACTGTGCGTGGGCTCAGTACACAAGTCCCGCGCCAAAGCCCCGCGGGTCTGACGCCGCTTCGATCGCGCCCGTGGCAAAATTCCATGTAACGGCTTGGGTATTACCCCACTTTGCTTTGCTTTCCACTAAGACGTGTCCCAAACCCTCCAGAGCACCACGCTCCGCCAAGGTCAGCGCGCCCGCCTCATACGACACCGTATCAGGCATGTATTGATGGTGCAGGCGGGGGGCCGTGACGATTTGCGCAGCGCTCTGCCCATCCAGCCAGCCCAATACACCACCCAGCACATTAGTGATGATCGTGCTGCCGCCGGGTGAACCGGTGATCAACAGGCCTTGGTCAGACTCCACAAAGGTGGGCGTCATGCTCGATAAAGGTCGCTTGCCCGGCGCAATCGCGTTGGCTTCAGCACCGACTAGGCCGTATGCGTTAGGCACACCCGCGGCGACCGAGAAGTCATCCATGGTGTCGTTAAGCAAAATGCCCGTGCCCGGGATCATATAAGTAGCACCAAAGAACAAGTTGACGGACTGCGTCGCAGCAACCTGATTGCCTTCGCGATCCAAAATCGAAAAGTGTGTGGTGGATGTACTTTCAACACTCGTATCAGCAGACCGCAAATCAGCCGACGGCGTTGCTCGATCAAGTCGAATGGAGGTTCGCTGTCCAGCGGCATACCAAGGACTTAACAGCTGCTCAGTCGGGATAGACACAAAATCTGGGTCTCCCAAGTATTCAGCCCGATCACGATAGCCATGACGCAATGCCTCAATGAGCAGATGTCGGCGCGTCGTTACATTGGCTCGAGAAAGATCATAGCCAGCGAGAATGGCCAGCGTATCGGCCATCACCAAGCCGCCGGCCGATGGCGGCGGAGCGCTGACAACGCGCGCGCCGTGATATTGAAAACGTATCGGCTCTCGCTCAATGATGCGATACGCAGTCAAGTCGCTCATCGCCCAAATACCACCGTCGCGCCTAACCTCATTGACGAGGCGCGCCGCCAAGGCGCCTTGATAAAACGATTCAGCTTTAGAGGATGCGATCAATGTCAAAGTGCGCGCGAGCGCTGGCTGACGAATCAGGAAACCAATCTGTGGCACCTGCCCTTTGACCAAAAACACAGCTGCCGCGTCCGGCGATGCCGCCAATCTCACTTGTTTCACTCGCATCGCATTCGCTAAGCGCTCATACAATGGAAAACCTTCTCGAGCAATGCGAATGGCTGGCGCCATGCTTTGCGTTAGCGGCAAGCGTCCGTAGCGCGCAGCAAGCCACGCCCATGCAGCAGGCGTTCCAGGAATACCTGCGGCCAGAGGGCCATCCTTAGACGCCTCTGTGACTGGCTTTCCCTCCTTATTAAGGTACATATCACGCGTAGCCGCCTGCGGCGCGGTCTCACGACCATCGAGCATGACATCTCGGCCGTTAGCAGCCACGTGTAGCAGATAAAAGCCTCCGCCGCCCACCCCTGAGCTCGCAGGCTCCACCACCGACAACACCGCACTGACCGCTACGGCAGCGTCAAAGGCATTGCCACCAGCAGCCAACATGTCGAGCCCGGCCTGGGTTGCCAAAGGATGCGCGCTCGCGATCGCGCTATGCGCAGGCTTAAGATCCGTCGGAACCGAATAAGACGACTCACTTACGAAGAGCGCGCCCGTAGCAATGACCAGCAGCGCAATGAATCGCTGCCAACACATCACTAGCGCGTCTCCGTACTCGCAGCTGATAGCGCGGCGTACTTTTTGCGCATTTCAGCAGCCACGATGGGATGCACAAATTCAGCCACATCGCCACCGAGGGTGGCGATTTCCCGAATAAGCGTAGATGAGATAAAAGTGAACTGCTCTTTCGGCGTTAGAAACACATGCTCTATATCTGGAGATAAATGCCGACTCATATTGGCCAACTGAAATTCAAATTCAAAGTCAGACACAGCGCGCAGTCCACGCACCACCACTTGTAAATTATTTTTTTTTGCAAATTCAACCGTTAGGCCGGCGTAACCCATGACCTCCACATTCGGCAAGTCAGACACCACCTCGCGCGCCATGGCAATTCGCTGCTCAACAGAAAACATCGGCGTCTTCGTCGAATTAGAGGCGATAGCCACCACGACACGCTGAAAAATACCAGCTGCTCGTCGCACCAAGTCCTCGTGTCCATTGGTTAATGGATCAAACGTGCCTGGATAAACCGCACTATGCTTCAGGTTCATGACTTATGTTTTCCGTTAACAAAGATGAATTCTCACTGGCGATCGGCAGCACACGACGCAACAACGTCGCGCGGACGGCCCCGGCACGCGTATCACGCAATACTTCCCAAGCAACGGGCAATTCCACTTGATCACTGTCAGCCGCGCGCTCTAAGTAAATCAGGGCATTCGACGTCAACCAGCCGCTCTGCTCAAGCAGTGTACACAATTCTGACACACGCCCCATTCCGAAGGGGGGATCCAAGAACACAAGCCCAAAGGGCTTCGGTGACTGTTTCAAATAGTGGTAGGCGTCACCAATAATGACCTGCCCCTGCTGCGACTGAAAGGTACGTAACGTATCTTTAAGCGCGTTGGCAGCCGCGCGATCACACTCGAGGAATACCACCTCGGAGGCGCCCCGGGAGAGCGCCTCTAAACCTAACGCCCCACTGCCCGCAAATAGATCCAGCGCCCGGATGTGAGCGACCTCACCCTGCAGCCAGTTGAAAAGTGTCTCGCGAACGCGATCGGGCGTCGGTCGCAAATCGGTGACAGACGGAAAATGAACGCGCCGACCACGCCACTGCCCACCAATGATACGCACAGAGTGAGCCCAGCCAGCCGAGGAAGCGCCCACCGTTTTTTTGGCAGAGCGTGACGCTGGCTTAGTTGGGTGCTTTGACGGTGGTGGCACTGGCATCTCAGGGGTGACTCAGGCGTCGAGGGGGCCTGAACTATCATACCTGCGAGGCCTCTCAAACGCGCCCTTGCATCACCGAGGCCGCATCACCGAGGCAGACAAGGCGCTCGCTAATTGGGTGAATCCCCCCAACGCCCGTTAGAATGGCGTCCTATGTTTGAGTTTTTAAAAAAACAGCCTCCTCAGCCGACCGACCCCGCGGCCACCGCCCCGGCGTCACCCGCCTCTCGTGGCGGACTGTTTGCACGACTGAAAGACCGCGTGGCCTCCGGCGGGTCTAGGCTCACCCAGGATCTGGCCTCTCTCTGGCCTGGCCGTAAAATTGACGCTGAGTTGCTAGATGATTTGGAGACACGCCTGTTATCAGCAGACGTTGGCATCCCAGCGACCGAGCAAATCTTGCAGACCTTGCGTCAACGCGTGGCGCGACGCGAACTCAATGATCTGGATGCCCTATTGGCTGCCTTGCGAGCAGCCATCACTGATTTACTGACACCGGTGGCGCGCCCTTTGATCATTGATCGTAGCCACCAGCCCCATGTCATTCTAGTGGTCGGCGTCAATGGCTCCGGTAAAACCACCTCCATCGGCAAGCTAGCGCATTACCTACAAGGCCAAGGTCACTCGGTTTTATTGGCTGCAGGGGACACATTTCGCGCTGCCGCAGTAGAACAACTACAAGTCTGGGGGCAACGAAATAGCGTACCGGTAATCACGCAAGCATCTGGAGCAGATCCAGCAGCGGTCATCTTTGATGCATTCTCAGCGGCGCGAGCACGTGAAATTAATGTGTTAATTGCGGATACAGCTGGACGTCTACAAACACAATCCCATTTAATGGATGAACTTAAGAAAATAAAGCGCGTGCTGATGCGGCAAGACGCACTCGCACCACATGAGGTTTTGCTGGTGCTCGATGGTAGCCAAGGTCAAAACGCCCTGTCCCAAGCACGCTTATTTCATGAAGCCTTAGGTGTCACAGGACTGGTTCTCACTAAACTGGATGGGACCGCCAAGGGCGGCATTCTGATCGCCATCGCCAAGGAGCTAGCCATTCCACTGCGCTTTGTCGGCACGGGCGAAAGTATCGGTGACTTCGGTGAATTCGATGTGGATGACTTTGTCAGTCACTTAGTGAGTGCGCCGCACGAGGCTAAACATGGATGAGCCCACGGGTTATTTGCGAGGGATTAAGCGCGCAGCACCACAACCCGAGGGCCTAGTTCGTCGTCACTTTAAATGGTGGCTCAGCGCAGTACGCCAGTTGGCACTCAGCCCAATCAGCACTCTACTGACGATGGCCGCTATTGGCATTGCGATCGCACTACCGACGGAACTGCTGCTGATTGATCAGTCGACGTTAGCCATCGCACGGTCCATCGATGCCGCAGACCTATCCATTTACCTATCGCCAAAATTGGTCGATACAGAAGTCAAGGCGCACATCACGGCACTGGGCGCACGCCCAGACATCGTGATCCTTCGTATCATCAGCCCAGCGCAAGGCTTGGCAGAACTGACCACCCAGTCTGAGCTTAAATCAGCGCTGATGACTCTGCCCGATCAGTCACTGCCAACGACGGTGATCGCACGCCCACACCTGAAGCAACCACTCACTGCACAGCGCTTGCGCGCCTTGGCTGATGAGTTACGCGCATTGTCTGGCGTCGAGCAAGTGCGAGCGGACATCGACTGGTTCACACGCGTGCAGCAAGTCAGCGATGCGGGACGACAGTTATTCGGCCGGTTGATGGTTGGTCTCAGCTTAGCGGCCGTCATTCTGATCGGCGCCATCTTGCGAGGCTCACTATTAGCCTATCGCGAAGACCAGATGATCGAAGGCGCGACGCCCAACAGCGGCCCCTTGATTTACGTGGGCGCGATGGTAGGCCTAGGTGGCGGCGCTATGGCGTGCGCCTTACAGGCGATGGTAACGATTGGTTTAGCCAAGCCAATCAGCACTTTTTTACTGGCCATCGGCATTCACGCGCAGGCGCCCTCAGCGAGCGGATCACCGACTCTGCTGATGTTGTTAGTGCTTGGCACCCTGGTGGGCGTGATGACCGCCGTCGTACTAACCTTCACGCGAGCGGCAACACAGGGCAAGCGAAGCGAGCGTTATTTTAATAAGTAATTGATTTATAACAGTATATTAATTGAACCTATAGACCAGTTAGCACTCAAACTGGCGGAGTGCTAAAATTCAACCGCCCGGCAATATCGCCCGGGGAGGAAATGGTTCTATATGACAACGCTGGCGCTAGCCCCTGCTTGCTCGGCTGAGTATTCGCCGCTGACATTAAGCGGCCCGGTCGGCAGTTTGGATGCTTATATGGACGCGGTCACTCGCGTTCCCGTGATTTCTCGTGAAGACGAGCTCCGTCTCGCGCTCAATCTGCGCGACAACAGTGATCTCGAAGCCGCTCGGCAACTCGTGATGTCGCACCTACGCTTTGTGGTTCACATCGCACGCGGCTACACCGGCTACGGTCTGCCCTTGGGCGATCTGGTGCAAGAAGGCAATGTCGGGTTGATGAAAGCCGTCAAACGCTTCGATCCGGACGTCGGAGTGCGCCTGGTCTCCTTTGCGGTCCATTGGATTCGCGCTGAAATCCACGAATACGTGTTGCGCAACTGGCGCTTAGTCAAGGTGGCGACCACCAAGGCGCAACGCAAGCTGTTCTTTAATCTACGTAAATCTAAAAAGCACTTAGGTTGGCTGTCTGCTGAAGAAACGCAAACCGTGGCACGCGAATTAGGCGTCACCGTGGCTGAAGTCACGCAGATGGAGCAGCGCCTATCGGCGCGTGATGTCACCTTTGATCCTCTACCGAATGCAGACGATGATGAGGAAGCGTTTTCGCCCTCCGCCTATCTGCAGGCAGCAGATGCAGATCCGGCAGTGGCCGTTGAGCGCCATGAGTGGGAAGACACCACCTTAGTGCGTTTGCGCTCGGCACTCGCCACTTTAGATGCGCGCAGTCGCTCAATCCTAGAGCGTCGTTGGCTGGTTGACGATAACAAGGCGACTTTGCATGAGTTGGCTGACGAATACGCCGTCTCAGCTGAGCGTATCCGTCAAATTGAGACCAGCGCCTTAAAGAAACTCAAAGCCATCATGGCCTAATCCACGCCGACCCGTTAGGGTCGGCGTGTTGCCAGCGGGCAAAGCTCCGCTGCCATCGACGCGCCTAAAGCGCACTGGTACGATCAGGCTACTTCCACAGCTGACTCACCTCGTGCAGGACCCGCCATGACCCGAAACAGTGATCTCCAGACTCTTCGCGAAACAGCCGTTCCACGTGGCGTGTCTAACATGCTGCCCGTATTCGCTGACAGAGCACAAAATGCAGAACAGTGGGATGTGGATGGCAAGCGTTATATCGACTTTGCGGCTGGCATCGCCGTCCTCAATACCGGTCATTTGCATCCTGACGTCAAAGCAGCTGTTAGTGCACAACTTGAGAAGTTCTCACACACCTGCTTTCAGGTGACTCAGTATGAGTCGTATGTGCGTCTCGCCGATCGACTCAATCGCTTAGCGCCGGGCACCACACCAAAGAAAACCATTCTCGTCACCACCGGCGCTGAAGCGGTCGAAAATGCGGTCAAAATCGCTCGCGCACACACCAAGCGCTCCGCCATTATTTCGTTCTCCGGCAGTTTTCACGGAAGAACTATGTATGCCATGGGGCTGACCGGAAAAGTAGCACCTTACAAACTAGGCTTCGGCCCGATGATGCCTGAGATCTATCACCTGCCGTTCCCTGCTGAATACCTAGGCGTGACTCAGGGCGACACCTTGAAGGCGTTAGACACCTTATTCAAATCAGATGTTGAGCCTGAACGCGTTGCCGCCATCATCATCGAGCCTGTGCAAGGTGAAGGCGGGTTTTATCCTGCACCCATAGAATTCCTACGTGACATTCGCCGCCTATGCACGCTACATGGCATCGTCATGATCGTTGATGAAGTACAGACCGGATTCGCACGTACCGGAAAAATGTTCGCCATCGAACATGCTCAGGTGGAGCCTGACCTCATGACAGTGGCCAAGAGCTTAGCGGGCGGCTTCCCGCTGGCTGGCGTAATCGGCAAAGCCGACATCATGGATGCTCCCGCACCTGGCGGCTTAGGTGGCACGTATGCCGGGTCCCCTATTAGTTGCGCAGCCGCTTTGGCAGTGCTTGATGTGATTGAGAAAGAACACCTCTGCGTACGCGCCAATACCTTGGGCGCGATTCTTAGACAACGATTGGATGGCTTACGCAACAGCGGATTGAAGTGTATTGGCGATGTTCGTGGCTTAGGAGCCATGATTGCAATGGAACTGGTTAAGAACGGTGACTCACAGCAGCCTGATGCAGATTTAACCAAAGCCCTGGTACAACGCGCCGCGGCTAACGGCTTGCTCATTTTATCTTGTGGCACGCGCGCCAATGTGATCCGGTTTTTAGCACCACTCACTGCCAGCGAAGCCATCATCCATGAAGGCCTAGATATCCTAGAGCGCTCACTGATCGAAATAACAAGTGCCGGCAACGAAGCAAAGCGCGCTTAAGCGCTATCAATGCTAACTCTGTAACTGTCGACCGGGTGCGATATCATTTACGGATGTCACCAATTCAATCAGTCTTGGTCCATCTGCTGCCAATGCGTCTCTGAGCGCATAAGAGAACTCATCCGTCTTGAGCACGCGGGTCGCTGACACCCCGGAAGCCTCCGATAGGGCCACAAAATCTGGATTAATCAAGTCAGTTGCCATAGTTCGGCCGGGAAAACGGTGATCTTGATGCATGCGAATCGTGCCAAAACTCTGGTTGTTCACCACCAAAAATATCACCCTGGCCTGATAGGCCGCAGCAGTGACTAAGTCTTGAGCCGCCATCATGAAGCAGCCATCACCAGAGACCGCCACCACGCGGCGCGTGGGTTGCAATAACGCCGCCGCAATACCCGCCGGTACGCCATAACCCATCGCCCCACTTTGTGGCGCTAACTGCGTACCAAACTGACCATGCTCAAAAAATCGATGCAGCCACGCTGCATAATTACCCGCGCCATTCGTCACAATTGAATCTGATGGTAACTGCCGACGCAGTTCTAAGAAGACCTCACTCAGATTGACTTGCCCGGTGACAGCGACAGGCAGCAAATCTTGCTCATACAAAGACCGACACTGGCGGGCCCATGTCTGCCAGGGCAGTCGTTGGGGAGCTTGCTGGTCAGCCAGCTGACGTGCGGCACTCGCGGGTGATGCGATCACACCATAGGAGGCGGGAAAAACTCGATTTAAGTCGAGCCCTCGCATCGCTATGTGCAGCAAGCTGCATGCAGTTCGCGTGGGATCTAAACGCGTATACCCTGCCGTCTCTACATCCCCTAAACCGGTACCAATCGCCAAGATCACATCGGCTTCATCCAATGCCTGCCGGGCACCTTGACCGAGCACGAACCCGGCCTCACCCACGTAGCTCGGATGGGAATTAGCAAACAGATCCTTGCGCCGAAATGCGCTCACGACCGGCAAATGCCACGCACTGGCGAAGCGTTCGAGGGCTGCGACACCGATCGCTGACCAGCCACTGCCGCCTATCCACAATAACGGTCGCTTAGCATCACAGAGACGCTCGAGCACTGTCTGCACAGCAGCCTCTTGTAATGGCACCTCCACACGATCAATGCAGCGCGCTATTGGTGCGGCGCAAGGCGCCTCTAAGATATCTTCCGGCAGACTCACGACGACGGGTCCTGGCCGCCCACTCATGGCCGTATCAAAAGCAGCCTCAACTAGCGCGCTGGTACGCGCTGGATCATCAAGTGTGAAAACGCCTTTAGCAACCGCGCCGAACATCGCCTGGTAATCGATTTCTTGGAATGCGTCACGACCCACATCAGTACTCGCAACCTGGCCGACGAACACCACCAAAGGTGTCGCATCTTGCTGCGCTGTGTGTATCGCAATACTGGCGTGACAGGCACCTGGCCCTCGCGTCACGAAGCACACGCCCGGCCGACCGGTCAGCTTGCCAGTCGCCTCTGCCATGTTGGCGGCGTTCGCTTCATGGCGGCAGGTGATCAAACGTAATTGGTCCCTGACATCGAACAACGCATCAAGCACCGCGAGATAGCTCTCGCCAGCCACAGCAAAGGCCAGCGTCACTCGTTGTGCACACAAGCCCGCGACCAGTGCTTGTGCAACCGTCCGTTGAGAAGACTCTGTCATGAGTGCAGTGTAGACCAGCCGAGTCGGTGCTATCCGAGGAATGTCAGGATCGCGGCACTGGCCCACACCAGCCCGGCAAGTAATTGGCGACCTCGCTCTTAGCGAGCACCAAGGCCTCGTCTAGCGCTTTGTTGAATCGCTCCACGACAAGCGATTTTTTGATGCGTCGCCGCAAAAAATCTGCCCACAAAAATTCGCTAAAGGGCACGGTATCTTTAGCGAACCCACCTATCAGGCGCAGTTGGCCCGCCAGGCTTCGAAAAGGGTCATCAATGAGTTCGGCCACACTGCGCGGGAGACTCGCTGGATTTTTACGACGACCCTTCTCATCGTACGGGTGCATCCAGGCATGATGATCTAAATAACTCCAAAACGTATCCTTATCTAAGGCACGCAAATCAGCCACCACAGTTATCGCCACCTCAGTCACACCCTCGTCGTGCAAGGCGCGCACTAAGTGGTGGTGATCGATAATGTAGTAGTGATCTTTAGGGCCGTGAATCACTGGCACCAAATGGTGACTTAGAAATTTTAATTTGTGGCGCTGCGCACGCCAGTGCTTGCGCTTCTCATGAACCTCGCGAAGCCCTACGGTGATCTGCGTAGGTAACAAAGAACGCACTTTTGCTGTCTCAAGATGTGGTTCGCGCACA
Source organism: uncultured Pseudomonadota bacterium (assembly GCA_903929455.1). Taxonomy (GTDB): domain Bacteria; phylum Pseudomonadota; class Gammaproteobacteria; order Steroidobacterales; family Steroidobacteraceae; genus CAIKZZ01. Next base: position 5,232 of record CAIYVA010000021.1, on the reverse strand, counting down.
ATCATGATGGCTTCTCCGCGGACAAGTATCGACACCGTCTCATGTAACACGAATCCAAATGCAGACGCGAGTTCTTTAGGATGACACCGACCGACAGACAATCATCGATTAATCAACGCGTCGCGACGCTCGATCTCAAGCGCGATGCATCCGACTAGACACACTACTTACAGCAAGCGCACCAATTGCTTGCCCAGATTCTTGCCATACAGCAGGCCTAGGAAAGCCGCAGGCGCACTCTCTAGTCCCTCTGCAATGGTTTCGCTGTATTTAAGGCGCCCACTGGCCACCGCAGAGGCGAGTTCAGCCTGCGCCCATGGCACGATCTGTGGATTCTCAAAGACAATGAACCCTTGAACCTTCAGACGCGAGCGCAAGATCACCATCGGATTCTTCAGAGGCACAGGCGTCCCCTCGTAGCCCGCAATCATGCCGCAGACAGCCACACGTCCAAAGGCATTCATCTGACCGAGCACGGCATCCATCACAGGACCGCCGACGTTCTCAAAGTAGGCGTCAATCCCTTTCGGCGTTACCTTGGCGATAGCCTCTGCCAACGAGGCCTCATCGGCAGCGGCCTTATAGTCAACGCAGGCATCGAAGCCTAATTCATTCACCACGTAGTCACATTTTTTCTTGCCGCCAGCAATACCAACGGCGCGGCAGCCGCGCGCTTTGGCTAACTGACCAACGACACTGCCGACCGCACCCGCAGCGGCACTCACCACGACCGTCTCGCCAGGTTTCGCGTCGCAGATCATCGACAGTCCGTACCAGGCCGTGATCCCCGGCATACCAACTGGCCCCAAATAGGCGGAGAGGGGCACATGGCGCGTATCCACTTTTTGCAACATCGCAAGCGCAGGGCCTTCTACCAATGCATATTCTTGCCATCCGCCGAAGCCCGCAACGTGATCGCCCACTGCGTAGTTTGGATGTTGACTCGCCACCACTTCACCCACCGTGCCGCCGATCATGACCTCATCCAGTGGCTGTGGAGGGGCATACGACTTAGCGGTACTCATGCGCCCACGCATATAGGGATCGAGCGACAAAAAATGGTGCCGCACCAATACCTGACCAGGACCTGCGGTTGGGATCGCAACAGACTCTAGACGAAAATTATCTACCGAGGCCTGTGCCCCCGGACGTGAGGCCAAAACGATACGTCGATTCATGCCACTCATAATGTCTACTCTGTTAGCTTACGATCAGTTCAGTTAAAAATTAAGCGGCTTGCAGGTCAGTAGCCACGCCGAGATAATTTAGAATCCCACGCGCGGCTTCACGGCCCTCAAAGACCGCCGTCACGACCAGATCACTGCCACGAACCATGTCGCCGCCTGCGAATATCTTCGGATGGCTCGTCACAAACGGCCGTAACCGATCAGCTGAGACACGTACGCGACCGTCGGTATGCAACTGAATGCCTAGTGGCTTAAACCACTCTGCCGGGCTCGCCTGAAAGCCAAACGCAATGATGACCGCATCCGCTGGAATGATTTCCTCACTACCAGGTACCGGCTCGGCCAGGCGACGGCCCTTCTTACCAGCCGCGCCCAAGCGCGTCTGGACCACACGCACACCCTCTACGCGTCCCTCGCCTACTAAGCCAATCGGCTGGCGGTTAAACAGGAACTGCACGCCTTCCTCGACACTGTTTTTGTAGTCCCGCTTAGAGCCTGGCATGTTGGCCTCATCGCGTCGATACGTACAGGTCACCGATGCGGCTCCTTGGCGAATGGCCGTACGATTACAGTCCATCGCGGTATCACCACCGCCGAGTACCACCACGCGCTTGCCAGCCAGGTTCACGAACTCATCACTGAGAGCCAACTCGTGATTGATATTGGAGATCAGATACGGCAGCGCCTCAATCACCCCCGGCAGCGTTTCGCCCGGGAAATTGCCCTTTACGGCGTTATACGCCCCCATGCCTAGAAAGACAACATCGAAGTCACGCAGCAACTCATCCATTGTCACATCTCGACCAATCTCTACACCGAGGCGAAACTCCACACCCATCTCGGTCATCAACGCATGCCTGCGATCGATGACTTCCTTCTCTAGCTTGAAAGGAGGAATGCCAAAAGTGAGCAAGCCACCAATACGGGGATAACGATCAAACACCACCGGCTTGACGCCGTGACGGACCAAAATATCCGCACAGCCTAGGCCCGCGGGACCCGCGCCAACGATGGCGACCTTACGGCCGGTGGGTCGCACCGCAGAGAGATCCGGCTTCCATCCAGCCTTTAATGCTTCGTCCGTGATGTATTTTTCAATCGATCCGATCGTGACGGCACCGAAATCAGCATTTAATGTGCACGCGCCCTCACAGAGTCGATCTTGCGGGCAAATCCGCCCGCACACTTCCGGCAACGAGTTCGTCTTATGCGACAACTCTGCCGCCTCAAACAACTTCCCCTGCTCTATTAATTTAAGCCAATTGGGAATGTAGTTATGAACGGGGCACTTCCATTCACAAAAAGGGTTCCCACATGCCAAACAACGGCCGGCCTGCTGCGCAGCTGACTCCGGCTGAAAGCTGACATAGATTTCTTTAAATTCATGCGTGCGAACGTCGACCGGAATCTTGGCCGGCTCTGCCCGCGGAACTTCCATAAATTGTAGGGTCCGGTCAATCATTTAGGCGGCCCTCCTTAAATTCTCAATGAGACTATCGATTTCTGTGGCCTTCGGTTTCACCAACCAGAACTTGCCGAGATAGGAACGCAGATCATTCAATATCTCTTGTCCCCACACACTACCGGTGTGCATGACATGCGCCTCAATAAGACCGCGTAAGTGGTGAATATTCTGTTCAGTACCATCAATAGACATGCGGTGAATATCGACTAACTCGTGGTTATAACGATCGACAAAATCACGATCTAGATCGAGCACATAAGCAAAGCCACCAGTGAACCCTGCGCCGAAGTTAAGTCCGGTACGGCCCAGTACGCACACCACTCCACCCGTCATGTATTCACAGCAATGATCGCCCGCCCCCTCAATCACTGCGATCGCACCGGAGTTCCGTACCGCAAACCGCTCGCCAGCAGTACCTGCCGCATACAGCTCGCCACCAGTCGCTCCATACAGGCAGGTGTTACCCATGATCGGCGTCTCACGCGCTACAAAAGTGATGCCGGCCGACGGGGCCAACACAATGCGACCACCCGCCATGCCTTTGCCAACGTAGTCATTGGCATCACCTTCCAGGTGCAGATTAAGACCGCCGGCATTCCACACGCCAAGGCTCTGTCCAGCCGAACCCGATAGACGCACCTGTAGCGGCTGATCGCTCATGCCGGTGTTTCCATAACGCTTGGCGATCTCGCCTGACAGGCGCGCGCCAATCGACCGATCACGATTAGAGACGGCGTAGCTAAACGAGCCACCACGCGCTCCCTCAATGGCACTGCGCATGTCAGACCACATCTGTTCTGCGAGCACACCTCGATCAAACGGGTTATTGCGTGGGTCTAAACAGTATTGTGGCGTATCAGCCGCAAGACCAGCGGTCGACAAAATGGGCGACAGGTCGAGTTTTCGCTGCTTCGCTGTCTGTCCTTCCAAAATAGTCAGATACTCCGTTTGACCAATGAGGTCAGCCAGGCGTCTGACACCAAGACTCGCCATCAGCTCCCGGCACTCTTCGGCAACGAATTGAAAGTAGTTGACGACCATCTCGGGTAAACCGATGAAGTAGCGCTTTCTCAAAACCTCATGCTGGGTGGCGACACCGGTAGCACAGTTATTTAAGTGACAGATGCGCAGATACTTGCAGCCGAGTGCCACCATAGGTGCAGTACCAAAGCCAAAGCTTTCAGCACCAATGATTGCGGCCTTGATCACATCCAGTCCGGTTTTCAATCCCCCATCCGTCTGAAGCCGTACACGATGGCGCATGTCGTTAATTCGCAGCGTCTGATGCGCCTCAGCCAGACCAAGCTCCCACGGGGTACCCGCGTACTTGATAGACGATAATGGACTTGCACCCGTGCCGCCGTCGTAACCGGAAATCGTAATCAGATCGGCATACGCTTTAGCCACACCCGCGGCGATGGTGCCGACGCCAGGCTCTGCAACCAGCTTCACAGACACGAGCGCCTCTGGGTTGACTTGCTTTAAGTCGAAAATTAATTGCGCCAAGTCTTCAATAGAATAGATGTCGTGATGCGGTGGCGGTGAGATCAAGCCGACACCTGGGCGCGCGTAACGCAGACGCGCGATCATCTCGTTTACTTTATGCCCCGGCAACTGACCGCCTTCACCCGGTTTCGCGCCTTGTGCCACTTTGATCTGTAAGACCTCAGCGTTGACTAAGTACTCCGGCGTCACACCGAAGCGACCGCTCGCCACCTGCTTGATCTTTGAATTACGCTCAGTGCCATAGCGGCTAGGATCTTCGCCACCCTCACCGGAATTTGATCGGGCGCCTAAGCGATTCATCGCGATGGCCAGCGCTTCATGCGCCTCTGGTGACAGTGCCCCAAGCGACATCCCTGCCGAATCAAACCGTTTGCAGATATCGGCGACCGACTCTACCTCTGAAAGTGGAATCGGAGTGGCTGCCGGTTTAAGGGCAAACAAGTCACGCAGGCAAGAGGCCGGACGATCATTGACTAAGCTAGAGTACTGTCGATAATCCTCGTAGTCCCCAGAGACCACCGCCGTCTGCAGTGCAGCGATCACATCCGCGTTATACATGTGGTATTCACCACCATGCACCGCTTTCAGCAGGCCGCCTTGGTCAATCTGCGACATGGGATCCCATGCCTTAGCGGCCAAAATCCGCTGATCTTCTTCGAGATCTGAAAAATCAGCGCCTTGAATCCGACTGACCGTACCACTGAAGCAACAATCAACCACTTCGCTGCCAAGCCCTACGATTTCAAACAACTGAGAACTGCGATAGCTCGCGATGGTTGAGATGCCCATCTTAGACATGATCTTGTACAGACCCTTACGAATACCGCGACGATAGCTGCGTCCGAGTTCTGCGCGCGTTTCTGCAGTGACAGAGACTGCCCCCGTACGCATCATTTCAAACAATGTTTGATACGCCATGTAGGGATAGACGGCCGTGGCGCCGTAACCAATCAAGCAAGCAAAGTGATGTGGGTCGCGAGCAGTGCCCGTCTCAATGAGTAGATTACACTTACATCGCAACCCCGCCTGCACTAGACGGTGGTGTACGGCCCCGGTCGCCAACAACGCGTGAAT
>CAIYVA010000020.1 GCA_903929455.1 uncultured Pseudomonadota bacterium | reverse complement strand
GCTTGGTCGATGCCACGCTTCAGATCCATTGGATTGATGCCTGCGGCCACACCCTTCAAGCCTTCACGCACAATGGCTTGCGCCAGTACGGTGGCTGTCGTGGTGCCGTCACCGGCTTCATCGGAGGTCGCGCTGGCGACTTCCTTAACCATCTGTGCGCCCATATTCTCGAACTTGTCCTTCAGTTCGATTTCCTTGGCGACGCTGACGCCGTCCTTGGTGATGGTAGGAGCGCCAAAGCTCTTCTCGAGCACTGCGTTACGACCCTTTGGTCCCAACGTTGCTTTTACTGCGTTCGCTAGGATGTTGACCCCTTTCACCATACGGCTACGGGCGTCATCCCCAAAACGTACTTCTTTTGCTGCCATGTTCTGATTCCTCTGAATTCGTTAGGGCTGAAGCGATTGCTTACTTGCCTTCGATGACCGCCATGATGTCTTCTTCACGCATCACGAGCACATCATCACCGTCCATTTTGACTTCGGTTCCGCTGTACTTACCGAACAGCACCTTGTCACCGACCTTGAGATCCAATGGGCGCACAGTCCCGTTCTCCAAGATCTTGCCCTTACCGACGGCCAATACACGGCCACGGCTGGGTTTTTCGCTTGCGGTGTCTGGGATCACGATCCCACCGGGCGATTTACGTTCCTCTTCTTCACGCTTGATGATCACGCGGTCATGCAGCGGACGAATCTTCGTCGACATACTTCAGTCCTCCTTCAGGAGCTTTTGTAACTAAAACGTGGTCCCTTAGGGGACCGGGCCCAAGTAGCTGTTAGCACTCTACTGGGTCGGCTGCTAACTATAGCGACGAAGTTTTTCTTTTCAAGGCACAACAGACAAAGAGTTCGATAAAAAAGCGGGCTACTGGCACCCACGAAGCCGGTTGCCACAGGCGGAATGCGCTAAACTGAACACCTGATTTTAAATTAAACTTATGTTTTATATAGGATTTATTAGATCTCATGGCGATTTCGGTGCGCACGATAGAAATCCCCTCGGGCAAAGCCACTAAAGCGATGCCGCCGTCAGCTATGGCGCGCTCACCCAGCGTGCGAGCCAGGCTTTGCCGGTGGCTACTTCCCATCATGGCCTGCCTCGGCGTGTTGGCAAGTCCCGCCCTGTCCGCAAAGGAGCCCACCTTTTTAGAGCCGAGCCAGGCCTTTGAGGTCAGCGCTCGAGCGGACGCGGATGCGGTGCTGGTCACCTATCACATTCAGGAGGGCTACTACCTCTATCGACACCGGTTGAGCTTTGCGAGCGCCACCCCTGGCATACAAATTGGTCAGATCAGCTTTCCCGCAAGCCTAACCCACCATGACGAGTACTTCGGGGATCAGGACATTTACCGTCACGACGTCGTGGTACGCGTACCACTGGTCTTCTCAGGAGTCGCACCGAGTAGCCTTGATCTCACGCTGAAGTTGCAAGGATGCGCTGATGCCGGACTGTGTTATCTGCCCCAAACGTGGACGCGCCGCGTAGCGCTCCCCCCGCCCGCCACCTCGTCTGCACCACCCGCCAGAACCGTCGGCCTGACAGCCGCCTTGAGTGGCAGCAAACAGCCTGAGTTTCTTCGTCCCGAACAAGCCTTCCAAGTGAGCGTAGAGCCAGCTGATGCGCATCATGTGCGCATCCATTGGGTCATCGCCGATGGCTATTATCTTTACCGCGCTCGCCTCAAAGTGCTGTCCAAAGAGAATCCGCAGGCGCTCGGTGTGCCCGCCTTCCCACCAGGACTCCCGCATCAGGACGACTATTTCGGCACACAAGAGATTTATCGTCAGTCACTGGATGTACTGGTGCCCTATCAAGGTGACGGCACTCAACCACTCGCTCTCACCGTGGTCAGCCAAGGCTGCGCCGATGCGGGCCTTTGCTACCCGCCCTTAAGCCAAGCCTTTACCGTTAGCTTTAACGGCTCCACCCGCGCTGAGCGGGTCGCGAGTCCGCCGTCTTTGTCAGAGCAAGATCGCTTAGCCGAGCTGATTCGTCATGGATCATTACCGCTGGTGGTTGCTGCGTTTTTTGGATTTGGCCTACTGCTCGCGTTTACACCCTGCGTTTTGCCAATGATCCCTATTTTGGCGGGAATCATTGCGGGTGATGGTGCGCGCACCAGTCCATGGCGCGGCTTCTCACTGTCCTTAGCGTACGTCATGGGTATGACGGTAACCTATACCGTTGCTGGCATTGTCTTTGCGGCCGCCGGTCGCCAAGCGCAGGCGGTGTTTCAACAGCCGTGGATTTTAGGACTGTTCGCCGCACTGTTCGTGGTCTTGGCGCTCGCGATGTTTGGCGTGTATGAACTGCAAATGCCGAGTACCTTTCAGACCCGCTTCGCGCAACTCAGTCAGCGCATCCGTGGCGGCCAACTCGTATCCACTGCGATCATGGGCGCACTGTCCTCCTTAGTAGTGACCGCCTGCGTAGCGCCACCCCTGGTGGCCGCCCTCGCAGTGATCGGCCAAGTGGGTGATCTCACTCGCGGCGGACTCGCCTTAGCCGCGCTGTCCTTTGGCATGGGCAGCCCCTTGCTGTTGGTGGGCGCCTCCGCCGGCAAACTACTGCCCAAAGCGGGCGCTTGGATGGACACCGTCAAAGCCTTCTTTGGCGTTGCTTTCTTAGGCGTCGCTGCCTGGATGTTAGATCGCTTACTGACACCGAGCCTGATGATGGGTGTCTGGGCACTGGTAGCGCTCACGGCACTGATCGTCACCTGGACGATCGGCCTACCGCGCGGGCGTCGCACACCCGTGCGTTGGGTAATCGGTGCAATCGCTGGCACGGTCGCTCTCTTACTTGCGATCTCTGGCATCACCGGTGGCACAGACCCACTGCATCCATGGCAAGGCAGTCGGTTGCTCGAGCGATCAAACAACCGCCACACGCTGTCCTTTGCGCGCATCCGCACGGGCTCAGAGCTGGAGAGCGTACTGGCGGAAGCCGCCAGCAACGGTACGCCCGTCCTTTTGGATTTCTATGCTGATTGGTGTGTGTCGTGCAAAGAAATGCAGGCGCGCACCTTTAGTGATCCCCACGTGCAGCAAGCACTCGCGCACTATCGGCTGTTGACCATTGATGTCACCGCCAATTCAGCTGAAGATCAAGCATTGCTAAAACGGTTTGGGCTATTTGGGCCACCCGCTACGATATTTTTTGGCTCAGACGGTCGGGAGAAACTGAATGCACGGCTGGTCGGCTTTATGAACGCCAACGACTTCACGGCGCATCTTGCGCAGATCGCACCATGAAGCTGCGCCCACTGACACTGGCCTACGTGGGCTTTGCCCTCTTAGGCATCTTGGTTCTTGGCGCCTTTTTACGTGAGCATGTAGCCTCCCGGGCAACCCCCGCGCCGGCTGCGATGCAAACCAAGGGCGCGCCAGCAAGCCCTGATCAGACGGGAGGGATCCCGAGCGTTCGCCCGCTATTCACCCTGCCCGATCTGACCGGCCACCGGCATTCCATCACCGAGTGGGATGGCCACGCCTTGATGGTTAACTTCTGGGCCACCTGGTGCGCACCGTGTCGCCGAGAAATTCCTTTACTCAACGCGCTATCCACCGAATATGCGTCTAAAAACGTCAAAATAGTCGGCATCGCCGTCGATTTTATGGAAGATGTACAAAAATTCACCGCTCGTACGCCACTGCATTATGATTTGCTGGTTGGTGAAGAAGACGGCCTAGAGGCGGCACGCGGCTTTGGCGTGGACTCACTCGCATTCCCCTTTACCGCCTTCACGGACCAAAGCGGACACGTGCTGACCGTGCATATCGGTGAGTTACATGAAGACCAAGCCCGCGCGATTTTGACGGTGGTGGACAAGGTCAATCGCGGCGAAGTCACCGCCCCTCAAGCCCGACCACTGATTGAGCGCGCTCTCGCCGCCCTGAAACGGACCGACCCGAGCTAAAACGGGCCAAAACACCCCCTCCACAGGCTAAATGGAGGCTCTGGGCGTCCCAATTTAGCGTCGATATGCAGCGATTTGCGCCCAAGCTGCCAAATATGGTTAAACTGCCGAGCTGTTTAAGGGCTTGGACGAGGATGCTATGGCGCAGTTTTTGGTTCTAAACGGCCCAAACCTCAACTTATTGGGTAGTCGCGAGCCTGCCTTGTACGGCACGGACACCCTCGCCGACATCATCACTCGGCTTGAGCAATTGGCCAAAGCCCGGGGTGCTGGCCTCACTGCCTTTCAATCCAACGCCGAACATGACCTGATCAACGCCATCCATGGTGCGAAAAGCGCCAAAGTGGATGCGATCATCATCAATGCCGGCGCTTTCACGCACACCAGCATTGCGATCCGTGATGCGCTGGCAGCGGTCACCATCCCGTTTTATGAAGTGCACTTATCTAACGTGTATGCCCGAGAGAGCTTTCGGAGCCACTCCTATCTCTCAAGCTTAGCCGTTGGCGTGATCGCAGGCCTAGGCCCGATCGTCTATGAACTGGCACTGGAAGCGGCATTGCGTCGCTTCGCAGCCCCCCGCTGAATTTGACTGGTTGAAGGAATCAAGATGGATATTCGCAAAGTAAAAAAGCTCATTGAACTCCTCGAAGAGTCAGGCGTCGCCGAAATCGAGATTAAAGAAGGCGAAGAGTCAGTGCGCATCAGCCGCCATGGGGCCGGCAATGTCGCCACCTATATCCAAACCGCGCCGGGCCATGCGCCAGCAGCCATGAACAGCCCACCGGTCGCGGCACCCGCCGCACCGGTCGCCGTCGCCGTCGCCGTCGCCGCCCCCTCGACCGCCAATCACATCACAGCCCCGATGGTCGGCACCTTTTATGCGTCCTCAGCACCTGGCGCCAAAGCCTTCGTCGAATTAGGACAAGAGGTGAAGGTGGGCGAGACCCTGTGCATCATTGAAGCGATGAAAATGATGAATCAGATTGAATCGGACAAAGCAGGCAAAGTGGTGTCTATTTTGGCCAAGAACGGCGACCCCGTGGAGTTCGGTCAACCTCTCTTCATCGTTGAATAAGTGATTCTTGCCCATGCTTGATAAAGTGCTGATCGCTAACCGGGGCGAGATTGCGCTCCGCATTCTGCGCGCTTGCCGAGAACTCGGCATAAAGACAGTCGCTGTGCACTCCACAGCGGACACTACGTTAAAACACGTGCTACTCGCAGATGAAACCGTCTGTATTGGTCCGCCAGCCTCCAAAGACAGCTACCTGAATATGCCAGCGATCATCGCGGCAGCCGAAGTCACTGATTCCATGGCCATTCATCCCGGCTACGGCTTCTTGTCCGAAAATGCAGACTTTGCTGAACGTGTTGAGAAATCCGGCTTTGTGTTCGTTGGCCCCAAAGCCGAGACCATCCGTTTAATGGGTGACAAGGTGTCCGCCATCCGCACCATGAAGGCAGCCGGCGTGCCTTGCGTGCCTGGCTCCGGGGAACCCTTGGGGCTGGAACCGGAACCGATCCGTGCCATCGCCAAGACCATCGGTTACCCCGTCATCATCAAAGCCTCCGGTGGTGGCGGTGGTCGTGGCATGCGCGTCGTGCACTCCGAAGCGGCTTTGCTCAACGCCGTCAGTGTCACCCGTGCCGAAGCGCTGTCTGCCTTCGGCAACGATCAGGTGTACATGGAAAAATTCCTAGAACGCCCGAGACATATCGAATTTCAGGTGGTCGCTGACAGCCAAGGGCACGTCGTGGTGCTCGGTGAACGCGACTGCTCAATGCAACGCCGTCACCAAAAAATCATCGAAGAAGCCCCTGCGCCCGGCATCACTGAAGCACAGCGCCTAGCCATGACCGAGAGCATCACGAAAGCCTTAAAGAATGTCGGCTATCGTGGCGCCGGCACCTTGGAGTTTCTCTACGAAAACGGCGAATTTTATTTCATCGAAATGAATACGCGGATTCAGGTGGAGCACCCCGTCACTGAACTGGTGACTGGCATTGATCTGGTTAAGCTCCAATTGCGAATCGCAGCTGGCGAACCCTTGCCATTCAAGCAAGAGGATATTGAAATCCGCGGCCATGCCATTGAGTGCCGCATCAATGCAGAAGATGCCAAAACCTTCATGCCAAGCCCAGGTACAGTCAAACTGTGGCATGTGCCCGGCGGCCCCGGCATTCGCATTGATAGCCACTTGTACTCAGGCTACGTCGTGCCGCCGTTTTATGACTCGTTAATTGCCAAAGTGATCGCCCATGGCGAGGACCGCAGTATCGCCATCGCGCGCATGCGCAATGCGCTATCTGAAATGGTCGTAGAAGGCATTAAGACCAACACCGCCTTGCATCAGGAGATTTTCGGTCACTCTGCATTCCGCCAGGGCGGCCTAGATATCCATTACCTAGAGCGCAGACTCGGACTCAAGTAACAGCGGAACGGGCTCTGATGGAGCCCCGAAGGGGCGTCGTGCCGTTCATTCAATTTCATCTGACGCTGACAGGCCTCGATCCGGATACGGTAGAGGCCGCGTGCTTTGCAACCGGCGCGGTGGCGGTCACCTTGGCTGACGCTGGCGACGCTCCGATTCTTGAACCCGCCCCCGGCACCACCCCCCTGTGGCCAACGATTGCGCTGACTGCGCTGTACGACGACTCCACTGACACCGCCCACGTCACTGCCGAACTGCGCGAACAACTGAATCGCCCCGACCTGACGCTTGCGTTTGCCTCGGTTGAGGAACGCGTGTGGGAACGTGAGTGGTTGAAAGACTTTCATCCGATGCGATTTGGGCAGCGCCTATGGATATGTCCGGGCGGACAACCGCCAACTGCGGATGCTGACCAAGCGATCATCGTCTGGCTCGATCCAGGACTCGCCTTTGGCACCGGCACGCATGCGACCACTGCACTTTGCTTAGAGTGGCTAGATGAGGCGCCCGTTCATCACGCACGCATACTGGATGTGGGCACGGGCTCCGGCATCTTGGCGATTGCTGCGCTTCGCTTAGGGGCGAGTCACGTGCATGCGCTTGATATTGACCCCCAATCCCTCATCGCCACACATGACAATGCCGCACGCAATGACATCACGACTGGACTCACCGTGGCCCCCGCCGAGGCACCTTGGGGTGACGATTACGATATCGTCATGGCGAACATCTTGGCGGAGCCATTGATCGAATTAGCACCACGCATTGCGCAGGCCACCAAAAGTGGCGGAAAAATTATTCTCTCCGGTTTGCTGACCAACCAAGCAGATGTCGTCACCACGGCTTATGTGCCTTGGTTCGACATGGAGCCAGCACGTACCCGGGATGGTTGGATTGGCTTAGTCGGCACGCGCCGAAACCCCGATCAAAACCACGTGTAATTCAGTGTTTGCTATTTGCCCACACTGTCAATCGTGCCAAGTGCTCACCGCCGCCTTGCTTAGAACCACACGCGCGCAATTGCAGTGCGCATGCTGTGGCGAAGCGTATGACGCGCTAAGTCACGTGGTGGATGAAAAGCCACCAGAAGCCGCCTCCATCAACGCGAAGGATGACGTCGCCATGATCGCTGCGCGGCTCGCGCGCGAGACGCGGCTTGATCTAGATCAGCCGGAAGCACACAGTATTCCATCACCTGAAAAAATAAGTGCGATGCGCTCGACCGCTTCAACGGCGACTGCACCGTTTGATCGCTTCGATGTGGCATTAGAATCGATACCGCAAACACTTCCTTCGATGCTCACCACAGGTCGTTGGTCAATGCCGCCAAAAACCGTACGCCAATCATCCCAGCGCATACAATGGATCGTGAGCCTCGCGCTCTCTCTCGTTCTCCTGATGCAGATCATTCACCACTATCGCGTATCGCTGGCTGTAGTACCTGTCATTGGTGCCGGCTTATTATCGGCATATCACTACATAGGCGTACCACTAGAGGCGCGCTTTGATCCAGCCAGCTATGAAATACAGAAAATAGATCGTGTCGATGCGGATACACCCGGCACTCTGCGGCTGCATGCGCGCATCATTAACCACGGCATTCACGCGCAGCCCGCCCCATTACTGCGAGTGACCCTGCAAGATGGTCACGGACAACCCTTGGGACGTCGCGATTTCAGTCCGCATGAATACGTGACCGATCAACACGTCGCTTCGCCATTCATGGCAACGGATGAGCGTCTTGAGGCCAAATTGCTGATTCTTGATCCAGGCTCAGCGGCGGTAAGCTTTAGTTTAGAGGCCTGCCTAACCTATCAAGGCGAACTCGCCTGTAGTACGGAAGCGCACAGTGAGATGAGCCCATGAAGGTGGGTCCCTATTCTTGGACAACGCCGCTCGCGCTAGCACCGATGGCCGGTGTCACGGATCGCCCTTTCCGTATGCTGTGTCGCTCACTGGGTGCACAGTTGGCGGCATCGGAAATGGTGACCTCCGATCAAAGCCTATGGCACACCACCAAATCAAAGCGGCGCTTGGATCACAGCGGCGAACCTGAACCACGCATCGTACAAATTGCCGGCGGTGAGCCGCTCATGATGGCGGATGCGGCACGACGCAACGCCGACTTAGGCGCACAAATCATTGATATCAATATGGGGTGCCCAGCCAAGAAAGTATGCAACCGCGCAGCGGGCTCTGCCCTTTTAAGAGATGAGCCTTTAGTGGCCGCCATCCTCGAGGCCGTTGTGCGGGCGGTGGATATTCCGGTGACGCTCAAAATGCGTACCGGCTGGGATCCCGAGCACAAAAATGGCGTCATCATCGCCCGCCTCGCCGAAGCGGCTGGAATTCAAGGCCTTGCCGTTCATGGACGTACACGCACGGATCACTACACAGGTGCTGCCGAGTACTTAACGATTCAAGCGATCAAGGCAACGGTGGATATTCCAGTACTCGCTAATGGCG
>CAIYVA010000019.1 GCA_903929455.1 uncultured Pseudomonadota bacterium | reverse complement strand
CGCTCGCCGTCTTCGCCGAGGCGGCCGACAGACGGGGTGTTTTCTTTTTAATCATTGATATGACCCAACCTAACTATCGCCACACTCAATTTTAAGGCAGAACCGTGTATGCGACACGAACCACATCATGCACCCTCGGCCGTGTCCGTGCATCCGTCACGCACACGCTTGTGCCATCTGCAGTCACGACCACTGACTGGCGCACAGACTACTCGGTAATCCGTGTGTGGCGGCCCACCACACATCTCAAAATAGCATCGGCCCATACTTGACCATTCGGCGTGCCGCGTGCTATCTCATATAAACAGTGTTTACTGTTAGGTAACACCTGCGTCGCTCGAGCTAAAAAACAACTTAAGTGTTTGAAAATCCAAAGAAACAGGGACAAATTAATGAAGATGCCGTCACTTCCGAAATCAATTGCCTTTGTCAGCCTCTCCGTATCGATCGCCTGCGTACTGGGACTCGCCTCAACCACCACCCGCGCAGCAGATGGCGCAAGTGCCGCCCCCCAAGATTCGTTAAATGAAGTGATCGTGACCGCGCAGCGTCGCGAACAGCGCCTACAAGACGTCGGTATCTCCGTCACCGCCATGGGCGCGGAAGACCTCAAGGCACTCAACATTGAGAATGCCTCTGACATTGCCCGCGCAGTGCCCAGTTTAAAACTGAACGCCTTCTCATCCTCAGCCGTCGTGTGGAATATCCGCGGCGTCTCGCAGAATGATTATGGTGATCAACAAGAACCACCCGTCGCTGTCTATCAAGATGACAGCTACTCAAGCTCCATTAACACCGCGAGTTTTCCGACCTTCGATCTGGCCCGCGTCGAGGTCCTCAGAGGCCCACAAGGCACGTTGTTTGGTCGCAACGCAACCGGTGGTGCAATTCAGTTCGTTTCCAATAAGCCCACCAAGACACTAGATGGCTACGCAAGCTTGTCGGTGGGTAGCAACAACCAGCGCATCTATGAGGGTGCGATCTCAGGACCGCTTAGCGACAACGTGCAAGCCCGCTTCTCTGGCATCCGCGACACCGATGACGGCTTCGTCACCGATGTCACCCCCGGCACACAAAAATTCGGTGGCGCCCACCACTATGCCTTACGCGGCATCATCGAATGGCAGCCGGCGGAGGGCACCAATGTGGGCCTGACGATGCGCTACATGCGCGCGCCCAATGAGCGACAAGCGGGTGGTTACGTCTTTCAGCCTGCATGCCCTAATGGCAATTATCAAGGTGAGGTGTTGCCAGCAGATCAGGGCTGCTCGTTCTGGGGGAGCGACCCCCGTGCATCGGGCAGCAATTACCAGAATGACTCCGTCAATATTAATCTAGGCGCTAACCCATGGACCACCGCGGCCGGTGATAAAGCCATGGCCAATCGTCAGATTTTGGGATCTACGCTGCGCGTAGATACCCAGTTTGGTGATACGGCATTTACGTCGGTCACTGATTTCCAGCACTCCAGTAAAAATTATCTAGAAGACGGCGATTCCGGCCCTAATGTGGATGTGCAGTTTTTTCTATCCAACTCCGTCAAGCAGTACTCGCAGGAATTTCGACTGGCGCGCACCATGGGAGCCCATGAAGTTAGCGGCGGCGTGTTCGGCATGCGAAACAACGGCTCTTACGAGGGCGGGTTTCCGATTTACTTCATAGGCTACGTCCCCTCGGTACAGTACTCACAAGACACCACATCCTGGGCAGTCTTTGCTCAAGACGAATGGACACTGAATAATCAATTCAAACTGATTGCCGGCCTACGTTACTGGCACGACGAGCGCATCGGGTCTTACTATGGTACGGCGCCAGCCAGTGATGCGATCGGCCAGCCCCCGGTGACCATTATTTTCAATTCCCACGAAGTGTCATCCTCAGCGCCCGGCGACACACTCGCAGATCTGACAGTGACGCCTGCCGATGCGGATAAGACCTACACGGGTGTGACCGGTCGCTTAGAACTGGACTACAAGCCCAGCGACGACTTGTTGCTATACGCCAGCTACAATCGCGGCGGCAAGAGTGGCGGCTTCACTTTCTCGACAGGCACACCATTTCATCCGGCTGAAGTGGCCTTCTTAAACGGAATGCCTTACCGACCTGAGGTATTGACGGCCTACGAGACCGGTGTGAAAGCCACCATCAATCGCACCACGTCCATCAATGCCAGCTTGTTCCATTACAACTACAAGGACTACCAGGCGTTTGCGCAAGTGGGCGTCGTACAGAGCGTGCTTAATCTAGATGCCAAAGCCAATGGCTTGGAGATCGAGCTTAATTCACGCCCGATGTCAGGTCTAACCCTCAAAGTCGGCACCTCGTTCTTAAATACCCGCGTGTACGACGTTCTCCTACCGGGATACGCTTACACCGGCGAGCCGGTGTACCAAGATCACGACTTGCCACAAACACCTAAGTTCTCTGGTAACGCATTGGCCCGCTATGAATATAGCTTGGGCAATGGTGTCGCATCCGTACAGGCCGATATGACCTATTCGGGCGGATTTTGCTTCACCGTGTTATGCGCGCCGGTTGAAAAGGAAGGCGCATACACCGTGGCCAACGTACGTGTAGGTTATGAGCCGACAGGCGGTCATTGGGAATTCTCTGCCTATGGCACTAACATCGGCAACACGGCCTATCGCGTTTATGCCTTTGATAGTTCCCAGTTCGCGGGGCTTGCTCTGGGCATTTATGGCAAACCACGCCTGTGGGGCGCCAATGTGACTTATCACTTCGGCTCGACGCACAACTAAGTAGCGCCGCACTTACTCGGTACTCGCACTCGATCTGCGAGTACTGAGTTGATCGTTAGAATCACCCGGCTATCTGGCCGGGTGATTTTTTTTGGGCTGTGCGCTCGTCCGACGCACCGGCCACAATCAAGCGAACCTCATCAGACACAATGCGCCCGTCAGTCGCTATCAAGCCAACGAGAGTCGTTTTATCCTGCCGTTCCCTTGTGAGACGGCAAGCGATAACATACAGACAGCCACCCGGAGACCCCCATGTCCCATCACAAAACCATTCGTAGTGACGCCGATCAGCTGCGCTCACTCGGTTATGAATCGCACTTCGAACGCAGCATGTCCTTATGGGAAAACTTCGCATTGGGCTTTACTTATTTATCGCCCGTCGTCGGCGTCTACACAATTTTCGCCACGACGTTTGCCGCTGGCGGCCCGCCCATGTGGTGGACTTATCTACTGGTCGCGCTAGGCCAGCTCTTGGTATGCATGGTGTTCGGAGAAGTCGTCTCGCAGTTTCCTATCTCAGGCGGGATTTACCCATGGGCAAGACGGCTTTTCGGTAAGCGCTGGGCGTGGATGGCTGGCTGGATTTACGGTTGGGCGTTGTTCGTCACACTCGCCGCCATTGCCACAGGCGCTGCACCTTTTCTAGCGCAACTGTTCGGTCTAGAAGGTACGCCTATCCAGACCACAGAGATTGCGGTGGCGCTCATTGCGCTCACCACCCTTTTAAATTTAGTCGGCACACGACTATTGGCACGCCTAGCCATGTTTGGTTTTATTTGTGAGTTGGTAGGCGCCATTGCTGTGGGTAGCTACCTACTGATTTTTGCCCGTCATCAGCCGTGGAGCGCGCTCATTGATCCATCGAGCCTGCCCATTCATGGCAGCTACGTCCCCGCCTTCCTCGCGTCTTCTTTAGGGGCTATGTTTTGTTACTACGGATTTGAAGCCTGCGGAGACGTGGCAGAAGAGACCCCAGACGCAGGACGGACCATTCCAAAATCGATGCGTCTGACCATTTATGTCGGCGCTATCGCCGCTCTGTGGGTCTGCCTAGGTCTTGTGCTTGCCGTACCTGACGTGCGTGCTGTCATGTCAGGACAAGATAAGGAACCGGTGGTCACGATCCTTAAAACGGCCATGGGCGATCTCGGTGTACGCGTCGTCATCGCCATCGTCACGGTGTCTTTCGTATCAGCCTTGATCAGTTTACAAGCAGCTGCGAGCCGCCTGCTGTTTGCGTATGCGCGCGACCAGATGATCATAGGCTCCGAGCATCTACGTCACCTGTCCCCCGGCCGGCATATTCCAGCCAAAGCGCTGATCGTGGCGGGCATCATTCCAGCAGCGATTGCCATCTCAGCCCTTTGGCTGCAAAACGCGATCGCCACGATCATTAGTTTCGCCTCGGTTGGTATCTACATTGCCTTTCAAATGATTGTGATCGCAGCGCTCGTGGCGCGCGCACGCGGATGGCGGCCGGGCGGTGTCTTTACGCTAGGCGTCTGGGGATGGCCCACCAATGTAGCGGCCTTAGCCTATGGATTAGCCGCCATTATCAATATGTCTTGGCCTAGAACTCCAGAAGCGCCCTGGTTTAGCAACTATGGCGTGGTCGTCACCTCGTTAGGTATTATCGGACTTGGCCTTATCTATATGATCCTCGCACGGCCTTATGATCATGGACGAGCCCCCGCAGGCGACGCTCATCACCTATCGGCCGCTGTACCGCCGCCCATTGGCGATTAGCGCTCATCGCGACACCTGAGTTTTCTAATGCAATACACCAAAGGACCCATCATGACGCGTTCTATTCAATTACTCGCCGCCGTCTCCATTTTTGGCCTCTCCACAGCCACCTTCGCAGCGGAGCAAATTCATCTGGTGGAACACCCCGTCAATGAAACCACCACGCACGTCGGGCATAAAAAGGTAGATGCCGTGGGCGATATCCTAAGCTTTGCTAACCCCATTTTTGATGCCGCGAATAAAACCCAAGTCGCCACCGACCAAGGCTTTTGCATTCGTACCGTGGTTGGGAAGAGCTGGGAATGCGCTTGGACCAATGTCCTAAAAGACGGCATGATTACCGTCGCTGGCCCATTCAGTGATACCGATGCGGATTCGACCTTCGTCGTGACGGGCGGTACCGGGAAATACGCCGGTGCCAAGGGCAAGATGGTTCTGCATGTACGCGGCAGCAAACCAGAAGCCTACGACTTCACATTTGACTTGCTGTAACCACTCACACTCCGCCCAAAGCCACCTCAGCTGATGGGCGGAGCCGTTAACTATAGCCTGGGCCCTGCGCTAATTAATTCCTATGATTTCACTCATACACAAAACCATTTTTGTTCATATACCGAAGTGCGCTGGGCAGTCAGTAGAATCAAGTTTCTTAAAAGATATCTCGCCCGACTTAAACCATGACAGCCATCGACACCTGCTTGGCTGCTTTGAAAAGCCACCGTCATGGGACGCTGCTTACCCCAGTCGGCTCGCCCATCTGACCGCCGCGCAATACACGAGCTTGGCTTTTGTCTCGCAGTCGCAGTGGGATTCTTACTTTAAGTTTTCGACGATTCGCGATCCCATTGAGCGCTGCGTGTCTATGTAGCGCTATCAGCTGTACATGGAAATGTCTTTTCCTGATTTTATCAACGATCACTTACCAAACTTGTCCGTACAAAACCATTGGTACCGCAGTCAGAGCCATTACCTCATCGATACAGCGACTGGCTCCTGCTTGGTTGATGTTGTACTGCCCTTGTCCCAGATTGCAGAACAATGGCATATGATCCAGCAACGAGCCGGCGTACGCGCTTCGTTGGACCACCGAAATGAAGCGCGAGTGGATCGACCGGATGTGCCTCCCGCATTAGCGCGGAAAATAAAGAAGATCTATGCGGATGACTATCTGCATTTCGCTTCGCTACTCGGCCATGAGGTGAGCTAGTGCGCCCCTAGAGACGCGTATACCCACGCCGAGTCATGACCCAAGGGTCTACCTCAGCACTGATAAATTCCACCTGTTCCGACGTCAGCTCATTCAGATATCGTTTCTCTACGTAGTAGCTGGCATCAAACTCATCCGTGGTTTGGTTGTGCTTCTCCAGAAATTGCACATACTGACCCGTCACGCGATGTAATTTATTGGTCGGTGTAGCGAAAGCGGAGCGCCTCCGCTTAAATCCGATCGCATCAGCAATGACCTGAAGTTGACCCGTGTCAGCAATCAAGTCTTCGTAGTTGACACCAACGGTCGTAAATCGCTCAGCTGGTAGCGATTCAAGATTCCAATAGAGATAGTTCCAATACTGGATAGGATTTTGGAATCGCAGCTGTGGGCTTCCCTGCGTCTCGCCACAAGACATGACGAGCGGGCTGCGCAAAAATAGGTCGAAATGATCATACGCAATCATTCCATCGCCAAGCTGTGAGAACTGATACAGCGACACGGCGAAAGCATAGGGATTTTTGCAGCTATAGACGATGGGCACTTGGGGATAACGCAATCCTGAGCCTATATTAAGCACAGGTACACCAGCATGCTTCCATCCATAGGTACTGAACTCTGCAGACACGCGATAGTTGACCTCGAGTAAGTACTTTAGATAGTTCGTACCACACCGAAATCCACCGAGCACAGCGACCCGCGGTCTTGACCACTGATCCAGCTTAGAGCTAACGCGCGTGAGAATTGTCATAACGGCACGCTACACGGCGCAAAATAATTCTGTAGGTGCCCAGAAGAAAAAACCGCCGCCGCGAGTTGAGTACGTATACCGTGGCTCCCCGATCGAAGCGATCCCAATCTAAAACGGACGCCTGCTTGACTACCAAGGCGCATGTAGCACCTCGACGTTAGGCATTCCCACCATCGGGACACCTAAATCGACGGCAAGCCGCCCAAAGCCTTCCGTCTCTAGCAGATGCTCATATGGCAGTTCTGGAAAACGCATACCACCCCTGTGAAGAGCAGCATCCACCAATAACATGGCACCACCAACTGAGTGCAGCGGGATCACCCACTATGACGAAGATCCTCCATGTATAGGCGTCGACCACTGTTTTTGGGTGGCATATATAGTCCCTGCCACAACCACCGGTAGTATAAGTAGTCTCGCTTCGGCT
>CAIYVA010000018.1 GCA_903929455.1 uncultured Pseudomonadota bacterium | reverse complement strand
CCGTGGGTTTTGTGCCGGTGTTGATCGCGCCATTGAGATTGTTGAGCGTGCGATCAAATTATTTGGTAAGCCAATCTATGTCAGACATGAAGTTGTGCACAACCGCTACGTTGTTGATCGCTTACGCGCTTTGGGCGCTGTATTTATCGAGGAGCTCGATGCCGTTCCGGATGGCGCGACCGTTATCTTTAGTGCGCATGGGGTGCCGCGGGCGGTACAGGACGAAGCTGCTCGTCGTGCTCTGACCGTATTTGATGCGACCTGTCCGTTAGTCACCAAAGTCCATATGGAAGTCGCTCGTTACGCAAAAGATGCGCGCGAGGTGATTTTGATTGGCCATGCGGGTCATCCGGAAGTGGAAGGTACGATGGGGCAGTTTGATACGTCGTTGGGAGGATCTATTTTTCTGATCGAGATGCCAGGTGACGTAGCTAAATTACAGATTAAAAATCCCGATCGGCTGGCCTTTGTGACTCAAACAACGCTATCGGTTGATGATACGGCGCGCGTCATTGATGCGTTACGCGCACGCTTTCCGGCGCTGCAGGGGCCAGCCCATGACGATATCTGTTACGCAACCCAAAATCGCCAGGATGCGGTCAAGGAGTTAGTGACGCGTTGCGAAGTGCTGATTGTTGTCGGTTCGCAGGCGAGTTCCAACTCCAATCGCTTGCGTGAGATCGCTGATAACGGCGGAGTTCGCGGTTATCTTGTCGATGGTCCGCAGGATTTGCGTGCTGAGTGGTTTACAGGATGTTCGGCTGTCGGTGTTACAGCGGGGGCCTCAGCGCCCGAGCTGCTCGTAGAGCAGGTTGTGACGCAGCTAAGGGCATGGGGTGGGGAGGCGAGCGTAGAGGCTCCAGGATGTGCCGAGCACGTGGTTTTTACTCTGCCAAAGGCTCTACGCACGGTGAAGGCGACGGTTTGAGCGCTTCTTTTGACGCATTCGGCAGCATTCATTGCTGCCCATGATGGGTTTCCGTATACTTCGCGACCTTTCGTGCCGGTGTAGCTCAGCTGGTAGAGCAGTCGCTTCGTAAGCGAGAGGTCGGGGGTTCGATTCCCTCCACCGGCACCACCTTGGTATGCAGGGAGCCTCTGAATGAACCGATTACGACCCTATTGGGCCATCGTAGCGGCGGTAGGCTTAGCCGTTGCAGCACAGGCCCAGCAAGCACAAAACGGTCCCACAAAGGTAGGCGCAGAGGCGCAAGTCGGTTTGCTCGAAGACACTGTCGTGACAGGTACCCGGCGTGAGGGTCGCACTGCATTGGAGTCGGCGGCATCGATTGACATCCTCTCGGGTGCGGATCTCCTGTCGCAAACCACGTCCAATATGCTCGACACTCTGTCAAACGCCGTACCCAGCTTTACGGTGGGACAGAACTCCCTCTCCGATGCCTCCAGTTTCGTTCGTGCGCCATCGCTGCGGGGGAAATTTGGTGGGCCAGCGCTGTGATTCTTGAGCCGATCGCTAAGGATTGGGCATGGTTGGAGATGGTCACCGGGCCCCGTGGCTAACTTAGGCGAATCTGATGGAGCAACAGTGTCGGAGGGCCGCTAGCCCCGACATGGAACAAGATCACTTGGCTGATGCGCCCAAGATCCAGTATTCGCGTTTGGGGTGCGTGCGCAATGTCATCAAGTGGACTAGAGATTATTTTGTGCTCGCCAGCCGCAAAATGCTGCGGCACATTGTACCGATCGTCGTAGTTTAAGGTGCGCCCCCGGTCATCCACGCGCACGACGATGTCGACATCTCGAGTGCTTGGGTTTGTGGCATCGATCACAAGCGTCGTGTAGCCACGCCAGTCGCTTGAGGGCTCGAACAAGGTGACGCCTGCATAAGGGTGCCCCTTGAGAGGCACAACGAGTGCACGCGCGAAGTGCTCATCTGCTATCTGGATCTGCAGTGGGGTGGGTTCTAAAAAGAATGTATCAAGGACTGAGACCGGTGTGAATAGCACAGGGAATCGGTAAGCGCGGTTCAAGTAGGCGGCGCCCGAGTAAAGTAACGGCCACAGAATGACTGTGCTAAGTAGTCCCGCGATGGTCAGAACTACGGCGCGAGTTACTGCGGGGCGCGTGATGCGTAGCCGAGCGTCGAAGGCAGCCGCAAACAGAAGAGCGCATAGAGCGCCACGGGTGTCTAGCCACACATCGTGTAGTTCAGGGTCACGGTGGGTGTAGATTTGCCCGATTTCGGTGAGCCCACCAATCATGATGGCCGTG
>CAIYVA010000017.1 GCA_903929455.1 uncultured Pseudomonadota bacterium | reverse complement strand
ATGGCAGCCTGCTCATATCCAGCAGTTCTTCGCCAGCTAAGCCACGCGCTTCATTGACAATGCGCACCGCCAACTCGATCACCGTCAGTGTTCGTAGTCCCAAAAAGTCGAATTTAACGAGACCGGCGGCCTCGACGTCATCCTTATCGAACTGCGTCACAATCGAGGTGCCACCCTCTTCCACAAACAGTGGTGCAAAATCGGTCAACACGGACGGTGCGATCACGACCCCACCCGCATGCATGCCAGCGTTACGCGTGATCCCCTCAAGCGCGCGCCCAAGATCGATCAACTCCTTCACATCACCGTCGCTTTCATAGAGCTTGCGCAACTCTTCTTCTTTCTCGAGTGCCTTTTCTAGGGTCATCTCTAATTCAAACGGAATAAGCTTCGCGATGCGATCAACAAAACCGTAGTTGTGACCCAACACCCGACCAACGTCCCGCACCACCGCCTTAGCGGCCATAGTGCCGTACGTGATGATCTGCGATACCCGATCACGACCATACTTGGCCGCCACATAATCAATGACTCGATCGCGACCTTCCGTGCAAAAGTCGATATCAAAATCCGGCATTGAGATTCGCTCTGGATTCAAAAACCGCTCAAACAACAAGTCATGCTGCAATGGATCAAGATCCGTGATGCCTAAAACGTAGGCAACCAAAGAGCCTGCACCCGAGCCGCGTCCCGGCCCTACCGGCACGCCATTGGCGCGCGCCCACGCGATAAAGTCGGACACAATGAGGAAGTAACCCTCAAAGCCCATGCCACAGATCACTTCCAGCTCACGCGTTAAACGCGCGTCGTACTCTGGGCGCTCAACCACACGCAACGGCTTTTGCCCCGCGGCCCATGCCAACTGCTGCGCCGCTAGACGCGCCTCTAAGCCTTGCTGGGATTGTGTCGCAAGATAGCCCGCCGGCGTGCTTCCAGCAGGCACGGGGTACTCTGGCAAAAACGACTTGCCTAAGCGCAACTCTAACGAGCATCGTTTGGCGATCTCGACCGACTGCTCAAGTAACTCCGGTAGATCGGCAAATAGCTCCGCCATCTGCTCAGGCGTCTTCAAATACTGCGCCTCGGTATATCGTCGAGTGCGCGTTGAGTCCGTCAGTAGGCGCCCATCATGAATACAAACCCGCGCCTCATGCGCCTCAAACTCACTCGGCGTGAGAAAGCGCACATCTTGCGTTGCGACCGCCGGCAGTTCCAATTCATGAACCATTGCCAAAGTCGCGGCCAGCAGCGTCTCATCGTCAGGGCGACCGAGGCGCTGCACTTCTAGGTAGTAGCGATCTCCGAATAACGCGCGCCATGCGCGTGCAGCGCGATGCGCCTCAGCGACCCGACCGTTGCCAAGGTGACGACCGACGTCGCCCTCGCCTGCGCCGGAGAGCGCGATCAGTCCAGCGGCGCTACTGACATCAAGCCAAGCACGCTCGATCATCGGCGCGCCTTGCCGCTGTCCTTCCAAATAGGATCGAGACACCAACTGCGTCAGGTTGTGATAACCCGTTTGATTCATGCAGAGCAAGGTTAAACGCGTAGGCTCTGCACGCTCGCCAGACTCACGTAGCCACACATCGACACCGATGATGGGCTTCACACCGACCGACTGCGCAGCACGGTAAAACTTGACCATAGAAAATAAATTGCTCTGGTCAGTGACCGCTACCGCAGGCATACCCGCGGCGGCGGTTGCTGCCACCAACTCATCAACGCGAACAATGCCATCAACGATGGAATATTCAGAATGGACCCGCAGATGAACAAACTCAGCCATTACGGTGCGCTCGCCTGAGAAATCGCCAACGCTGATCTTACCGGCTGGAAGGACCGGCGATGTAACTGACAGACGCCCTGTCGACGCAACGCATCGACATGCGCCGCCGTGCCAT
>CAIYVA010000016.1 GCA_903929455.1 uncultured Pseudomonadota bacterium | reverse complement strand
CCTTGCCGTGATTTTGGTGGGTGATAGCCCAGCGTCTCGGCTGTATGTGCGCAATAAAGTGCGTGCCTGTGAAGAGGTCGGTGTGCAGTCGCAGTTAATCGAATTTCCATCCGATGTGCCTGAAGATCGTCTGCTCGCCGAGATCGACCGCCTCAATGCCGATGCATCGGTGCATGGCATCTTAGTGCAGCTACCCATCCCAGATCACATTGCGATTCGCCGCGTCCTTGAGCACATCTCAGCAGATAAGGACGTGGATGGATTTCACTTGTACAACGTCGGTGGCTTGATGACCGGTGCCACGGTGTTTCCACCGTGCACACCCTACGGTGTACAAAAGATTCTGGAGCACGAAAAAATTGAGGTGGCAGGGCGCAACGTTGTGGTGGTTGGCGCTTCCAATATTGTTGGTAAGCCCACCGCGATGATGCTGATGCAGCAAGATGCGACCGTGTCGATTTGTCACAAGTACACCCGTGATCTGGCGATCTACACGCTATTAGCGGATATTCTCGTCGTTGCGGCGGGTGTGCCTAATTTGATCGTGGGACAAATGGTCAGGCGGGGGGCTGTGGTCATTGACGTTGGTATTAATCGACTCCCTGATGGCCGCATCGTGGGAGACGTTGATTTTGAAGGCGTCTCTAAGGTGGCTTCTGTGATCTCACCAGTCCCTGGCGGTGTGGGACCGATGACCGTAACGATGTTGATTTACAACACCTTGCGTTCAGCTGAGCGCAGTGTGGGTGTTGTTGAGGAGTAGGTGCGCGACCTGACGTGATCTGTGTGTATGCGTGCTGTCAGTCGCTGTGCGCGGCGAGTACAGTAGCGCCGGCTTTAAGCGCCTTAGTTCTTAACTCTTTATCCAGGGTGGCAATGGGCGCGTTGATTCGTAGCGCTAATTCTAAATAAGAGGCGTCATAAGCCGAGAGGCCATGTTGACGGGCTAGCGACAGCGTTCCAAGGGGCGCATGCATGGCGGTTAGGGGATCCACCGCGATCGGTGCGCGCGTTAGAAAATTCAAAAAAGGGTCGCTACGTAGACCAGGGTGCTGGCCGCGGGCTTCCACTTTGGCAATGACGTTGACGATTTCGAGATACCACGTGACCGGCACGATGGCGGTGCAGTCCTTGGTGCGTAAGTGGCGCAATACGCCCAACACATAGTCTTCGTTCTCGCTGGTGACATCGTTTAGTAGCCAAGAGAGCGCCACAGAGGCATCGAGGACGAACTTCATTCGCGGCCTTCCTCTATCAACGCCTTAAGGTCGATTTTATCGATCACGGGCCACGTTTTTCGTAGCGCGAGAAATTCATCAATGATGGCTGTGGCATCTGCATATCGATTGCCGCCATGCGCTACTAAGTCCGCGATGGGTTTACCGCGATTGGTGATGGTGAATTCTTGTCCTGCCGCGATTAGGCGAAGGAGCTCAGGCAGCTTTGTTTTGGCCTCATAAGCACCGATTTCGGTCTTCAATGGGTGGTCTCCTCTTAATAAGACCAGTCTACAGGCTGGTCTATCATGAAGCAAACGCGGCTTAAATTGGGCTGATCGGTTAGATACTAGGCGCTTGGTGTGGGTACGCCGAGCGTAAGGCGATGCGGCTTTGAAGTTCTTTTGAGAGGCCGAATCGCTAAGGAGCTCAGTCCTCATCACGGGCAGGTTCGCGCCCGGCAATCAAATCTTCAAATAGCCGGATCCAGCGGGGGAGTTGCCGCTTGTTTAAGTCATAGCGTTTGATGGCGGTGCGCCGTGCGGCGGTGCGGATCTTCTTCATCCGCTTGGGATCAGATAAAGCGTCATGAATGGCGGCAGCGATCTCATCTGTTGAAAAGAAATCCACCGTTAAACCATTGACGCCATCCTCTAAAACCTCCAGTACGGGCGCTGTCTTTGAGCCCACCATCACGCAGCCGATGGATAAGGCTTCAAGAAAGCTCCAGCTCAACACAAAGGGGTAGGTGAGATAGGTGTGGACCGATGAGACTTGCAGTAACTGGATGTATTGGACGTAGTCGATCGATCCCAAAAAATGCACGCGCGAGCTGTCGATACGTCCACTGAGTTCATCCAGCAGTGCCTGTCTAAAGGTTGACCCAGGTGGTGGGGGTGCACCATAGCCCACATCATCCGATCCAACAATGACCACCTGTGCCTTCGGGTGTGCTTTTAAGATGGCCGGGAGTGAGCGCATAAAACTATGAAAGCCCCGATAAGGCTCAAGGTTTCTGGCGACAAAGGTGATCACCTCATCGCTTGGTGTCAGCACACGACCATTCGGTAATCTAAAGCGGGCATTGGCATTGGGGCACAAAAGATCTGTGTCCACACCTTCATGTAGTTGACTTAAGCGTGCGCGAATGTGCTCAGGGTGCAAGCTGTGCTGCCAAGCGGTTGCGGTATGTCCCCAGTCACAGGCTTCAAAGGCCATGAGCGCGGTGGCATTTCGCGTGCGCAGGCGCGCGGCACTGTTGAATACCGAGTCAAACTCCGGATCAAAGCCCACATCCGCGCCTTTCGCGTGATAGTAAAACTCGAAGTTGGCGAGTACGGGTACACCGGGAAACACGTCACGAAGATAAAGCGTTTCACCCCAGCCACTGTGGCCCACAATCAGATCGGGTCGATAACCATCCCGTGCCAATTGACTCGCGGCTTCTGCTGCCGCGGAGCCCACCGTGATGACCCGGTCAAGTTCGACGGTGTCTGGATGAACATCTTTGGGTACGCGATCATTGGCGGCATACACCTTCTTTTGCACACCTGGCATCACAGTGTCATTGGCATGCGTTAGAAAATGCACATGATGTGCAGAGTCTTGCGCCAAATGCGCAGCAATATGCCGATACTGGCCCGGAAAGTTCTGATGTAGGAAAAGAACGTTCATGGTGCGGCCAGAAATCGCTTAGCGCGCTTTCTTTTTGGTGGCGCTCGTAGGGTCTTTCGACGTCTTTTTGGCCGGCGCGCTGACTGGGCGTTTAGGGGGTATCGATGCTTTTTTGGGTGCGCGTTGGATGATCTGGAGCTGGATACCTTCTAATGGATCATTGGCCACGGTGGAGCGACAAGGCGCGCCATTGTGCAGAGGGCCTACTTGGGCGCCTGATTGAAAATAGCCTGAGTACGTACACTCATAGGCGGCCGTCTTGGCAGAGGCTTTGAGGCGAACAGCAAAGCCAACTAACGGCACACCGAGTTGCTTGGTGCCGCAGGCCTTACCACCAGAGATCCACGGTGTCTCAAAGCCGCTGGAGGTGAGTCCCTTGTATTCGATATCGGATGCGATTAAATCATCCAGTGGCGTGATGGCAAAGGATTCAAGCCAAAGCCCAGGGCCCACCCGACCTGCCCACGGTGCTCGCTCAAATACCAGATCGCCATGATTTCTAACATGGGCACTAATCTGAAGGTTCACACCGCCCCGCACGATCGGTGTAGTGGGTAGGGCGCGTAGCGGCGTGGCTGTGTGGCTTGTGGCCACACGTTCATCAAAACGTGAGTCTAAACGCTCCACTTTGATGGTGAGTAGGGCGCCTGCCGCATCACGGATCGAGGTGATCAATAGGGAGCTCTGTGCCGTTTTTAAACGGACCACCAAGAAATCACCCGGTGCGAACAGCCAACCGCCGAGGCCTGACTCTTTCGCCAAAAACTCAGCATCCCCCACCGCCATCCCGGGACCTGTGCTGACGTGAATGGCCGGCAGCGTCAAGGTGCCACCTGCTTGATGAGTCCGTGGGTTACCGGATTCCACGGAGATCACATAAAGTCCCTCCGGCAAGGGCAGCAATTGGACAGAAGCGCTTAATCCATTGGCGTCGGTTGGCATGGGCATAGTAGGTATGTCGATTGCAGTAGAAAGAGGGTAACGAGCGTGTAAGGCTCTCGGCAGATGGGCCGGTGGGCGAACACGCGCTAATAAAGCATCATTGATTAAGGCCGCAGATAGCTCTAACGGTAGCAAATATCCTTGTGGCTGACCGTGCAGGCGCTCACGAATAGCGCCGATATCAAAGGCCGCCACCGGCAATCCCGACTCGATGGCGGGATCCAAGGTATAGCACCAGGTCTCAGGCCAGACGGAGGGCAGGAACACCAAGTCTGGGTCTTCCCGTCTGAGTAAGGGCAGTGCCTCACCTTCCTGATACCGGCCCGTCATGAAGACGCGACCGGTACGCTCCAAGGCTACATCGCCTTGCGTGAAACCCACCACCACAAATTCGAGCGGTAAGCGGCGCTTGGCGGCATCGCGTGCGCAGCGCAATAAAATGTCATAGCCCTTGTGTGCACCAATGGCGCCAATCACAGCCACGCGGACATGAGATCGGCGTGTGTGGCTCGCTTCGGGGGCAGGTGTTGGCGTGACGCCCAAGGCTTCGACCTGAAAAGACAGCGATGGAAAATACGTTTGAAAGCGGGTCTGTGTATCGTGGGTTGGCACGCGGATTTGGCGGGCACGGGCTAACCAACGGGCACTGCGTTGACGTAATGCGGGTACCGACAGTCGCTCGCCGATTTCAGTGCCTATTTTCTTGACGCAGCTTTGGCAGGCTGCCAAGCCTTTCTCTTTGCAGTAACGACCACTGTGATCGATCAGCGTAATCTGCGGGCACACCCAAGCATAGTCATGGATCTGAACATCGACAGGTGTTTTTAAGGCCAGTAGTGCATCCATCAACTGCGGATCTAAGTGTAAAAAGTGATGCACTTCCAGATGATCTAGGCGGCGTAGCTTCAGCAGCTTCAGCAGTCGTGCCATTTCAAGCGGTAGTTGATAAAGCAGATCGGTTGCTTGAAGACCGGCCACGCTCAAGCGCACCTGACGTCGGTTGCCCGCTGTCGCGGGCCTTAAGATCAGCACTTGAAAGCCTTCTGCTTGCAAAGCCGTGGCGCGCGTTTGTACGACGCGCTCTACCCCACCTTGTAAGGCGTGGCTGATCAATAACACCGCAGGTCGTGGGTCAAGGGCTATGCGCTTTTCATCTAACTGACGACGATAGGGTGCGATTGGATCCTTTGCTTCGAACTGTTGGATGGATTGGTCGTAACCTGGATGTCTTAGATTGACCAGGCGTTGTGAGCGCGCCAGTAATGCCTCGCGCTTGCGCCCGAAGGATCGACTGCCGATGTGATACACATAGACATCCGCTGCTAACAGATGGCGATAGCCGCGTGCGCGTGCACGCATGCAAAAATCCGTTTCTTCTCCATAGCCTCGACCAAAGACGGCTTCATTCAGAAGGCCTGTGGCCTCTAAGCAGTCACGGCGTATATATAGGCAAAACCCCACGCCGACCGGGATCATGACCCGTTGTTCTGTGAGGGTTTGTGCAGCCAATGCATCTAAGCGTTCGGCATCATGCGGGGTGACGGTGGGATCGCTCACCCCGGGATAAGATGCGATCGATCCTTGGTTGCTCCAAGGGGTCACGGTACCAATGGATGCATCTGAATAAGCTGCTTTTTGTAAGCGAGAGAGCCAGTCGCCAAACACCTGCGTGTCTGCATTTAAAAGTACCGCATCGTGGCTTGGATTAAGTTGTAAGCCTGCATTCACTGAGGCCACGAAGCCGCGGTTGGTGGGGTGTCGGATCAGTTTGATCGCATGACTGGCTGCTAGCTCATCGAGGTGGCGGGCTAGGGCGTCATTGGGTGTGGCATCGTCAATGACGATCAAGCGCGCATGCTTAGGGAGAGTAGCCAGTACCGAGCGCAAGCAAGCCATGGTCTCTTCTAGACCGTCATACACAGGCACGATGACATCGATCGTCGACGGTGCTCTCGGTGTGCGCTTGGGTGCGCGCGTGTGCGGTGGGGTGAGTCCTTCTTTGGCGGCCACAGGCCAGAGAAAGGGTGATCCGGGCAGCAGGCAGACACTCTGTGCTGGGCTGTCAACCGTGATTTGCCAGCGATGACCTTTGAGGCCTGTTTTGGCACGATGAATAATAAATGAATGTGGCTGGGTATCTGTGTTCGCTGACAGTCGATGCGTGTAGCGAAAGCCATGCTCATCCGTGATGTGGAGTGTGATCGGATAGTTAGGCGCCCAATTAAATTTCACCCAACCCCGGATGCTATGTCCCTCCTCTTGTGTGACCGATTCGAGTCCAAAGTCAGATGGAATGCGTAAACCTGAGCCGAGTAGAGGCCTGTGCTGGCTGTGGGCTGTGAAGGCCTTTGACCACTCATCCGCTTGTAGTTGCACCGAGAAGGTGCGATACGGCCCATCGGCGTCAAAGACGATGCGATCCCGGTTTAAGGTGACACCGTCAATCATCACCGTCACGGGCGGCTCTGAAAATAGTTGCGCGCCGATCAGACATAAATCAGTGCGCATACCGATCCAGCCAGGATGCTGTGTGCTCAGCAGGTCAGTGGCGATCAGTGCCAACTCATCCGTATAGGCGATGGCATGCCGATTGACGGCGATGGCAAACTGCGCGTGCGCGCTGTCCAGATCATTGAGCGCTAAGAGCGAACGGATCAGCACCGCAGTCGTATTCGTTGAAGGGGCCAAGGCAACGGCACGTTCGCTCATATCGAATGCGGCGCGTGGGTCGCTACCCTCCGCTAAGAGTTGTGCTGCATAGCAAGGTGCAACCCGCGTTTGATGCGACGGATAGCGACGCCAGGCACGATCGAGTAAGCGCAGTGCCGTGGATCGATCCTGCACAGCCACCGCCTGGTCGGCCTCGGTGAGTAGACGACGCAGATCTGGTGGCAGGCTTTTTTCTGAGAGATCCAGACGGCTCACGCAACCTCACTTGGCTGGTGTCGGGGTAAACAGAGCGTGCCGGTAAGAGGCGTGGTGCAAAACGCCCGACGTCCACCCATCGGCAACGCTAGGGAGCGGATCAGTATGCGGGTATCCCTCGTTGAAGAGGAGTATGGGGCATCGAAGTTAGGAACTGCGTCACGCCACCGGATAGATCTCGGTGGCGTGTGTTGATCGCATCAAGGCTTAGCGCTGGTGCGGGCCGTTCTTCAGATCGTTGACGCCAATCACATTGATGACGGTCTTGCCGGCATCCAAGGACATGACGTTGCCGCCACCGTGTGGCGCCTGATGCTGCTGAGCCAAGCCACTGACTGAGTGGCTCTCCACCTTGATCGGTGGCTGGTGCATCACAAAACCGGTCAGCATGTGCGCGCCACCGGGGAGTGTGGGTAGGACGCTGGCGCGGGCATGGGCGAGTGCGCCACTGCGAACTGAATCGTGGCTCACAGGGTTGGCGCCGGCAGTACGTGCGCCGCCTTTCATGGAAACCGTTGAAATAGGGGCACTGTGAACGAAGCGGGGTGAATGACTACCGCCCATCATGGTGGGGACTTGGCTGGTGCCGAGTGCGCTACCGGCTCGAATCGAGTCGATCGGCGCGTTGCCCTGTGTGCGGATGGTGGCGTGCTGTGTGCTTCGCAGAGGCAAGTGACCTATGTCGCCTCGCTCGGTACGCGGGCCGTAGACGTGCCGTGGGTGGCCCCCGTCGCCATCGCCGCCGCTGATTGTTGTTCTAGCCATAAAACGCTCTGTCCTTACGTATCCGTCGCACCCCGAGGGTGGTCCCCGAACGCGGTGTGCCGCTCAGGTGGGTCAAACGTACAGACGGGGACATCGGCCATCGCCCCCCGCTTAGGGGGTGGCTCCCTCGAATGAGGCCTGTTTGGGCAAGGGATGTTTAGAAATGAGAACTGGGTGGCGGTTTTGGTGCGCACCCCTTCCTCTCGTGCTGACTTGAGCGGCATTCGGTTGGCTGACAGCGTGCAATCTGCGATGGTCACGCCCCTGATGGAGTCAGCCCGCAATCGGCTGATGGGTGGGGGTGAGGCGTGTCTGAGGCTGTCGATCCCTGTCCGTGTTGCGCTATTACAGTGGATGTCTTTGTATGAAAAAAGGCCGTGTATTTCAGCCAGTCGCTGCCAGCGAGGCGTCTGAGCGCACCTTCAGTCGTCCGGATGATGGCCCCATTCTGGTGAGTGGGGGCGTCGCCCCAGGCGCGATTGATTTCTTTGGATACGCGATGGGCGCGGGTGGCTGGCTCTTTTTGGGCTGGGTGACGCGTCCGTTTAGAGCGGCGACGTCGAGTTCGTTTGAGATGGTCATCCGTACGGCCAAAGGCCAAGCGCGTGCGCAGGCAACCGTGGTCTTCTACGAGCGTAAGGATTTAGATCCGAGTCGCGTGGGTGTGATTGCCTTTGTCGAGGGATCCCGTCGCGCGATGAGTGGGCTTACCCATCTTGCGGTGTCCTTAGAAGGCGTCTTGTACGGCGCGGATATCACCCATACCACCGAGCGACCGACTGATCCCGATTTGAGTGAGCGGGTACGGCGGGTGTTGGTTGAGTATGCAACCGATAGTCCTAACCGCAAACACCTTCTGTCGCTCACCTCGCGTCGCGGATTTAGTGGTGAGGACACACTGGGTTCCCTTCAAGACGCTGTTTTACTTGAGATCGACGAGACGATTCCATGTGCCGATGTCGGCGTGCTCTTGAAAGGATGGATTCTGTCAGTGCCTGATGCCGTGCACGCGATCCGGTTGCACTCTGGGCCTAAAGTCACGGTGTTGCACCTAGAAGATGCTGTCAAGATCCTTCGCGCCGATGTGCTGACTGCCGTTGGCCGGGCACATGGTTTTAGTGATCCGCGCTGTGGTTTTGCCGCGTTTATTCCGAATGCGATCTCCGCTGGAGACACGACCTACCTAGAGGTTGAACTGAAGAATGGCGAGGTGGGATTCCGCGAAGTCCGCTTATCACCGAGTGTTGGTCTCGATGCCATTCGTAGCCTTCTCGATGGGATTGATCATCGCTATGAGGATGTTGACTTAGCCTTTGACCGCGTGTTTGGTCCTGCGGTGTCTGCGATTAACGACGCCAGGCTTGCTCTTAAGCCTGCCACGCAGGAAATGACGTATGGCGACGCGTTGGCGCAGCCTGCTGTCTCTGTGATTGTGCCTCTTTATGGGCGCATCGACTTTTTGGAATACCAAATGGCGATCTTTTCAAAAGACGCCATGGGTGAGACAGCCGATCTTATTTATGTGCTGGATGACCCGCGCTTGATCAGAGATTTGCGTGCGCTCGCAGACTCTGTGTACGAGCGCTTTAAAATACCTTTCCGAATTATTTTGAATGGCGCCAACTTAGGGTACGCCCCCGCCAACAACATTGGCCTTGCGGCGGCACGCGCCCCCTTGGTGTGTTTCTTAAACTCGGACGTATTACCGATCAGTGAACGCTGGCTCGAGCGTCTCGCGGATACCTTAAAAGCGAACCCTAAGCTGGGTGTGGTTGGTCCGCGCTTGTTATTTGAGGATGGTTCCATTCAGCATGAGGGCCTGGTCTATCGACCGATTCCTGAATTTGCTGGATGGACTTTTATCGATCATGACAATAAGGGCCGCAGGCCAGAGTCTTCGGTGGCTGTGCGCATGGCGCCAGCCATCACGGGGGCTTGTATGTTGATGCGTCGCACCTTGGCGGTCGAGTTGGGCGGCTTTGACGAGAGCTATGTGATAGGTGATTTTGAAGATTCGGATCTGTGTCAGAAGCTGGCGGCCCGCGGCCTTTTGAGTGCGGTTGACTGTGGCATTGAGGCGCATCACTTAGAGCGTCAATCGCAGAGTATGGATGCCTCCTTGTTGCGCATGAACATCACGCTTTATAACGCGTGGATTCATCAGCGTCGCTGGTTCTCAAAGCCACGTGCGGTCAGTGCCCGTCGAGCGTCTGTTTAAGGGGATTGTGATGGCGCGCGTAACGGTCAAAAAAGCGGGCACAGTGAGTGCGTTGCCAGCAAGTGCTGCTCAGCATGCGCCGCGTGTGTTGATCGCGTCGCACAGCCACCCTATGGTATCCAATGGGGGTGCTGAAATTGCTGCTTTTGAGCTGTTTAAGGCGCTTGGTGTCGATCATGAGGCTTGGTTTTTAGGCTGTCAGCGCGATACCAAAAACCATAAGGCAGGGGCGACCATCAGCCAACCCTTTTCCGATCGTGAGTACATGTATTCACCCGGTGCATTTGATTGGTTTAAGTTTGCCAATCAAGACCCAAAATTTCCCGCCGCCTTTCGCGAACTGCTTTTAAAACTGAAGCCTGATGTGGTGCACTTCCATCACTATTTGAACTTCGGTGTTGAGGCGTTTTTGCATGTGCGGGAGACACTGCCGGATGCGCGCATTGTCCTTACCCTGCATGAGTATTTGGCGATCTGTCATCACTATGGCCAGATGGTGACGCGGGAGCGTCATGCGTTGTGTCATGAGGCGACTCTCTCGCGCTGTGCCAAGTGCTTTACGGATATTGCGCCGACCGATTTTTTCCTAAGAAAACGCTATATAGAGCGGTTTTTTGACGTGGTCGATCAGTTCGTCGCACCCAGTGCGTTTCTGGCGCAGCGCTATGTCGATTGGGGTTTACCGCGCGACAAGATCACGGTTTTAGACAATGTGATGGCAACGCAGGCGGTTTCATCGCCAAGCACAGCCAAAGCCTTGCCCATCAAGGCCATGCCCATCGAAGATGCGCCGCTTCGGGTCGGATTTTTTGGTCAGATTTCTGTCCTGAAAGGCATTAATGTTTTATTCGATGCGGCGGCGATGCTGGCGGAGCGCAAGAACCATCAGATCGTTTTTGAGATCTATGGTGATTACAGTGGCCAGCCACCGGAATTTCAGAAAGACTTTTTGGAGCGGTTAGAGCGCGCCGGTCGCAATGTAAAGTTTCACGGGCCCTACGAGCGTGAGCGGGTAGATGCGCTCATGCAGGCAGTCGATGTGGTGCTGGTGCCTAGTGTGTGGTGGGAGAACTCACCGGTCGTCATTCAAGAGGCCTTGCGCAATCAAAAACCCATTATCTGTTCGGATATCGGGGGCATGGCCGAAAAAGTCCGCGATGGTGTGGACGGTTTCCACTTTCCGGTGGGTAATGCAGTGTCTTTGACGGCACGACTCAAGCACGTGCTTGCGCACCCAGAGGCCCTGTTAGTGCCGTCAGCGGAGTCTACGAAGGGTGCGGCGGTCGCGGACTATCGGGCGCTGTACGGCGCGATGCCTTAGGCGTTGGCGGCAAGCCACAGGATGTCTTTTTTGGGGTAAGCCGCGCGTTTGGCGCTGCAGCGAATCCTGCGTGGCGTGCCGCCCTTGGTGGGCCTTGCAGGCGTCACTCAGTGACTGCTTTTTTGTACTACACAGGCTGATTCGCGACGAGCGAAGGGCGAACTGTGAGATGGCTATCAGATCACCCGCTGATCCTTTTGTACACTCCTAGATTCAGCACAAAGGCTTTATTTCATGGCGCGCCCTAGGACTCAGTTAGCCACCGACGGAGCAACGGACAGTCAACGCGTATCAGCGAAAGACGCCGTGATCGCACCCTCGCGCGCGAGCCAGTACCGCCTGACTGCCCGGCAACGGCAAGCTGGCTTAAGTAAACTGCGCACGTCCGATTTTTTTGATGTGACGTACTATCGGGCGACTTACCCGTTAGAGCAAGGCTCTGATGAGCAGTTGTTGACTCGCTGGTTTGACAGTGGCTGTGAAGCCGGTCAGCAGCCAAATCTATACTTTTCGCCGCACTGGTATCTTGAAAACAATCCGGCCGCTGCGCAGTCGGCCGCACACCCAGCCTTACATTTTCTGGAAGAAGGTGACTTCTTAGGTTACTGGCCTGGGCCTTTGTTCAATACCCCTTGGTATCGCGAGACTCACAAGCTTGCGACGAAGCAAACGGCGCTGACGCACTATCTGGCGCGCCGCGCATTGCGAACGCATAGTCCATTGCCTGAGTTTGATGTGCGCCACTACGCAAGCCTAGCGAAGGATAGCATGCCTGCTTCTGCTGATCTATTTGAGCACTTCTTGGTGATTGGCTTTCGCCAGGGGTTGAATCCATCCCCACAGTTCGATGTAGCGGCGTATGCGAAGACGCATCTTGGCGGCTCCTTAGAGCGTAATCCGCTCTACCATTGGCTGTCGCGCAAGGCGATAAAAAATGTCCAGCCGGCACCTACTTTGCCACTACGCGCGCCCCGCAAGGTCATTTCATCCGACTGGTCCGCCTCATCGAAGGGGACGATGTGCGGCAGTCTTGATGCGTTCTCTGTCGAGTTGGGGCTCACCGGTTGGATCATGCTTAGGCAAGCGCCATCGACGCCGCTGATTCTCGAGTTGGTGGTGGAGGGTAACGTGCTCTGGGAGGGCGAGACTGGATTACCGCGTGCCGATATCGCTGCGTTATGTCCGGAGCATGTTACGGCCTCTGGCTTCGCGGTGCCCACGTGGGCGTTTGCGATTGCGCGCAATATTACAGCACTGGTCCCAGACGCTGACTATGCGGTTCGCGTATCAGGCACGCAAGAGGTGTTGCCTCTAGCGACTGGCGTACCTGATTTGCGTACGATTGCAGCAGCGTTGGTCGACACGGATCGATCTCGACCTGACGTCAGTGCGGTCCTGCTAGCGCGTCTGGCATCGCTCAGGCAACGAGCGGTGCCCATGGCACAGGAATTACTGCGTCCTGATGATGCGGCCCGTGTTGGTTACATCGAGGCGCTCTGTACAGACGACCAAAATGAGCAACTGAGTTGGTTTATTGGCTGGACTTCCCTTACGGGGCTGTCAGACGCTCCGATTGCTTTAGTGGATCAATTTAAGTGGCCAGCCGGCGTTATGGTGGCCACCTATCCACGCGATGATTTGAAGGATGGGGTCGGCGTGGTGGGCGTCATTCACTCTGATTGGCGCGCGCATGATGACTCGAAGCCCGTCATGTATCTGGATACGGATAAGAAGACCCATCTGCTGCCGATACCAGAGATGAAGCGGATCACCAAGCGCGCGCTTGCTGAGCACATCAAAAGTGTCAGCGTCCGTCATCCTGGTAGAGCGTGGGATGATTTTCTAAAACTACTCAGTAACAAAAGCAGCTGGGAGCTGACGCCTGGCAACGTCCGAGGCGTTAAAGCGGCGGTTGATCGCGTGCTGATCGTGCCGGGGCTTGGCTGTTTCGTTAGTGGGTGGGTTCTAAGCTACCTACAAACGGTGCGTGGGTTTGCGCTCAAGATTGGCGACGTTGCTTTGTTGCAGGAGCCGTCGTCCCTGTCCTTCTCGCCGAGACCTGATATTGGCAAAGCCTATCCGGACGGTGCGCATCTCGCCTCCCATGCAGGGTTTAGAGCGTTTTTCTGGGGCAACATTGATATATCTGCGATCGATTCGCTCCTGCTGAGAGTGGGTTTAGAGCGCGATGCCACTATTCACGCGATTGACCCTGCGTCTATCCAACGACTCGGTCACTCCGTGTCGTTGGATGCGCTCCTTGAGATGTATCCGTCCATTGAGTCGGCATCGTTTTACCCAAATATTGTTAAAGCGGTCCGTGATGACTACCGCGCGCGGCGACGCCACCTACAAGTCATTCGACACGCAACAGCCGACTCGGCCTTCGTACAGTGCTTGGGTGCAGATCGCGCAGATGCGATACTTACGCTAGATTTATTGCGAACTCACGCCACTCGATACCTGCCATCTGATACCTGCCTGACTATAGTAGCTGACAGCGCACATAGCCGGTCTGGCCTGCTTGAGTTGGTATCTGCTTGGGAAGAGTCCTTGCTCGCCCGATGCACGCTCGTCCTGATGAGCGAAACGAATGCCGTAGTAGAAGCTTTGCCAGATATTCTGCTGCTGTGTCAGGCCAAGCGCTTTGTCTATATGGGCATCGACCACGTCTTGACGGAAGGCGGATGGTCGATCATGCATGACTTACTCACTGCCGAATCGCGCGAGATTAGGCTGCTTGGTCTGACCGATCAGGAATCAGGGATGCAACTGCCCTCCGATGGCGCGTGCTTCTCCTGGACGACTCGCGACTTTCTGCACGCGCGTCGCACGCTTCCAGTAAAAATCGACATGTATGCGACTGCTGGTGACTATAGTGCTCATCAGATCGCTCACACAGAAATTCCGGCGTCCGTCTTTCGATTGAGAGCGATGACGCCGTCGCGGATCGTTCGACAGCTTAATCGCTTTCTAGCAGAGAGCGCGCCATGCCATCCGCATCCATAGCGCCGATGCGAAACGTGGATAAGCCAGACCGCATCGCTGTC
The DNA here is from genome assembly GCA_903929455.1 of uncultured Pseudomonadota bacterium. Classification (GTDB taxonomy): domain Bacteria; phylum Pseudomonadota; class Gammaproteobacteria; order Steroidobacterales; family Steroidobacteraceae; genus CAIKZZ01. The sequence continues at coordinate 12,298 of CAIYVA010000016.1, read as the reverse complement.
ATTGCGCACTCGCATCCATCAGCGACTAAGGGCGGTGCTGAGATCGCCGCTTATTCTCTTTACCAAGGCTTATGCCAGCTCGGTTACGACACCATTTTTATTGCCGCCTGTCCTGAAAAAGACGTCGATAAAGTGGCGTTAGCCTCTGAGCGTGAGTTTTTGATTCTGCATCGACCAGAAACCTATGATCACTTCTATCATTTGGCAGCCGCTAACCTGAGTCGCGAGCTCAATGAGCTGCTAGAGCGTGAGCGGATTACGGTCGTCAATTTTCATCACTTTTTCAATTTCGGCATAGGCGTGTTGCGCGACTTGCAGACCTCGCGTCCGGTGCGAAAAGTGTTTACGATTCACGAGTATCTTGCGATCTGCCAGCACCACGGCCAGATGGTTACCAATCCTGACAAACTGCTGTGCAATGCCGCATCGCCACAGGCTTGTGTGAGCTGTTTTCCAGACAAAACGCGGCAACAGTTTGCTGTCCGCAAGACGGTGCTCTCGGAGGTTTTCTCAGGCATTGACGCCTATGTCGCGCCGAGTCACTTTTTAGCAAAGCGATATATTGACTGGGGTCTTGAGGAATCCCGCATGTCCGTTATTGAGAATGGATTGCGAGCCATACCGAAGTCAGTGCCGCTGCCAGATAAGTCGTTTCAAAAGCGCTGGACGATTGGTTTTTTCGGTCAGATCAACCCCTTTAAGGGCGTGGATCTGCTGTTAGACGTTGCTGAAATGATTGAGGCCGATGCGTCATTGGCAGGTCGAATACAGATTCGGCTTCATGGCAATGTGATTGGACAATCCGATGAGTTCATTGCCCGCGTCAGCCAGCACACGAAGACAAACGGCGCCATCGCTTTTCTAGGGCCTTATGACAATTCCTCTGTCAGTCGGCTGATGGCCGAATGCGACTATGTGATCGTACCCAGTCGGTGGTGGGAGAACTCTCCGGTCGTCATCCAGGAGGCTTTTGCGGCAGCTCGTCCGGTGATTTGTACAGGCATCGGTGGCATGGCTGAGAAAGTGACCGACGACGTGTCTGGCTTGCACTTTAGGCACAATGACCCCGCAGATCTCTTGGCGGTACTGCTTAAAGCAGCGGATGTCAGTACTTGGAGCCGACTCGCTCGTGGCGTGCCATCGCCGATCGATGTGGCCAGTATGGCGCGACAGTACGCCGCGCTATTGCTGGTGACCGATGATGCTGATGACGTATCTGGCGCCAATAGAGCGGCCGTGCATACTTTAACGCGCTCACCCAGTGCGCGTGCTAACCGTTTACCAAGCTAAGAGCAAATATCATGTTGAGAGGTGCGATTGATTTTGCGGCCGCTGATCGGGTCAGTGGGTGGATATTTGCGCGCGCGGTACCTGTTGAGGGGTTGCTATTGCAGGCGTTTGTCGATGGCCTATGTGTTGGTGAGGGTTTGGTTGGACTGTATCGCGAGGACATCAAAGCAGCAGGGCTTGGTGATGGTCGATGTGGGTTTAGCTTAGCGATCACATTATCGGATCCGTCCGATACAGAGCGGGTCTATGTACGCCTGGCGGAGAGTGACTTCCTGCTCAAGCAGAACAGTGTAACCGTGGCGGGCAAGGCAGATCAGTCTAGGTCAGCATCAGCGCGTATTTGCTGGGATACCGTGAGCATTGAGTGGATGCGTCAGCGGGAAGCCTTAGAGCAGCATGAGCTCGACTTGCTCACGGCGCTGGTTCGCTTTGGAGTGTATGACCGTTCACTCAAGCAAACTAAACGTGGCGGCGTAACCGTAGCCAAGGAGCCTGTCTCCGCTGAAAAGCAAGCAGCGGCCGTATTCAACTTGCTGTCAGTGGGCGATGTTACGCTTCACTGCCAGACCATCGGAGATGATGAAGCGCTCAGTCAACTGTGCGTACAGGCGACCAAGAGCGCGTGTTATGCGGCGCTACATGCGGATCGTGCGGCCCAATTGTTGGTCATGGAGGGATCTCACGAGAATAAAGAAGACCGCCGTGTAAGGCCAACCGACTGGGTTGGAGCGGTGCAGTACGCCTTGGGCCCTGATCGTTTAGTCATCGTTGACCTGCGTTGCGCGATGAAACTCAATGCACAGCCTGTCAGCCCTGTCATTACCACTTGGAGTGTGTGTAGTCAGTGATTTAGCTGTCTGGCACAAAGGGAGCAAGCGTGGCTCATCTAATGCATTTAGCCGAGCTGTCGGCCCTCGAGGAATCGGGTGTTGTGCCGATAGCGGACATCGTCCCGTTATCTCAGTACGTCATACCGCAACCCCCGCTCGCGTACGGCGGCGCTTTCAGTGTCGCTGACTTAGCGTGGGCTCATAATTTTTGCAGTGGTATTGACGCGGTGTCCCCAGCCGTCAGTATCTATAAAATTTCTGGGTGTATGGTGTCTGTGTCAGGCGCTGTGATGACGCGTTCAGGCGCCTTGATCGCCGAGAGTGCGTACCCGTATGTCAGGCCCCAAGACATTGCGAATGCCTTCGGTCCAGGCCTTAGTCTAGACGCAGATGCCGTCGATTTTGGTTTCAACGTGCGCGCTTTTTCACAGCTTAGCGAACCCCTCCTGTATGGCCGAGATCATGGAGAAGAGGGGTATTTTCACTGGTTGCATTCCGTGCTTCCACGGGTAGCGGCGTATAGGCAAGCTGGACTTGCTCATCGGCTGCTGGTGGCGTTGACCAAGCCGTTTCAGAGTGCATCTTTGCACACGATGGGTGTTTCATCTGAGCAGTGTTTGGTATCAACGGGTGCAACCTATTTGTGCGACGAACTGTATTTTTGCTCACCGATGGTGGTGCCGGATCTAACGCGAAGTGGGGGCTTCTTTGAGCGGGCCCTGTATGCGACTGATGTTCTGCGCTCATTCGCGGCGTCGACGACACTTGGTAAAGCTTCGCGCGCTATTTATATTTCGCGCGGTGACGCCAGTATTCGCCGATTTTCTTCCGAGGTGGAGTTGGTGCGGCAGCTCGCTAGCGTCGGTATTGAGACAGTCACACTGAGTGGCATGGACTTTAAAGATCAGGTCCGGCTATTTAGTGAGTGTGCGCTGGTCATCGGTGCTCATGGCGCTGGCTTGTCTAATGTCAGTCTGATGCCGCAGGGGGCTCAGGTCGTTGAGGTATTGTCGCCGCGACGTTTGTGGCCAACCTATCGCGGTGTGGCGGCTAGGAGTGGGGTGCGCTATTACCCCTATGTCGCGGCGAGCGTTGGAACGGAAACCACCAATGACAGTGATATTGATGTGAACATCGATCATCTGTTGGGCTTCGTTAACAGAGTTCGCCAGACCGGTGTGAGTGCTTAGCTGCGGACTGCGCTTCTTTTTTTATAAGGGCCTAACACTACCCGCGTATCTAGGTCGCAATGTTAACGGCCGAGGGTAATGGCGCTAGGCGGCGCCGTCTTTTGTAAGCGCTGGATCGCCAGCTCATGCTGTTGGGCAGCAGCTTCTTCGTACCAGCGCCGGGCGAGCGCAGCATCTTCCTTAAAGAATACGCCCTCAGCATATAGGTCGCCAATGGCGAGTTGAGCAGTGGCGTTGCCTTTAGTGGCTATTTTCTCAAGCGCCTTAAGCAGGCCGCCTGTCGATACACGCTCTGGCTGCTGCAATAGATCGATCAGTATTTGAGTCGCCTCGGTATCACCGAGCTCTGCTGCACGTACGATCCACGGCAATGCCGGACCCAGTGAATCGCCTTCTCCAGTGGCAGCGAGGGCTTGTTGGTACAGCACAGTGATGGCAGGCAGATAGTTCAGTTCAGCAGCTGCCGTCAGCCAGCGCGTCGCTTGATCACCATCGGATGAAACACCTAAGCCCTGCAGATGCAGTTGAGCGAGGTTGTAGGCTGCGACCGCTGAGCCTTGTTCGGCTGCCTGCTGATACCAGTGAGCTGCTTGTTCGTAGTTAATGGGACCGTCCGCACCAGTGGCGGCGGCGATGCCCAGTTGTAGCGCGGCTTCTACGCTGCCGCTTTTTGCTGCTCGCTCGTACGCTTTGATGCCGGTGGCGCGATCTTGCGGTAGCCCAAGCCCCTGCATACGTAATGTGCCTAGGTGCATGGTGGCTTCGCGATCACCAGCCTCGGCTGCTCGCTCAAACCAGTGAGCAGCCTTAGCATAGTCCTGAGGAACTCCTAGACCTTCTGAGTACAAGGCCCCGAGTCGCTCAAACGCCCCAATGACCGCTTGCTCAGCTGCCTTCTCAAACCACTGCACGGCTTCTGATGGATCCGTAGGCGTGCCGCGACCTTCCACGCACAGCACACCCATGAGGTACTGTGCCTCCGCGTCACCTGCCTCTGCTGCCTCGCGACATAAAGCGGCGGCTGCGTTGAGATCGGGCTCTGACAGTTCACTGAGCAGTCGCACCAGCGACACCAGTGCTTTGACTGAGCCTTTGACCGCGGCGCGCCGAAGCCAAGTCTCCGCAACCGTGAGATCACTAGGCACACCGTCGCCCGTGCGAAGAAGCTCGCCTAGGGTGAACATGGCATTGACGTCGCCCGCGTGTGCGGCCTGACTGAGTAATTTAATGATTAGGCCCGAGTCTCGTTGGGCGACGGGCGCTTCTAGCAAGATCAGCGCCAAAGTGAGTCGTGCCAGGACGTTGCCCTGCGCGCTGGCGAGTGTCAGCCAGGGGATGGCATCTTCCGCGTGGCTGTATGCGCCATAGTGACCAGAATACAAAAGGCCGAGTCCCAGTTGGCCACCGACATATTGACTGTCTGCTGCGCGCTTAAACCATCGCTCGGCGCTTGGCAGGTCTTGAGTCGTTCCTAAACCGATGGCGAGTTGATGAGCGAGTCGAGCTTGTGCGGATGCGTCCTCTGCCTCAGCTGCTAAGCGGTTCCACCGGATTGCCTCGACGGGGTTTGGCGACACGGAGGCGTCCTTGGCTGCCAACTGCTTAAAAAGCGCCGACCCACCAACGGTGGACTGTGCTGCCTCAGTGCTCTGATCTGTCGTGGCTGTGGTGACACCAAGGCCCGTGAGATAAATTTCGCCTAATCGTGATTGAGCATCCCGATCGCCTAGTTTAGCCGCAGCCTCATAGGCGCGCACCGCCGCTGCTGGGTTAGGCAGTACGCCTGCGCCACTTTCATAGCACTGACCCAGGCGCAGGTAAGCGAGTGTGTGGCCTTCGGCAGCTAAGGTCTTAAATGCAGCAACAGCATCACTATAGCGCTGCTCTGTGAAGGCAAGTTCTGCGCTCTGCAATGGCGCAAGCGGAGCCGCGCCCAATAGACGTTCGATCGGCGCTGGCAAAGGCAGTCCTCGTAAGCGGCCCAACCATCCCGTGGGCGCACCAGCCGGTGTGGCGGAACGTTTGTTCACTACAGCGGCTCACGCATGGCTTCAGCACCGGTGCGCAGTGAGCCTTCCACCAAGTAAGACAGAATCGTGCGACTACCAATCATGATGTCGCCTTGCAAAGTCATACCTGGGATCAAGCGGAAATCCGTGGGCACATTCTTTAACCGAGCATCTGTGATCGCGACACGTACGCGCACATAAGGTTCTACTTTGCTGCCATCGTCATCCGTGGTGAATGACCCCTCGCTAATAGAGGTAATTTTTCCTTGAGCAGTGCCATGCTGTAAAAAGCGATATGCATCGAGTTTGATGTGTACTAAGTCGCCTTTCTTAACAAAGCCTATGTTGCGCGCCTCGATGTGCATATCGATCTCCACCGGCGCATCCAAAGGCACTAGAGTGAAGAGAGGTTCCGAGCCCTGATTCATGGATCCGCTGTTAGCAATCGAACCACGCGATACTTTGCCTACCTTAAGCACTACCGCATCCGCTGGCGCATTCAGCGTGAGTAGCTCGTTCATTCTGGTGACTTTCTGCAGATTCTGTCGCGTGACTTCTGTTTCTGATCGCACCGTGACAAGCTCTGCACCGATGTCTGAGGACCATTTTTGTACGAATGATTCGCGCTGTGCCCTCAGTGCCTGCAGGCCTTGGCGCGCGGACGCCTCTTGATTCTGGGCATCCGATACTAAGCGTGTCGCCTCACTTTTGGCGTCATTCGACTGCATCACTTGTAGCTTTGATACATAGCCCTTCTCGTATAAAGGCTCATACACTTTTTCTACACCCTCTGCGAGCTGAAGTCTCTTTTTATACTCCCGCGCATCGGTGGCGTACTGATTGGCTTGCGATTCGCTGCTACGGATACGTGCGTCAAAGTCGGCAAGATTGGAGCGATACTCCGCTTGGCGCTTTTGCCAGATTGATGTCTGTAGGATCTCGCTCGTATTCTGGCCGGTCGGCTTATAGGGCTTGCCGGCAAGCTCCGCCTCGAGGCGTTGCACGGCAGCCTCATCACTGTCCAGTTTTTGGGACAACTGCACGCGATCTGCTTCTGTGAAGGTAGGATCTAAGGTAGCCAGTACTTGCCCCTTATGAACAATGTCACCTGACTTCACGCGCACTTCACGCACGATACCCGTATCTAATGGAGATACATACAATGAGCCACCGACAGGCACGATCAGCCCGGTGCCGACCACCACGCGATCAAGTTTGACAATCGCTGATAGGACGAAGGTGATGAGTAAACCAATGCCTAAGACGTAGAGCAGCACGTGCTCGCGTTTGGGCGCAGTTTTTAAAAAAACTGATGCGGTTTCGGACTCAAAAGCGCCAACGACTTGACCGACCACGGCAGCGCGTCGTTTTTCTGGCAAAAGACTCTTCGTCTTCTCAGGCAGCTCACTCATGGCTCTTCTCCGGATGCCATCAGTAAAGTGGCCTCTGGCTTGCGTGGGGTGAGGTGGCGGTTTTGCTGGTACCACATGGTGCGGTATATGTCGCAACGGATCACCAGTTCTTCGTGCGTGCCGATGTCGTAGAACTTGCCGCGCTCAAGTACCAAGATCGCATCCGCTTCCACCAACATGGATAGACGGTGGGAAATGGAGAGCACAGTGCGCCCCTTCGCCATACGCTTTAAGTTGGCATTTACGATCGCCTCGCTCTCTGCGTCCAGTGCGCTGGTGGCCTCGTCTAAAATTAGTACCGGTGGATCGATCAGTAGTGCGCGTGCAATCGCCAATCGTTGGCGCTGACCACCGGAGAGGTTGGTAGCGCCTTCCTCAAGGATCGTGTCGTAGCCTCGCGGCAGGCGTTCAATGAACTCCTCAGCACCTGCCAGTTGGGCGGCATGCACCACCTCCATAAAGCTGGCATCGGGCTTGGCCATCGCGATATTCTCGCGGATGGTTCCTGAGAATAAAAAGTTTTCTTGGGGCACTACGCCGATGTGTGTGCGCAGATGGGTCAGATCGATTTCGCGCAAGTCCATGCCATCGACTTTGATCATGCCTTCATAACTTGAGTTAAGGCGCTGCAGCAGGCGGGTGACTGTGGTTTTGCCCGAGCCGCTTCGCCCCATAATGCCCAACATGGTTCCTTGCGGAATGGTCAGGGTCACGCCGTCGAGTGCATAGGGCGCGCTGTTGGAATAGCGAAAGCGCACATCCTTAAATTCGATCTGTCCTTTGATCGGCATCTTAAGACCATTGGCGCGCGTTTCTTCAGGCGTTGCATTGACGACTGATGCAAGTACGCCCACGGCAGTACGCGCTTCGGCCAAATCGGACTGTAAGCGCGCAATCTGTAGCAGCGGGGCTGCCAGGCGACCGGATAGCATCGAGAACGCAACCAGTGCGCCTGTGTTGATGGAGTTGGGCGAATTCAGTACCGCGTAGGCGCCGAAGGTGAAGCAGCCAGCATAGATGAGGCGCTCAAAAGGAGCGGCCATCGTTTGCGGATAGTTCGATAACAGACCGAGGGCGTGTTGAGCGGTGGCTGCTTCAGCGACCCGGCGATCCCATTCCTTACGTCGGCGGCCTTCGAGGGCTAACGACTTGATCGTCTTAATGCCGTAGATGGTTTCAACCAAGTGTGAGCCTTTGCGTTGCTCCAGTTCGATGGCGCGTCCCATCGCACGCCCAATCGGCTTTAAGAACGAAGCGATAATGATAAATACGATGCCCGCAAAGACGAAGGCTAAGAGCGCCAGATGCCATTCGAGAATCAGCATGGCAGGGATCAGGCCTAGGAGTGGCACACCATCTAAGAAGGCGCCAAACAGTTGCCCGGTTAGAAATTGACGAATTTTCCAGATCTGACCGAGCTTACCAAGCGTCTGTCCTGTTGGATTTTGCTCGAAGTAGTCCATGGGCAACTTCAGCAGTTTCTCAACAATGTATAAGTTAAGACGGCCATCAATGCGGGTGGTAACGACTTGAGTCAGTACGCGACGCAGATAACCTAATGCGGTTTCGAATACCAGCATGATGAAAATGCCACCCACCAGTACGTTCAACGTCGAGAGTGAGCGATTGACTAGCACACGATCAATGACAATCATGAAGATAAACGGTGGTGCAAGCGCGAACACCGTATTGACCAGTGAGGCTACCGCAATGTCGCCGAATATTTTTTTCTCTCTAGCGACTTGTCCTGCAAGCCATGCTAAGCCAAAGGGCTGTGACTCATCGGTCAGTCCATGTGTGCGTTTAAGAAGGATGACTTCGCCTTCCCACACTTCGGCTAACTGATCTTCTTCGATGAGTGCGACTGACTCGTCGCCTGCCTCGGGGTCACGGACTAAGGCAACGGTGCCCTTCATTGGGTCCGAGCGGGCATCCTCGAGAATGAGGGCTGTGCCATCACGTGCGCGGAGAATCGCGGGAAGGGTTGTGGCAAGGCTCGGTAACTCGGAAAATGCCACGTGCAGAATTTTCGCTTCGATACCCAGTTCCCTGGCCATGGCGACAATGGAGTCAGAAGGCGGCTCAATGGGGTCGAGTGAGAAGCGGCGACGCAATTGATCGACGGTGGTGTCGATGCCTAAGCGAGTGGCGAGCAGAGCGAGCGCGCTCAACGCAGTGAGACGCGGCGTCTCTTGCGCTGTGTCATCTAGGCTGTCTTGCTCACTCATAGCCAACTCCTGATGGTGTGATCGCCGTGCAGGCGCCTGTGCAACCCTGAGGTTGAGGCGGCTTATTTGCTCGAGATAACACCGGAAGGTGGACAGTAGCGTTAAAGGGGTGTGGATTCCCTAGATCAGCGTCACATAACAAAAAAACACTAATTTTTAAGCAAAAATTGCACTTAATCCACGGTCGATGATGATCGGATCAGCGGGCCTATACCACAGGAGCCTGGTTGATCTGTCTAGCGACTCGCGGCATGGGATTCGGTGATGCCGTTTGCTTTCGTATCGCGCACTCGCGTGACTGCGACCTAGGTCACTGTTTGAGAGGTGCAGCCGAAGGCCAGTAGGGATCCCCGTGATAACGTGAGGGGCGGTTTGGCCTGTTTTGCTTTTTATAGATGGTGAGTATTTTATGACATTACATACCCTGACGAAGGATGCGCTCCGACGAGCGTTGCCGTCGAGCGTGATGGCGGTAGTGGTGGGTTTTTCGCTTGTCCAGGTATCGATGGCGAATCCTCACACTGGCCTGCTCACGCCTGACGTGTTTGGTACGGAAACCACGCTTCGTGCTCGGGTGGGTGGCTTTAACGACCCCTTAGGGCGTTTATGCGAACTGCCGTCGGGGCCGCTGTCTTTTGCTGCGGCGGTCGATCTCGCTTTGTGCAGAAATCCAGCGACACGCGCCGCCTGGGCGAGTGCGCGCGAGCAGGCGGCAGCGCTCGGTGTGGCGCAAAGTGCTTGGCTGCCGACGGTTGAGGTGACCGGCGTTAATAACTCAGTCAGTGGACAGCATGTCGACGCAACCTCGCACTGGGTGGATGTGACGCAGCGAAGCCGCGATGCGGCGGTTAATTTATCGCTGACTTTATATGACTTTGGCGGCCGCGAAAGTCGAATTCAATCGGCCCACCATGTACTGGATGCTGCGGCTCTGACAGCCAATAGCGTGGCCCAGCAGACGGTTCTGGCGGTCGTGCAGTCTTATTACGGTGCCGTGGCTGCCGATGATGCCTTAGACGCCGCTCAGCATACCGAGTCGGTGTATGCCCACAGCTTAGAAGTCGCCAAGTCATTGCAAACAGGCGGGGTGGCAAGCCTAGCGGATGTTCTACAGGTTGAAACCGCGCATGGCGAGGCCGCGGTCAATCGTATTCAGGCGAGCGCTGCCGCTAAAGCGGCTCATGGTGCGCTGGCAGTGACCTTAGGTCTATCTGCGGACCAAGGTTTGAGGCTGGAGAAGGCCATTGTTCCGGTCACGCCTCCCGCTTTCACTGCACAGATGGCGGATTTAATGGCGGAGGCGGCGCGACAGCGGCCTGACTTGGCGGCAGCGCAAGCTGCCCGAGATGCGGCCATTGCCGATGTGACGGTGGCGCGTGCGGTGGGTCGGCCACGGATCTCATTTGGTACCAGTCACAGCACGGTGGATACCACCGGCTTAACCAAACAAAATTACAACACGGTTGGATTTAGCGTCACGGTGCCTATTTTTAACGGGTTTAGTACTGCCTATGGTGTTCGTCAGGCGCAGGCAGCAGTAGAAGCCAGTGAGGCGAATGTCGAACAAGCCCGGCTCGCTGTCTCCTTAGGTGTATGGAATGCGTATTACGGTCTGACTGCTGCGAACGAGGGTCTGGTGGCCACTGCATCACTCAGTAAGGCGGCGGCAAGTAATGAGGAGGTGGCCCTCGGCCGCTATCAGTCTGGCGTGGGATCCATCCTCGATGTGTTAACGGCTGAGACGGGGGCCGCTACCGGCCGTCAATTGCGCATCAATGCAGAGCGGGACTGGCATCTGGCCCGGGCTCAGTTGGCCTTGGCGCTCGGTCGACTGACCGGTGCTGCTCCGCTATCACTGAGTGCACAGCCGTAATTCTGTGAACTGAGTCACAAAAAAACCCGCCCGGCCATCGCCTCAGATCGTTTTTTTGACCTGTCGCTACCCCGTGCGGGTCACTCCGGACGGACCGAGAATCATCATCGTGCCTGGCGTACGCCGCACCCTTTGACCGGTAATTAGCGGTCCGTCACAGCTTTAACACCTGTGCGTTTTCTGCTCCCTAATTCGTGACGCAAGTCAGATGTCCCTTGTTCGGCGCTCGTACGATCACCGGCCCAGCGTTTAATCAGTCGAGCGATCGCCTAAGCGGGCGCAGGGGGCAGGTGAGGGATTTCGGTATCAGCGCATGGCGCACGCTAAAACAGGCTGTTTTGTTTGCACGCCGACGCCGTCTTTATGAGGTGGTTGGGTCGGCTTCAGCGTGTGATGTGCGATGCGACGAGCCAGATAGAAACACTTGTGTCAGCAATTACTTAGCAACGTGACGAAGTCGATGTTTTTTGTGTGCCCTAACCCCCTAAGTGAGGGGTGTGTGGATTTGCTCTGAACGTAACCATATGACCTTGATCGGTAGACCCATGAACTCAACTAGTCAAGAACCTATGCCAGCGCAAGCACTTGCTGCCAGTCCAACGAATCTCACCGCTGCTCCTGCATCGGTGATGAGCGGGGCTGTCTCCCAATCAGGCAATGCCGCCGGTCAGTTAGCCGGCACTTTGCCAGGCACCGCTTATCCGCCAGTATCTGCGCAGCCGACGCAAGAGGCCGCTGAAGGCATTCGTTTCGACTTCAACGATGGCTGTCGGGTGGTATTACCTCCGCGCACGTCAGGCAAATGGTTTGTTCGCTTGTATGACTTAGACACCGGCAACGTGTTGTTCGAGTCCGAGAATCAAGGCGCTACGATTAATTCGAGCAAGCGCTGGTATGTGCGCTTTCGCGTTGAGGTGATGTCGATTGACGAAGGCGTCGAGGGTCCTGCACGTCAGGTCTTATCGCACGACTATGATCTGACCAATCGTGAGGTCATGATTCAGTTTCCAATCGGTACCCTGGGCGACACCTTGGCTTGGTTTTCCTACTGTGACGTGTTTGCCAAGAAACACCCAACGACACGCGTGTCGGTTGCGATGTCTGGCCTGATCATCCCTTTGCTTCGCGATAGCTATCCACACCTTAACTTAGTCACGCATGCCGAAGCGCTGGAACAAAAATTGGCTGAGCGTACCTATGCGAGCTATCGCATCGGGCTATTTTTCGATGATGCGGTGAACGATCATCAGCCCACCGATTTTCGAATGGTGGGCTTACATCGCACCGCTGCTTATATTTTGGGTGTCGATCCTAAAGAGGTCGTGCCCACCTTGTCATTGCCCGATGAGACAAGGTCAATTTTGTGCGCCCCACGCATCCGATTGCCTATGGTTATTCGACCGACAGCTATGTGTTTCGGCAAAACTTCCCGCTGTACAGCGTGCCACGCCGTTGGCTGACCATGG
>CAIYVA010000015.1 GCA_903929455.1 uncultured Pseudomonadota bacterium | reverse complement strand
CTCATGGGGCCTGATTTTGCATCCTATAATTTTGAATGGTTGTGTTCTTCGCCCCGTTGGCGAGACCGTTATTATCAAAGCGACCAGACACCGCATTACCTGTACATGAAGCGCGTGTTGAAGTTGCTGCAGTGGCGGCGGGGCGGTCCTGCGAAACCCTGGGTGTTAAAGTGCCCGCAACATCTAGAGCAAATAGCGGCGTTGCTGAAAACCTTTCCCGATGCCAGCGTGGTCTTCACGCACCGAGATCCGGTCGCGGTGATCCAAAGCACGATCACCATGCAGGCGTACACGCAGCGAATTCAGCGACCAAAGCCGCGCTTGGCGGAATTGGCCACGTATTGGATCGATCGCGTGGAGCACTTGCTACAAGGCTGCGTGCGCGAGCGTGCGCTTGCCTCGCCTCAGGTGAGCTTTGATTGTTACTTTGATCGCTTCATGGCCGATCCTTGGCAGGTATTGGAGGCGGTGTATGCGAACAGTGGTCTGCCCTTGGATGACGCGACACGCCAAAAACTGACTGCTTATTTGGAAGCCCATCGTCGCGGCAAAGACGGTCAAATGGCCTATGACTTACGCCGTGACTTTGCGCTAGAGCCAGCCGCCTTGCATCAGCGCTTTGCCTTTTACATGGACCGCTTCCCGGTTAAACGGGAAGTGACTTGAATTTAGCGGGAGGAACGATGATCAAGGTTATGGCGTTATTGACGTGCAAGGCGGGCCTGAGTCGACAAGCTTTTATTGATTATTACGAGCAGCGGCACGCGCCGTTGATTCGCTCGCTCTCGCCGCACATCGCCGACTATCGGCGTAATTTCTTGATCGACGAGGGTGCCATTGTGTCGCCCCATGCAGCCGCTCGCGATTTCGATGTGATCACAGAGCTTTTTTTTGCTGATGAGGCGGCGTACGCGGCTGCCATGGTGGCATTCACTGATCCTGTGAATGCGGCAGCCATTGCCGCTGATGAAGAAAATCTATTCGATCGCACCAAGACGCGGTTTTATCGTGTGCAGGAATGCCGCTCGGTGTAAGAGCGGCCACTGCTTAGTCTTTCGTTTTACGAGAACAGTGCCGCGCGGATATCGTTGGATAGATCGGTCAGTGCGTTTTTGGCGACCTCGGTAACCAATGGCAGGCTCACGAAGCCATGGATCATGCCGAGGTAGCGTCTGCCCACGACCGGTACGCCAGCAAGACGCAGGCGATCGCCATACAGCTCGCCTTCGTCGCGAGGCAAATCGTATTCAGCCGTGATCAGTGTGGTCGGTGGCAGACCGCTTAGGTCGGTGCTGTGCAAGGGAGAGGCCAGCGGGTTCTTGGCATCCTCTGGGCTTCGGAGGTATTGCGCCCAAAACCACTTCATCATGTCTTGCGTCAAAAAGTAACCGCGCGACAGCGTGCGCATGGATTCTGACTCGCACGCTGGGTCTAAGCAGGGATAGATCAGGGTTTGATGGCGAAGGCTTGGACCGCCACGATCACGCGCCACGATGGCGGTGACGGCGGCTAAGTTGGCACCCGCACTGTCGCCTGCGACCGCCACGCGCGTCGGATCAATCGAGAGGGTATCGGCCTGTGCAACCAGTGCGCATAGCGCGTCATAACAGTCCTCCACAGGTCCCGGGAAGCGCGTCTCAGGCGCTAAACGGTAGTCAATGGAGGCCACCACGCAGCCGGTGGCATTGGCCAGATCTCGACACATCCCCTCATGGGTATCTAAATCACACAGTACAAAGCCACCACCGTGAAAGTAGACGATCAGCGGTAGAGAGCGGATGGCGGATGGCCGATAAAGGCGCGCAGCCACGGAGCCCGCGGTGGTTTTAAGTCGGATGTCCTCGGTTTGATGGATCGCTGCGAGCACCACAGGGGCTGGAGTGGCCTTCATGGCGGCTCGCATCATGGCTGCGGTCACTCCTGCAGGTGGCGGTAGTAACTCGACGCCCGGCATTTTAACAAAGGCAGCGATCTTGGGATCTAAGGCCATGCGTGACTACTCCAACGAGAAAATAGAGGTTCGGGTCTATGAGCGCTCGCGCTCACAAAGAGAGGGCGACTGTAGCACCGGCTAGATGGGCAATTCTATAGGTGGCGTGCGCTCTGATCGCACTGCCGCGCGAGTGACCGTTAGTGGCTACTCACGGCGGGGCTTCCCGGTACTAGGGCAGCCCCCCATGGCTGACCGCCGGTGGTGATGGTGGCGGTCACGGTGAAATGGCTCGTATCGATCACGGAGACAGTGCCTGAGGGACCATTCGCGGCATACAGGGTGCGACCATCGGGACTGAGCGCGATCCCCCATGGACGAATACCGACGTCTACGCTGCCTTGGATGGCGAGATCAGCCGCGTTTAACGCCATCACCGTTTTGCCGCGTCCGGTGCTCACATAGACGCGGGCATCGTCCGGGGAGGGTACGACGGTCATCGGTCGCGCACCCTCTCCTAAGGTACGGGTCATCAGCACGCGCCGTGTGAGCACATCAAGGGCAACCACCGTGCCGCTACTCTCTACGGCTACGTACGCACGACGACCATCTTTGGAGAAGCACACGCCGCGTGGTCTCTGGCCTACTTTTAGCGTACTTAGAACGCGATGGCGTTTCGTATCGATAAAGCTCACCGTTCCCTCCGCTTCTGATGCGGTGAGTGCGAGTCGACCGTTGGGGCTAAGCGCAGCACCTTCGGGTTCAGCACCGACGTTGACGTGAGCGATGATACGACCCGTTCGTGGGTCAGCGGCGATGACTTGACCGGTGTCCTCACTCGCGACGTACAGTTCGCTCGCGGTGTGGTTGACGGCAATGATCTCTGGATCGGATGCTACGCGCAGCACGCGCGTGATCTCTCGTGAGGTGGCATCGATCACCACGATGCCATCGGCGGTTTTATCCGCTGGGGGCAGGGTGCTCGTGTCGACGTTGGGGGCGGCGCTTGGGCTACCGGTCACGGCCACAAATACCTGACCCGCGGCATAGGTCACGCCGCGTGGCCTAGGCCCTACGCTGATGCGTGTCACGATGCGGTGTTCAGGTTCCTCAATGATCAGCACCTCGCCGGTCGTCTCATTCGATACCCAGATACTGTACGCGGCGGGCGTGGCGGGTGCCTCGGTGGCGCGTGCCGTTCCAGCCGCGCCCACTATGCTTATGCAGCAGAGGGCGTGTAACGCTAGGCGCCAGCCGAATGGGATCACTGTCATGGTGTCATCCTACGCGGGTATGCCGATCGTTTTGGTTTGCAGATATTCTTCAAAGCCTTCAAGACCCATCTCACGCCCGATGCCGCTTTGCTTATAGCCGCCAAAGGGTACGTCGGCATCAAAGGCATTGCCGCTGTTGAGGTTGATCGTGCCCGCACGCAGTCGGCGAGCGACCGCCAGCGCACGGGTCGGGTCCTTGGAGTGAACCGTACCAGCAAGGCCATAGATGGAATCATTGGCCAGGCGCACCGCATGATCGTCGTCATCGAAGGGAATCAGTACCAGCACGGGGCCAAAGATTT
>CAIYVA010000014.1 GCA_903929455.1 uncultured Pseudomonadota bacterium | reverse complement strand
CTTAGAGACTGGTCAAGACAGCTCCGAAACCACACGCGATGAAGAATCAGGACAATGATTAAAAGCTACCGCGGCGCAAAAAACATGACACGTGTAACCACACCGATGACATCCGCGCTTAAGCGCTTTGTCTGCCTCTCAGCAGTGCTCACGCTGACTGGTTGCAGTGGACTAATACCGACGATCGGCCCTAGCGCTC
The DNA here is from genome assembly GCA_903929455.1 of uncultured Pseudomonadota bacterium. Taxonomy (GTDB): domain Bacteria; phylum Pseudomonadota; class Gammaproteobacteria; order Steroidobacterales; family Steroidobacteraceae; genus CAIKZZ01. The sequence continues at coordinate 2,590 of CAIYVA010000014.1, read as the reverse complement.
ACCAGATTGAGAGTCGCGCTCGCCAAGAAGCGGCTGCGATTGAGTTTATCGATGTTGATGAATCAGTGGCTGAACGCCTACTCGCTCATCAAAGCCAACGTCACTTCTCACAGACCCTAGGCAATCAGTCAACCAGTCCGCACCAGATTGGTGTGGGGGATGTGCTCGAGGTCTCGATCTGGGAGGCAGCCCCCGCCACCCTGTTTGCCGCCTTCGGTACCGACGCGTCCTCCCTATCCGCATCCTCGCGCGCCACTATCCTGCCAGAACAAGTCGTCAGCGCCCAGGGCAGCATCGCCATTCCCTTTGCGGGTCGTGTGTCGGTGGTTGGTCACTCGCTTGAGGACATCAGTGCCACCATAGCCACTGCCCTACGGGCCAAGGCGAACCAACCGCAGGTGATCGTGCGCCTGAGCAAAAACTATGCGGCAACCGCCACGGTGGTCGGTGAGTTTGCCACCAACATTAAAGTACCGTTGATCGCAGGCAACGATCGACTGCTCGATGCCATCGCAGCTGCCGGTGGCGCCCGTCAGCCGGTCGCTAAGACCATGATCCAGGTGACGAGGGGACTGACGGTTGATGCGTTGCCGCTGGATACGATCATCAGAGACCCCGAACAAAACGTACCCCTACAACCGGGGGATGTGGTCACTGCCTTCTTCCAGCCTTATAGCTTCACGGCCTTAGGAGCAAGTGGCAAAAACGATGAAATCCAATTTGAGGCACAAGGCATCAGCTTAAGCCAAGCGATTGCCCGATCCGGTGGACTGATCGACTCACGCTCCAATCCACGCGGCGTGTTTATTTTTAGGTTAGCCAAAGCGGATGCCTTTGACTGGCCGCATCCACCCACCACCAAAACCCCTGACGGTCGCGTGCCGGTGGTGTTTAGGCTCGATCTCACTGACCCCAAGAGCTTCTTTGTCATGCAAAGCTTCCCCATGCAGAACAAAGATGTTCTGTATATCTCCAATGCCTCGATCACCGAGACACAGAAATTCTTGAATGTGTTGTTCTCGATCGCTTATCCGGTCCTAACCGCAAAGCAGGTGGGCCTGTGAGTACCACAAATCCTACGCTTAATCTGATCACGGATTTTGTGCGTCGCCGCGGTTTGCTGCTGACCACTGTGGTCGTGCCAACGCTCATTGCGATTCTGTATTACGGCTTAATCGCTTCCAATGTTTATATATCTGAATCCCGCTTTGTGGTTAGAAGCCCACAGCGTCCAGCACAAACGGGCTTCATAGGCGAGATACTGCAGAGCACAGGCTTTGTCCACTCACAGGATGACACCTACTCGGTGCGGGATTTCATCCTCTCGAGGGATTCAGTCAAGGTCTTAGATGCCGGACTGAGCATCAAAAATCACTACTCCAGCTCATCGATTGATATGTTCGATCGCTTTCCCGGTCTGTTCTCAGACCATAGCTTTGAAGAGTTCTATCGCTACTATGGCAAGCGCGTCTCGGTTGACTATGACCCCGCTTCTTCCATCACGGTTTTGACCGTGCGCGCCTACAGAGCGCAAGACGCCTTCAACATCAACCAAAAATTAGTGGAAATGAGTGAGCAACTGGTCAATGCATTGAATGACCGAAGTCGCCATGATCTTGTTCAGTTTGCAGAGCACGATGTCCAGGTGGCGGCCGACAAAGTACGAGAGTCAGCGCAGCTACTGTCGCAGTTTCGGGACGCGCATCAGATCTATGAGCCCAATGCGCAAGCAGGGTTACAGCTACAGGGTGTGGCCAAATTGCAAAGTGAATTGGTAGCAACCACCCGAGCACTGGCGGAGTTACGCACCCTGTCACCTGACAACCCACAACTGGCGGGGCTTGCCGCACGTCAATCTAATTTAAAGCGCGCCATTCAATCGGAAGGCTCAAAAGTCACCAGTAAGGACGGATCTTTAAGTGCATTCGCTCCCAATTACGCGCGTTTAGCCTTAGATGCCACCTTTGCTGAAAAGCAGCTAGCCACTGCGCTAGCCGGTCTTGAGGGTGCTCGCAGTGACGCCACCCGTAAGCAACTCTACTTAGAACGCCTCGTGCAACCAAGCCTTCCGGATAAAGCGATGGAGCCTAGGCGGTTGCGCTCGATCTTCACCGTCTTCTTGGTGGGCTTAATGCTCTGGGGTGTGGCGGGCTTGTTATTGGCCAGTGTCAAAGAGCACGCGGACTAAGTCATGACGGATCTAGCGACACCGACATTACGACATGCGCTTACGGTTCAAGGCCGGGTGATTCATGCCCTTTTGATGCGTGAAATCATCACACGCTTTGGTCGTGAGAACTTAGGAGTGTTGTGGCTAGTCGGTGAGCCAATGATCTTTACCCTAGGCGTAGTCACTTTGTGGACTGTCTCCGGCATGGCGCATCACTCTGGCCTGCCGATTGTAGCCTTCGGCATCACAGGCTACTCATCAGTGCTGCTGTGGCGTAATGCTGCGACGCGCGCGGCGGGCGCGGTCGAGCAAAACAGGCAACTCTTATATCATCGGACTGTGCGTGTATTGGACACCTTAGTCACGCGCATTTTGGTAGAAATTTTGGGTGCTACGGGCTCTTTTGTATTTCTCGTGACT
>CAIYVA010000013.1 GCA_903929455.1 uncultured Pseudomonadota bacterium | reverse complement strand
TCTGCAGCAAAAGGTACTCAAAAGCCCGGACGTGAAGCGACACTAAACCTGCATTCACCCCGGCCGTGTACGACTCAAGAAGCGCACGTCGCTCTGGCGTCAGCGCGGTTACAGCGGCCTGCGCGACTGTTCTGAATCGATGCACGCGTAGGCGCTGGTCGGTACTGAGAGTACCCTGCCCTAGCAGTGCGGACAGCTCACCTGCCGCCGCCCGACGCATCAAATCCATTTGAAAAAAACGATCCTGCGCATGCGCAAAACCAAGCCCATAGGCTACATCAGCGCGCACCTCACCACCCACGGTAACCACGCCTAAGGCGTCTCGATCAATGCGGACCGGCCGTGCAATCGCCTGATGGGCGAGCACGCCATCTAACGTTGGCAAACTCGCCCAAACAGACCATCCGACCACGAGCACACCCATTCCAATGAGGGCAGCCAGCGCGAGAACAATACGACGAATGCGTCGCCACATCAGTGATCTCCTTAGATCAAAGGCAATAAGACAATGACCTAAGGCCAGCCTGATTTACCAAGCGCTCAAGCCGGGACGGTCAGAATCTTCATTGAATTGGTGCCACCTGAAACGCCTGAGAATTCACCATTGGTCACGATGATCTGGTCACCGACAGAACAGACATTTAGCTCGAGCAATTTCTCAAAGATAGCGGGGTGCAATACATCGGGACTGCGCGCAACATCGAACAACACCGGATAAACACCCCGGAAAAGCGTCACTCTGCCCTGCGTGACTTCATTACGGGTGAATGCAAAAATCGGAATATCTGAACGAATTCGTGACATCCACAAGGGCGTTGACCCTGACTCGGTCATTGCAACAATCGCCTTCACGTCCATGTGATTGGCCGTGTACATCACAGCCATCGCAATCGCCTCATCGGTGGCATGAAAGGCATGAGCGATACTTTGTCGCCGAACCGAGGCCGCTTGTGATACCTGATAGCGCTCTGCGCCCAAAATGATCTCACTCATCGCCTGCACAGCTTTGACGGGATACTTACCGACCGCGCTTTCAGCAGACAGCATCACCGCGTCTGTGCCATCAAAGACCGCATTTGCCACATCAGACACTTCAGCACGCGTGGGCGATGGGTTATTAATCATCGACTCCATCATCTGCGTGGCGGTCACCACAATTTTATTGTGCCGACGGGCGGAGGCAATGATCTGCTTCTGTAAGCCCATCAGTGCAGCATCGCCCACCTCAATGCCTAAGTCGCCGCGCGCAACCATCACCGCATCGCTTGCCGTCACGATCGACTCCAGATGCGTAATCGCCTCGGTGCGCTCTATCTTAGCCATCAGTCGCGCGTGGCCCCCTGCTGCACGCATTAATGCACGCGCCTCTTCGATGTCGGCTACGGAGCGCGGGAATGAGACTGCGAGATAATCGACTGCTAACTTGGCAGCGATGGGTATGTCTTGCCGATCTTTTTCAGTGAGCGCGCCCGCAGACAATCCGCCACCACGGCGGTTTAACCCCTTATTATTGGATAAGCGGCCACCGGAGATCACCCTCGTCAGCACACGGGGACCTTCTACACGGACGACTTCTAGCACGATCAAACCATCGTTTAACAGCAAGATTGCGCCCGGCTCTACATCGCTAGCCAACGCTTTATAAGAACAGCCGACGCTACTGACCGTGCCGGCATCAGCCGCCAGAGACAGATCAATCGTAAACGGCGCGCCTGCGACCAACTCTATAAAACCGTCGACAAAACGATCAATACGAATCTTTGGACCACTCAGGTCACCCAGGATGCCGACGGAGCGCCCCACACGGGCAGCTGACGCACGCACTTGGGCGACCCGTCTGATCTGATCGTCAGTCGAACCGTGGGAAAAGTTGACGCGCGCCACATTGGCGCCCGCAAGGATGAGCTCATCCATGATGTTTGGATCATCGGTTGCCGGGCCAAGCGTAATGACCACTTTAGTGCGCTTAAAGGTGCGCACTGGGGACATCAGAGCTTCGCTCCAGATGCACGCTGCTCAAGCATAGCGACCGCTGGCAACACGGCGCCTTCTACAAACTCGAGAAATGCGCCACCGCCGGTCGAGATATAGGAAATGCCGGCTTCGACTTGATACTTTTCAATCGCAGCCAACGTATCGCCGCCACCGGCCAACGAAAAGCCTTTGGCAGCGGCAATCGCCAAAGCCAATGCGCGCGTGCCTTCACCAAACTGATCGAACTCAAATACACCCACCGGACCATTCCACAAGATAGTGCCGGCTTCGCGAATGATCGCCGAGAAGCGCTCTGCCGTATCCGGGCCGATATCCAAGATCAAATCATCGTCCAACACATCGGCGACATTCTTAACATCCGCCTCAGCACTCGCGGAAAAGGCTTTACCGACCACCACATCGGTCGGCAACGGAATTTGCACGCCACTGGCAGCAGACTGAGCGAGCAAGCGTTTAGCCATATCGAGCATGTTAGGTTCTGCCAAGCTCTTGCCAATCTTAACGCCGGTGGCCAGTAAAAACGTATTGGCAATCCCACCGCCCACAATCAAGTGATCGACTTTGCCAAGTAAAGACTCTAGGACGGTGAGCTTAGTGGATACTTTAGAGCCAGCCACAATGGCTACCAAGGGCCGCTTGGGATGATCGAGCGCTGTATCGAGCGCCACCAACTCATTCACTAGAAGTGGCCCTGCGCAAGCAATCGGGGCAAAGCGACCGACACCATGCGTGCTGGCTTCAGCCCGATGAGCAGTGCCAAACGCATCCATCACATACACATCACACAGTGCAGCCATGCGCTTAGACAGCGCTTCATCATCTTTTTTCTCACCGAGATTAAAGCGGACGTTCTCCAACAGCACGACCGAACCGGGCGCGACAGTCACACCCTGTAGCCAGTCTTTTAGCAAAGGAACAGCGCGGCCAAGCAATTGCGATAGACGCGCCGCGACAGGCGCCAGCGACAGCTCATCAGTTGGCTTGCCTTCCTCGGGCCGACCCAAGTGAGACATCAGCATGACGCACGCGCCTGCTTTGAGGGCGAGCTGGATCGTCGGCAGCGCCGCACGAATGCGCGCATCACTGGTGATCTGTCCATTCTGGATAGGGACGTTCAAGTCTTCGCGAATCAACACCCGCTTACCAGCAAGATCCACATCCTGCATGCGGATCACGCGCGACGAAATCCCGCCCTGTCCAGCAGCCACACTCACTTAGCGCGACTCCACGCCAACGTCGTGTCAAGCATTCGGTTAGAGAAGCCCCACTCGTTGTCGTACCAGCTACACACTTTCACCAGCGTACCGTCGATCACCTTAGTGAGTGTATCGTCATAGGTTGACGATGCAGGGTTGTGATTAAAATCAATGGAAACGAGCGGATCGGAGTTGTAGGCCAACACACCCTTAAGAGCACCTTGTGATGCGCCTTTGAGGATTTCATTGATCTCGGCAACAGTCGTCGTACGCTTGGCGGTGAAGGTCAGATCCACCAGCGACACGTTAATGGTCGGCACACGCACCGCATAACCGTCGAGCTTGCCCTTCAACTCAGGCAATACAAGTCCAACCGCAGCGGCAGCGCCGGTTTTCGTTGGGATCATCGACATCGTGGCCGAACGGGCGCGGCGTAAATCTTTATGAAACACATCGGTGAGCACTTGGTCATTCGTATACGAATGCACTGTCGTCATAATGCCCGACACGACGCCGATCGCATCGTGCAGCGGCTTAACGAGTGGTGCTAAGCAATTTGTCGTGCAAGACGCATTAGAGATCACGGTCATGCTGCTGGTCAGCACGTGGTGATTGACGCCATACACCACTGTGGCATCGACTGCGCCTTCAGCGGGTGCCGAGATGATGACTTTTTTGGCGCCACCGGCGAGATGCTTCTCTGCTTTTTCTTTGGTCGCGAACAATCCCGTGGACTCGAGCACATAGTCAACGCCTAACGCGCCCCAAGGCAACTTAGCCGGGTCGCGCTCGGCCAACACCCGGATACGGTCGCCATTGACCACCATGCAGTCGCCATCAACGACCACTTCACCAGGAAAACGACCATGGGCTGTATCAAAACGCGTGAGATAGGCGTTGGTATGCGCGTCGCCTAGGTCATTGATTGCGACGATCTGAATTTCACCGTTGCGCTTGCCTTCATACAGGGCGCGCAAGGTGTTACGCCCGATGCGGCCATAACCGTTGATGCCTATTTTGATAGCCATGCTATTTACTCCTGAATTATATTTTAAATCGAGCGCTTAACGGTCAACCGCCAAGCGCGTGAAAAGCGACCTCAACAACCTTAGCCGTGGTGATTCCGAAGTGTTGGTACAGGGCCTTAGCAGGCGCCGATGCGCCAAAAGAATCAATACCCACGACACGATCAACCCGCCCTGTGTAACGCGTCCAATAGTCACGCACACCGGCCTCCACTGCGACACGAGGGACTGACGGTGGTAGCACACTGGCGCGATAGGCTTCGGGCTGCCGATCAAACACCTCTGCCGAAGGCATAGACACGACGCGCACTCGACGGCCACGTGCGCCTAATGCCTGAGCCGCCTCAACGGCCAGGTGAACCTCTGAGCCCGTAGCCATGAGAATGACTTCGGGTGTCCCTGCGGACTCAACCAGTACATAACCGCCACGCGCCACCTGCGACAGTTGCTGCGGCGAGCGGGCCTGATGAGGCATGGCTTGCCGGCTCAGAATCAAACCCGTAGGGCCCGTTCTATGCGCCAGCGCATACGCCCACGCCGCATAGGACTCCACTGCATCACATGGCCGCCAAATCGTCATATTAGGAATGATACGTAAGGAGGCCAAGTGCTCAACGGGCTGGTGAGTCGGACCATCCTCACCCAAACCAATAGAGTCATGCGACCACACAAAGATCGGTGCTGTTTGCATGAGAGCGGCCATCCGCACAGCGTTTCGGGCGTAGTCGGAGAACACCAAGAAAGTGCCGCCATAAGGTCGTAAGCCACCGTGCAAAGCGATGCCATTCATCGCTGCTGACATGCCAAACTCGCGCACGCCGTACCAAACATAATTGCCGGTCTGATCAGAGCGGGTGATGCCCTTAGAAACGGTAGTCCACGTATTGTTAGATCCGGTCAAATCGGCTGAGCCGCCCAATAACTCAGGCAGGCGCGGCGCGAACGCGTTGAGCGCAGCCTGTGACGACTGGCGGGTAGCGACGGCGCCACCGGCATCCTGAACACTTTTAAGCGTTTCAATAACAAACTGCGACCAATCGGCCGGCAGATCACCCGCCATGCGGCGCTCATATTCAGCCGCCAACTGTGGGAAGCCTTTCTTGTACTCCTTAAACAGGCGCTTCCACTTATTTTCTAGTCGTTTGCCTTTCGCCGTCGCATCCCAAGCAGCACGCACATCCTCTGGGATTTCAAATGGCGCGTAGGGCCAATCGAGTGCTACTCGAGTGGCTGCAATCTCATCCGCCCCCAGCGCTTGACCATGAACTGCCTCGGTACCCTGCTTGTTGGGTGACCCAAAACCAATAATGGTCTTGCAACAGATCAAGGTGGGCTTGGTGGTTTCTTTGCGCGCCTTGCGGATCGCCTTTTGCACAGCCTCCGCATCATGACCATCAACCTCGCGAATCACCTGCCAGCCATAGGCTTCGAAGCGCTTAGGGGTATCGTCCGTGAACCACCCCTGCACATGGCCATCAATAGAGATGCCATTGTCGTCATAAAAACAGATCAGCTTACCTAAGCCTAAGGTGCCAGCCAGCGAGCAGGCTTCATGGGAAACCCCCTCCATTAAGCAGCCATCCCCTAAAAAGACATAGGTATGGTGATCAACCAGATCAAAGCCGGGCTGATTAAAGCGCGCGGCGAGTACGCGCTCAGCCAAGGCCATGCCGACCGCATTGGCAAGGCCCTGCCCCAAAGGCCCGGTCGTGGTCTCGATGCCCAGCGCCAGATCGACCTCTGGGTGCCCAGCGGTATGCGACCCGAGCTGTCGGAACTGCTTCAGGTCCTCCATGGACAGGGGGTAGCCGGTCAGATGGAGCAAGGAATACAGCAACATCGAGCCATGACCATTGGATAGCACAAAGCGATCACGATCAGACCAACGGGGGTTTGCCGGGTTGTGCTTTAAGACATCCCGCCACAGGAGCTCGGCAATATCGGCCATGCCCATAGGCATTCCAGGGTGCCCAGAATTGGCCTTTTGAACGGCGTCCATGCTCAAAGCGCGGAGAGCATTGGCTAAGTGGCGGCGTGGGAGCATGGGATTTCCAGTGAGTGAAAGCCCGTCATTGTCTAATACCTATGCAAACGGGGCAATGTTCCTCTTAGTGATATATATTTGGCGTCTAGATTCACTTGCATGGAGGCGCGTAGGCGCAACCCCCTGATGGCTACGACCCACAACAGCTACCTTTTTACCTCCGAATCCGTCTCTGAAGGCCACCCGGACAAGGTGGCAGACCAGATTTCGGACGCTGTGCTGGACGCCATTCTGAAGGAAGACAAGCGCGCCCGAGTCGCATGCGAAACCCTGGTAAAGACCGGCTGCGTCGTCTTAGCCGGCGAAGTCACCACCAGCGCCTGGGTCGATCTGGAGGCACTGGTACGCCAAACCGTACTCGATATTGGCTATAACGACTCGGACATGGGTTTTGATGGCGCCAGTTGCGCCGTCATCAATATGATCGGCAAACAGTCACCAGACATCGCGCAAGGCGTTGATCGCAAGGATCCCAAGAAGCAAGGCGCCGGCGATCAAGGCCTGATGTTTGGTTACGCCAGCAACGAAACCGATGTGCTGATGCCAGCACCGATCACCTATGCCCATTTGTTGGTCAAACGTCAGGCGCACGTGCGCCGCAATGGCAAGCTGCCTTGGTTGCGCCCGGACGCCAAGAGCCAAATCACTTTTCGCTACGAACACGATCGACCGGTGGGCATTGAGGCGGTCGTCCTGTCCACCCAACACTCACCGGAAGTCAGCCAGCGCACCTTGCGCGAGGGTGTGATGGAAGAAATTCTATTGCCCGTGCTGCCGAAACGCTGGCTCAGCAAACGCACCAAATTCCATATCAATCCAACTGGAAAATTTGTAATTGGTGGCCCGGTCGGTGACTGCGGTCTCACGGGACGCAAGATCATTGTCGACACCTACGGCGGGTTTGCTCGCCACGGTGGCGGCGCTTTTTCGGGCAAAGACCCCTCGAAGGTCGATCGCTCAGCGGCTTATGCCGCGCGCTATGTGGCTAAAAACATCGTAGCGGCCGGACTTGCCGAGCGTTGTGAGGTGCAAGTCTCCTATGCGATTGGCGTTGCACATCCCACGTCGGTGATGGTCGAGACCTTTGGCACCAGCAAACTATCGCGCGAAAAACTAACCCAGTTAGTTCGCGATCATTTCGATTTAACCCCTTACGGATTACGCCAGATGCTGGATCTAGCCCGCCCCATTTATCAAGCCACAGCCGCTTACGGTCACTTCGGTCGAACCGAAGCCACTTTCACTTGGGAACGCACCGATAAAGCGCGCGCCTTGAAGGCTGCAGCGAAAAAATAGTTTTTCCACCGTCTCACTGAGAGGCGCTGCAGCGGACCGGGGGATAGCCCGGCGGTCCGTCAGGCTCGGTGAGACGCCCCTTGTCAACGGCGCCTGTTCATCTCTAATAAGGAGAGATTGAATGAACGCGTTGATGAAATCTAAGAAAGACTTCCACGTAGCGGACTTGTCGCTAGCGACTTGGGGCCGCAAGGAAATTTCGATTGCCGAAATCGAAATGCCTGGCCTCATGTCTGTGCGTGAAGAATACGCAGCTCGTCAGCCACTGAAGGGCGCCCGCATCGCGGGATCCCTACACATGACGATCCAAACGGCTGTGCTCATCGAAACTCTGAAAGCGTGCGGCGCGGATGTGCGCTGGGCTTCGTGCAACATCTACTCAACCCAAGATCATGCAGCGGCAGCCATCGTCGAAGCCGGCACACCGGTATTCGCTCACAAGGGCGAGACCTTAAAAGAATACTGGGACTATACCCATCGTATTTTTGAGTGGGCGGATGGCGGCACACCCAACATGATTCTCGATGATGGTGGCGATGCGACCTTATTGGTCCACTTAGGCATGAAGGCGGAGTCAGACCCCTCTCTCATCTCGAAGCCAACCAATGAGGAAGAAGAGGCGCTGTATGCGTCGATCACAAGCCGCCTCAAAAGCCATCCTGGCTTTTATACCAAGTTAGCCAAAAACATTGTGGGCGTCACGGAAGAAACGACGACCGGCGTTCATCGCCTGTATCAAATGCAACAGGAAAATCGCCTGCTGTTCCCAGCCATCAACGTCAATGACTCGGTCACCAAGTCCAAGTTTGACAATCTGTATGGCTGCCGCGAATCACTGGTCGACGCCATTAAGCGAGCCACCGACGTGATGATCGCAGGCAAGGTAGCAGTCGTGGCTGGTTACGGCGATGTGGGCAAAGGCAGTGCGCAAGCGTTGCGTGCGCTCTCAGCCCAAGTATGGGTCACAGAAATTGACCCTATCTGCGCGCTGCAAGCAGCGATGGATGGCTATCGAGTGGTCACCATGGATTATGCCGCGGATAAGGCAGATATTTTCGTGACAGCGACCGGCAACTTGTGTGTGATCAGCCATGACCATATGGCACGGATGAAACACAACGCCATCGTGTGCAACATTGGTCATTTCGATTCTGAAATTGATATCGCCAGCCTGGCTAAATACACGTGGGACGAAATCAAGCCACAAGTCGATCATGTGGTTTTCCCAGATGGCAAGCGCATCATCGTCTTGGCGCGCGGGCGCTTAGTTAATCTGGGTTGTGGCACTGGACATCCTTCGTTCGTGATGTCCAACTCCTTCGCAAACCAAACCCTCGCGCAAATTGAACTGTGGGTCAACAATAAAAAGTACGAGAAGAAGGTCTACACGCTGCCAAAGCATCTCGACGAGCATGTCGCGCGCTTGCATCTCAAGAAGATTGGCGCGGAACTCACTCGGTTGAGCGACGAGCAAGCGAAGTACATCAACGTGAAAGTAGATGGTCCATATAAGAGCGACAACTATCGCTATTAAATCAAGCTAAGGTCGATCTACACGAAAGGGCCTGGGATTGATTCCCAGGCCCTTTTTTTATGTTAAGTGCCGGTTCATGACGCAGTTCACCTCGCTACGCCATATGCCTTGTTACCCTGAAGCCTACAGACAAACGAGCGCACCTCCTCACCACCACCGCGGGCTTTGCAGTGAGCCAAAATAGTCTTCGACTCCTTCAGTTTACTGACTCGCATCTACTGGGCTTAGCATCCATGATGATGCGCGGCCGTTCGCCAGTGAATTGTTTTGAGAAAGCACTTGCGCACGCGACGCGCGAACACTGGCCTTGGGATGCGCTGCTACTCACCGGCGATATCGTCAATGATGATCCGGATGGTTATCACCACCTCACGCGCTTACTGGGCAAGCTGCCAACCCCCGTGTACTGCATCCCTGGCAATCACGATTCATTGCCTGCCATGCATCAAACACTGTCCCAAGCGCCTTTTCACATTGGTGGGTCACACCCACTCGGAGACTGGCTCGTGGTGATGCTGAATTCACAAGTCGAGGGACAGTCTGCCGGCTACCTATCCGAGCGTGAGCTCACCCGCTTAGACGAGACGCTCGCAAAGCGCAGCCATCCGCACGTGCTCGTTGCGTTGCACCACCATCCGATTAAAGCCCGCAGCGCGTGGCTTAGCGAGGTAGAGCTGACCAACCCACAGGATCTATTTGCGGTGATCGATCACCACCCCACGGTACGTGCCATCGTCTGGGGTCATACCCATCAACAGGCAGACGAGCAACGTCGTGGCGTGCACCTACTAGGCACCCCCTCCACCTGCGTACAATTTAATCCCTCGGTCGATGGCTTTGCGACGGATGAACAGCCGCCCGCCTATCGGCGTATCCAGTTGAACAGCAATGGCGGCATCGAAACCGAAGTGGTCTGGGTGCGAGACTACGCGGATTGACACTCGATAGACGGGTGACAAACCCGTTACATGAACGTCCTCTTATAACTGAATCATTTCAAAATCGTCTTTACTGGCCCCGCAGTCCGGACAACTCCAGTCAGCAGGTATATCCGCCCAACGGGTACCCGGCACAATGCCGTGGTCCGGATCACCCTTCGCCTCGTCGTATACGTGACCGCAAATAAGACAAATCCAAGTTTTAAGATCGCTACTCATGAGCCATTATGGCTCAAAATGTATCGTCTGACAGCGCTACACCGTACACTTTGGCGCAGAGGTATTTATGGCCAACTCACATGATCTATTTCGGGAAGCCTGCCGGTATATACCTGGCGGGGTCAATTCCCCGGTACGGGCCTTCCGCGGTGTCGGTGGCGACCCCATTTTTTTCAAGAAAGCAGCTGGCCCGTATATTTGGTCAGCCGAAGGCACGCGCTACATCGACTATGTGGGCTCGTGGGGACCAGCCATATTAGGACACGCCTACCCGAGCGTGATCGCAGCCGTGCAAGCGGCAGCGGTCGATGGATTGTCTTTCGGTGCACCGACCGCGATCGAAACTGACGTCGCCCGACTGATCTGCCAATTGGTGCCATCCATTGAGTTGGTGCGTATGGTGAGCTCAGGCACTGAAGCCACCATGAGCGCTATCCGACTGGCGCGTGGATTTACGGGTCGCGACAAGATTTTAAAATTTGAAGGCTGCTACCACGGCCACTCCGATTCTCTGTTAGTCAAGGCAGGCTCAGGACTGCTCACGTTAGGCGTTCCAACCTCACCGGGTGTGCCTGCCTCGATGGCGGCACACACACTGACCGTATCTTTTAATAACAGCCAACAGGTACGCGATATTTTCCGTGCGCATGGCGATGACATTGCCTGCATCATCGTCGAGCCGGTCGCTGGCAACATGAACTGCATACCACCCGCGCCAGGATTTTTGCAATGCCTACGTGAGCAGTGCGACCAATATGGTGCGGTGCTGATTTTTGACGAAGTCATGACTGGCTTTCGCGTCGCCTTAGGCGGCGCGCAAGCGGCGTATGGCATCAAACCGGATCTCACCACGCTCGGCAAGGTGGTTGGCGGCGGCATGCCGGTCGGCGCTTTCGGCGGACGTGCTGACATCATGAGTCACATATCGCCCTTAGGGCCGGTATACCAAGCAGGTACGCTGTCAGGGAACCCAGTAGCCATGGCGGCTGGTCTTGCTACGCTCACGGCCATTCAAGCACCCGGCTTTCATACGCGCTTGGCGCAAAAGACTGCCGACTTAATCGCCGGTTTAAAGACAGCCGCACAAGAAGCCGGTGTGCCGCTAGCCACCAATCACGTGTGTGGCATGTTTGGCTTCTTCTTTACCGAAGCCGCAGCCGTTGAAAGTTACGCGGATGCCATGCGTTGCGATGGGGAAGCCTTTAAACGCTTTTTCCACGCCATGCTGAAAGAAGGGGTGTACTTAGCGCCCTCCGCCTTTGAAGCAGGCTTTATTTCCATCGCGCACGAAAACCAAGACATTACAGATACGGTCAATGCAGCGCGGCGAGCTTTTTTGGCAACGAAAATATGAGATCGCGGCGATGAATCGGCGCCCGTTATTGATGCGTTGCGGTGCCTTCGGGGACATGGTGCTCATGACTCCGTTTATTCGCGAGCTGGCAACGCGCTTCGGCGAGCCGGTCGATGTGATCTCAAGCGGTGCTTGGACGCGTCCGTTGCTTGAAGGACAACCCGGCGTCGGCGACATCTATGTACTGGGCAGTCGACGACGCCCGTACCTCATTAGCCCCGATCAATGGCAGTTGGTCAAAACACTGAGACGCCGCTCCATTGGTCCTACGTGGTTCTTAGACCCCGGCGGTATCGGCAAGCGCCTATTGTCACGCGCGGGTATTAACGACGAGTGGATTGTGGATGCGGCCGCTTACCCAAGAGTGGCACAAGAGCATCAACTAGAGCGCTGGTGGCGTATCGCTAACAGGATGCCCCAAGCGCTCAGTCACCCACCACCTCCCCTCAGCGCACATGCTATCCCTGGCGCACTCATTGAGACCACGCCAGCAGGCCGTGCCCTTTTAGCAGACTGGCTAAGCACCTACGCGCTCACTGGCAAACGACTGCTGCTCGTGCAAGCGGGCAACAAACGTACGATGCGCCGCGGTGATCGCCGCCGCGCCAGCAACACCAAATACTGGCCGGAAGAACACTGGGCGCGCCTCATCGATGACATGCAGATGCGTTGCCCCACCCATACCATTCTCTTGGTCGGTGTTGCCCAAGAAAAAACACTCAATGACGACATCCTGCGTCACGTCAAAACGGCACACGCAATCAACGTAGCCAGCGATCACCCGCTAGAACGCTACTTTGCACTGTTGGCCTACGCCGATGCCATGGTCTCAGTCGATACCGGCCCTGCCCACGCCGCTGCCGCCATGGGCTTACCCGAGGTGGTCTTATTTGGACAAGGCGATCCTACCTTTATGAGACCTTGGGGGGCGCCTCAAGCGCCGGTGATTTGCCTTAAAGGCGATGACCCGCAAGTCCTCTCGACGTTAAGCGTTGATAAAGTCATCGCGTCCTGGCGGTCCCTGCCCTTACGTCTCGGCGGTTAACCGCTGAAAAACCCCACACAGATCGCGCACCACACCGCGCATGCTTGCCGATCTAAGCACACAGGCGTAACGTCTACTGATGCGTTCACTGACTCTGTTTATCCTAGCGATCGTAGGCTCCTTGGTACTGGCGGCAGTACTCACCTATCCACTGTATGTGGTCATTCATCCTCTACAACCGGTTTGGCGCTTCGATAAAATCGCGACACGTCTCTTTCAACTACTGGCATTGTTCGCTGTTTTGATCATTGTTAAAAAGCGCGCCCTGACCACACGCCACGCATGGGGATATGGCACGCACAAAGTGCTGTGGCGAAAACAAGCCTTATGGGGCGTACTGGTGGGCATCGCGTCGATGCTGCCGATATCGCTGGCGATGGATTTACTGGGCATCCGCACCGTCAGCCCTATGCTCGATAGCTCACAACTGCTACACGCACTGCTTGCAGGCTTAGGCTCTGGGCTCGCTGTCGGCTTCCTAGAAGAAACCTTCTTTCGGGGATTGATGCAAGGCGCAGTCCTGGCTGAGAGTAAAAAGCCTTGGGTCAGCTTACTGCTGATCTCTCTAATTTACGCTTCCTTACATTTTCTCGCCCGCGTACGCATTCCAGCGGAAGCCGTCACCTGGCACAGCGGCCTTGATCTGTTAGCTGGTGTCGCAGCGCAGTTTGCAACACCGTCTACTATCTTAGATGCCTTTCTCTCACTGACCGCCGTTGGAATGTTTCTCGGTCTCATCACACAGTGGAGTGGCAGTATCGCGTGGGCGGTTGGCCTACATGCTGGCTGGGTGATGATGATGCGCACCACCATCGGCATCACCACCCTAGAAAGCCACACCCCTCATCGCTGGCTAGTCAGCCAGTCGGATGGCTACACGGGTTGGCTCGTCTTAAGTTGGACGATACTCTTGACCTTGGCGCTCATCGTCAGTCGCCGACGACTGATCAGCGTGCACCCCAGCAGGCACTAGGCGTCTGTTTTAGCCATGCGGATGAGCGGGCCTATAAAGCGCAGCCGTTCGATCGGATCCAGTTGCTCTAATAATCGCTGACGCACTTTGGCGTCTAACGGCGCGATTTCAGCCAAACGATTGGCGACCCAGCCGGCCTCTTGCCAGCGCGGCTCCACACCCTCATAAGCCTCAGCGAGCTCTGGGTAAACGCGCCTTAAGATATCGACCAAGTAGCTATGCGGTTCCGGAATCTCGACCACTTCCTGATCTGGCACGTCAATGACTTCACCCATATTGAGGCCATCTGGCTCACGCCAACTACGCAGTACGCGCACACGATTGGCACCCAAACAACGGATGCCCAAAAGACCATCCTCTAAGCGATTGAAATCAACAATACGTGCTTCCGTCCCGATCGCCGCGGCATAGCTAGAGGCGCGATCAACGGCCGGCCCATCGACCAACAAAATCACCACAAAGCCAATCTGCTCGCGCAGACAGCGACTCACCATATCGACATATCGTGGCTCAAAGATTCGTAACGACAGCGGTCCGCTCGGAAACAAAACACTGCCGAGCGGAAATAAGGGTACGGTTCGCATGATTTCCTTAAGCGCTCAACTGGAGAGCAGAGAGCAACTTTTCATGTAGCCCACCAAACGCGCCATTACTCATGACTAAGATATGATCACTCGGTCGGACCTCTTTGACAATCGCTTGAACCAACTCGGGAAGATCAGTCACCAGCGTAGCCTTACTGCCCAATGCCGTAGCCACTGCCGCCACATCCCAACCAATGTCGGCACTCGCATACAGGTAAACGCGGTCCGCTTCCTGTAAGGAAGCCGCCAAGGTATCGCGGTGCACACCCATGCGCATGGTGGCCGAACGTGGCTCAAGAACAGCGATCACCCGCGCCTTACCCACACGACCACGTAACGCCTCCAAGGTTGCTGCGATGGCCGTTGGGTGATGCGCAAAATCATCATAGACCGTGATATCGCGCACCGAGCCACGCGTTTCCAATCGTCGGCGCGTATTCTTAAATGACCTAAGCGAGGCCAAAGCGACCTCAAGCGGCACACCCGCATGGCGCGCGGCTAGCACAGCCGCCAACGCGTTCTCAGCATTATGTGCACCAAACACATCCCAGTCGGCCGTGCCCACACACTCACCCGCACGCCACACCTCGAAGGAAGACCAATCGGAGGCGCGCGACCGAACCTGCCAATCGGCCGCGACCTCTCGACCAAAAGACTCCGTGGGCGTCCATGCACCCAGTGCCAAAGCCTTCGCAAGCTCAGGGTCACCCTCCCTGACAATCAAGCGCCCTTCACTCGGCACGGTACGCACCAACTGATGAAACATGCGACGAATACTCGCAACATCAGGATAAATGTCCGCATGATCATATTCGAGATTATTCAATATGGCAGTGCGCGCGCGGTAATGAACAAACTTCGCACGTTTATCGAAAAAAGCGGTGTCATATTCATCCGCCTCCACCACAAAAAAGGGTGGCGAGCCTAGACGTGCGGAGGTGGCAAAATTACCAGGCACACCGCCAATCAAAAAGCCGGGGTTTAGACCTGCGAACTCTAATATCCACGCCAAAATACTGGAGGTGGTGGTTTTGCCATGCGTGCCAGCCACCGCCAGCACCCAACGGCCTTGCAGAACATGCTGAGCAAGCCAGGTAGGACCTGATACATACGGCAAACCACTATTCAGCAAATACTCGACGGCTGGATTGCCGCGCGACAAAGCATTGCCGACAATCACCACATCAGGTGCCGGACTGAACTGGCTCGGATCCCAACCTTGTGTCAACTGAATGCCCAACGCTGCCAACTGCGTACTCATCGGCGGATAGACATTAAGATCGGAGCCCGTGACTTCATGGCCGGCCTCAACCGCCAACGCGGCAATGCCCCCCATAAACGTGCCGCAAATTCCTAAGATGTGAACGCGCATTAGCCCCCCATCCGCTGCGACAGCGGAGTCAGCAGCCAGTAACTCAAAGAAAAATAAATCAATGTAATCCCCACACCCAGCGCCAACGACTTATCCATCGCTTGGCTAAGAATTCGAGCCATCACGAGCCCTGACCATACCAATAAAGGCAAGGACACCATAGTCAGCAAGGCTGAAAAACTATGCGCAGCGCCCTCCGGGCGCAGCAGTAGCAACCCACTCATCGGCAAGGAGAGCAAAGCCCCCGCACCCAACACAGCCGCCAACGTTTGCGGCACGCGTGGCCAGCGACTCGGTAACAGACAGACCACACTCACAGCCACCGTGAGCACAAGATCACCCAAAGCCAGCCAATGTGCATTGGATAGACCATAAACCAACGCTGCCTGCAGCCAACTGGTCAGTAAATAGCCTACAACGGTCCATCGCAACAAAGCCGCGGATGCCGGCAGGTCACGGGGACCGCTGCGCCAACGCACAATCTCCCAAAAGATAAGTAACCACGCTCGCATACCGCTCCCAGATTAGGGATCAGGCCGCCGCGACCCCATAATGTACAAATTGTAACCTGCCGCTATGGATATCCCGTGCCTGACCACCCGATTACCGATGACGCCACGCTTCAAGAGACCATTGGTCGTCTAAAAAGCGCACCCCGCCTAGCACTGGACACCGAGTTCATGCGCGAGCGCACCTATTTTGCTGAACTGGCACTCGTGCAGCTCGCCGATCACGATGCCATTTACCTCATCGATCCGCTCGCCGAGCTGACCCTCACGCACCTCGGGTCTATTTTTAAAATAGCAGGTCAAACCAAGGTGCTGCACGCGGCACGGCAAGACATTGAAGTGCTACTGCCGCTCACCGACACCCCCATCGCACCCGTACTCGATACACAAGTAGCCGCTGCTCTATTAGGGTTTGCGCCACAAATTGGCTACGGTGACTTGGTGCGTCAAGAGCTTGGCGTGGTACTTGAAAAAACGCAGACGAGAACTGACTGGACGAAGCGTCCGCTATCAGCCGCGCAACTCGAGTATGCGGCGGATGATGTGCGATGGCTTTTGCCATTGGCTTCGAAGCTTGAGGAAAAACTAAATGCCTTAGGTCGCAGCCACTGGTTACAGCAGGACATGGCCAAGCTCACCGACCCTACACTTTATCGCGTCGATCCTACTCATGCATGGCAACGACTCAAGGGCTCAGAGTCACTGCCTATCCCGGAACAGCAACGTCTACGACAGCTGGCCGCTTGGCGAGAAACGCGTGCAGCGCAGCGCAACCTACCTCGCGGTTGGGTGATGACCGACGATGTACTGCGCGTCATTGCTAGGGCAGCACCGCTTACCCTGAATGCGCTTAACGCGCTTAATCTCATGTCGGAAGCCAGCGCCCAGAAACTCTCCGATGACCTACTGGCTACCTTGGCTTTGGCCAAGGACTGGCCACTAGAGGGTATCCATCAGCGCGCTGACCTCAAACCAAGCGCAGAAGAGCGCGCTCGCGCGCAGCGTCTGAGCGAATGCGTGCGCGCAAAAGCCACCGAACTCACCCTGTCGCCTGAGGTATTGGCGACGAGTCGTGATCTCAAGCGCATTGCGCGCGGCGATGCGGTGGATCAGGTTTTAGAGGGTTGGCGCTTAGAGGTGCTTGGCGCCACGCTCAGAGGCATCTAGAGCACATCATCTAGAGCCATTATTTAGAGCCATCATCAAGGTAAGGGCACAATCACGATCTCAACACAGAGATCAACAGCGAGGCGTTAGCGCTTGGCCTGCGTAAGAGAAGCCAGTGCCGCTTCCAGCCGCGCCGTCACAACGTCAATATCGCCATCCGCATCGACGCGTGCGAGCAAGTGTCGCTCTTCATAATAGTCTGCGAGTGGTCGTGTCTGTGAGGCGTATACCTCAAGACGCTTACCAATCGTGGCCTCACTGTCATCTGGGCGCTGAAACAAATCAGGCTCGACACACTGCCCATCGCACGGCGCAGGCTTAGGCGGCGGCGCGGTGTACACGTTAAACACACGGCCACAGGTGCTGCAGGTGCGTCGACCGGTCAAACGCTTAAAGAGCAGTTCCTGATCAACCGCCATCAAAACCACCGCCTCGAGCGGCTGGTGAATGGCCGCTAACAGCGCCGTCAGACCATCTGCCTGTGGGATGGTGCGCGGAAAGCCATCCAGAATGAACCCCGCCGCCGCATCAGGCGCATCCAAGCGTTCACGAATAATGCCCAGCATGGTGCCGTCATCCACTAAACGTCCAGCATCCATGGTCGCTTTGGCATGCAAGCCAAGTGGTGTGCCCTGAGCAACGGCCGCCCGCAACAGATCTCCCGTGGAGATCTGTGGCACACCGTACTTCTCAATTAATCGCTGTGCCTGGGTGCCTTTGCCAGACCCCGGCGCCCCCAACAGCACAATTCTCATAAAAATTCCCATATACGGCACGCTGTCGCTCCACCCGGGAGCCACGGATCAGGCCGCGTCGCTATGTTGCACGGGCACTTGGTAAGGCGTCAAATTCGGGCGCTCCAAAGCCCGTCCGCGCCCCCCAGTCAGTCTAGAGGCGACCACCCCTGACCTATTCGCGGCAACAGAGCGTGCGCTCGGTCATTTTTTAAGGACCGGCGAGCAGGTATCCTTGCCGTCATTGACAAGGATTTGGACCGAACATGCCCAAAAAGAGCACAACCCCAACGACCCGCAACGCCTTTTACGCCCAATCCGGTGGGGTTACCGCTGTCATCAATGCCTCCGCCGCGGGCGTGATCGACGCCTGCCGCAAACACCGCAAACACATCGGCACGCTGTATGCGGGCCGCCACGGCATTGTGGGGGCCTTGACCGAAGAACTCATCGATACCAGCTACGAGAGTACGGCGGCGATCAAAGCCTTGCGCCACACACCGTCAGGCGCATTTGGATCGGCGCGCTATAAACTTAAAAGCATTGCGCAGGACCGCGCCAAATATGAACGCTTAATCGAGGTATTTCGCGCGCACAACATTGGCTATTTTTTCTATAACGGTGGCAATGACTCGATGGATACGGCACACAAAGTGTCTGCCATCAGCAGCGAACTGAACTACCCCATCATCTGCGTCGGCGTCCCTAAAACAGTCGACAATGATCTGCCGATCACCGATTGCTGCCCAGGCTTTGGATCGGTGGCCAAATACGTGGCGGTATCGACTCAAGAAGCAGCGCTTGATGTCGCCTCCATGGCGCGCACATCCACCAAAGTATTTATTTTAGAGGTGATGGGTCGCCATGCAGGTTGGATTGCTGCAGCCGCAGGGCTAGCCGGAACGACGCGCGAGCAAGCACCACACATTATTTTGTTCCCTGAAATCACCTTTAATCGCAAAAAATTTAGCGCGCGCGTTAAAGCCTGTGTAGAGAAAAATGGTTTTTGCGTGATCGTGGTGTCGGAAGGCGTCAAAGGCCCCGATGGTAAGTTCTTAGCCGAAGGCACCACAGTCGATGCCTTCGGTCATGCGCAGCTAGGGGGCGCTGCCCCCGAAATCGCTCGCATCGTCAAAGACGATCTTGGTTACAAACATCACTGGGCTGTGGCGGATTATTTGCAGCGCGCAGCTAGACACATTGCCTCTAAAACCGACGTCGACCAAGCGTATGCGGTCGGCAAAGCCGCTGTGGAGTTTGCTATTCAGGGTAAAAATGCCGTGCTTCCGGTCATCGTGCGACAGTCGAGCAAGCCCTATCGATGGACCATCGCCGCCGCCCCCTTGAGTGCCGTGGCCAATGTCGAGAAAAAGGTCCCACGACGCTTTGTGACCGCCGACGGCTTTGGGATCACAGCCGCCTGCCGGCGCTACTTGGCGCCACTGATCGCTGGGGAGGACTACCCGCCCTTTAAGGACGGCTTACCGATCTATGTGAAACTCAAAAACAAAGCAGTGAAGCGCAAGTTGAAAACGCGCTTCAAGGTATAATTTGCCACCTGTGATGGGCATTTGTTAAAAAAACCATAAATTTCAATGACTTGTGGCAATGTTCGCCAATATCATCGATTTTTTGACCGAAACACGATCACTTTGAACTCGAGACTTAACTGGGGAGACTGAATTCATGCTGAGTAATTACGCCCTCTGGCTGGCAATTGGCGCGAGCGTGCTCGCAATTCTCTATGGGGTGTGGGCCGCCCGCTGGATCGTCGCCCAACCCACTGGTAATGAGCGGATGCGCGAAATTGCCGCGGCCATTCAAGCCGGCGCGAATGCTTTCTTGAACCGTCAGTACCTCACCATCTCCATTGTGGGCGCGGTGTTGTTTGTTCTCTTGGGTTTAGGCCTGAACTGGCCAACCGCCGGTGGCTTCTTGGTGGGCGCAGTCCTCTCGGGACTTGCCGGCTACATCGGCATGAACGTGTCTGTGCGTGCCCACGTACGCACCGCACACGCAGCGAGCATTGGTTTAAATCCGGCTTTAGCGGTCGCGTTTCGCGGCGGCGCCATCACCGGTATGTTGGTGGTGGGCTTAGGTCTTTTAGGCGTCGCTAGCTACTACGGCCTGATGTTGAACTATCTGGGCGATGAGGATCAGGCGCTACATTCGCTGATCGGTCTCGCTTTTGGTGGCTCGCTGATTTCCATTTTCGCGCGCTTAGGCGGCGGCATCTTCACGAAAGGCGCCGACGTGGGCGCTGATTTGGTCGGCAAAGTTGAAGCCGGTATTCCAGAAGATGATCCTAGAAACCCAGCGGTCATCGCCGACAACGTCGGTGATAACGTCGGTGACTGCGCCGGCATGGCGGCTGACTTGTTTGAAACCTATGCGGTCACCGTGGTCGCGACCATGGTGTTGGCCGGCCTCACTGTCAAAGCCTTAGGCCCTAACGCGGTCTTGTTCCCGTTGGTCTTAGGCTCTGTCTCCATCGTTGCCTCGATCGTCGGCACCTTCTTTGTGAAGGCCTACGAGGGCGGCAAGATCATGAACGCGTTGTATCGCGGCGTGATGGTGTCAGGCGTCATCGCAGCCATCGCGTTCTACTTCATTGCACAAGACATGATGGGTGAGCAAGCGCTGCCCTTGTTCTTCTGCTCACTGATTGGTCTAGGCTTAACCGCCGCCATGATCGTCATCACCGAGTACTACACGGCAACAGAGTACGGTCCCGTGCGCTACGTGGCTGCCGCCTCTCAAACAGGTCACGGCACCAACGTCATCGCGGGTCTGGCGATTTCCATGAAATCAACTGCCCTGCCCGTGCTTGCCGTGTGTATTGCTATCTTCGGCGCCTACACTTTAGGTGAAAGTGCTGCCACCGGTGAAGGTCTGTATGGCATCGCCATTGCTGCAACCGCCATGCTGTCGATGACTGGCATGATCGTGGCGCTTGATGCGTATGGTCCGATCACCGACAACGGCGGTGGTATCGCTGAAATGGCAGGCTTACCGAAAGAAGTTCGCCAGGTCACCGATGCGTTAGACGCCGTGGGCAATACCACCAAAGCGGTCACCAAAGGCTATGCCATTGGTTCCGCAGGTCTTGCCGCACTCGTGCTGTTTGCCGATTACACGCACAACCTAGAAGCGCTGGGCAAACTTGAGTTGTTCTCGTTGTCTGACCCATCAGTCATCATCGGCCTGTTCATTGGTGGACTGGTGCCGTATTTGTTTGGTGCGATGGCCATGGAAGCCGTCGGTCGCGCAGCGGGCGCGGTCGTGGTTGAAGTGCGTCGTCAATTCAAAGAGATCCCAGGCATCATGGCTGGCACAGCCAAACCTGAGTACGGCCGTGCAGTCGACATGCTCACGCGCGCAGCCATCAAAGAAATGGTGGTGCCGTCCCTGCTGCCGATTCTCGTGCCCGTGGTCATCGGCTTTGGCATGAACTACCTGATGGGCCCAGGCGCCGGTATCCGCGCCTTAGGTGGCTTGCTGATCGGTACGATTGTCACTGGACTGTTCGTGGCCATCTCCATGTGCACCGGTGGTGGCGCTTGGGACAATGCCAAAAAGTACATTGAGGAAGGCCACTTTGGCGGCAAGGGTTCTGAGACCCATAAAGCTGCCGTCACGGGTGACACCGTCGGCGATCCTTACAAGGACACCGCAGGTCCTGCCATCAATCCGTTGATCAAGATCATCAACATTGTGGCCTTGCTGCTCGTGCCACTACTCTAATTGAGAAACGTTTAGAGTCGAGAGAAAGGCGCCTTCGGGCGCCTTTCTTTTTGGTGTCACCACTTCCACTGGCGAGTGAGTTAATGCGTCGATTGAGCAGAGGCCGCATCTCTGGTTAAGATCCACCGATCAGCAGCGCTCACGCCTTGCGCGCGACCTCGCCGTTTTCTGATGCAATGCCCCAAAACGCAAGCGCGACTTCAAAAATACCTGCTCACTTTTTTCTTCATACAGTAAGCCGTGTAGCGTCTGAAGCACATATTTTTTATAGCCGTCAAGCCAGGCAGGATTTTTAAGAACGAAAATATCGAAGCCAGCCGATTCAGCCTTTCAATCACTGACCCCTTAAATCGAAAATCCTCTGCTTGACACGTGATGCCATCGTTAGAAGTCCACTCGTTGTCAAAACATTTTTTTCGATCGATTTTAAAAGCCACTATGGATTCGAAGAACTCGACCGAGTAAATACTGTCTTTGTAAGCACGCTTAGACATTTTTGCTGCGGAAAAATGGCGAGAATTAATATTGTCAATCAGTCCCCTTGCCCATTCAATGAATGAATATTTCGAGGGATAACCAAACTCTGATAAATAGTTTGTATGCGTATCTTCCACAATCATTAGACCACCATCTCTAATGCCTGCAATACAGTGATGCGCCGTGACAATTTGCTGCTCGAACCTGTGCCCGCCATCGTCTAAGACAACATCAACCAATCCTACACTTGCAAAAAATGTCTCCCAGAAAATAGGGTCGCTCTGATCTCCGATGTGAATTTCAAAGCCTTCTTGTTCCCACTTCTTAGCGAGCGGATTCAGATCAATTCCAATGACGCGAGCCTTCGGCCCAAAATAATCTCGCCACATGAACAAAGAACCACCATTGGAGACCCCAACCTCCACAAAAGTCATCGGCTTATCCCTGTATTGCTCGAAAAGCTCAGCATACACTTGGAAATACGATGACCATTTGATTGATAAATAAGGTGAGTTTTTGTAACTCTCGTAAATATCAAGGATGCCAATATTTTTTTCATACGGCTTGGCGGGTACAGACTCGAGACTTTCAATAGACATTGACCCGCACACTCCTCGTATTTACGTGCTTATTCTATTGATCTTAAGCATGGAGCTAGCTTGGAGCATTACCCCCCGCGAGCACAACTCGATCTAGCCAAGTTCGCATGGCATCGCTTAATGCCAATTGACTGAATCCGCTTACGCAATTTTCTGGTGTAAATGTCAAAAAGGCATCTGTTAGCAGCCTTATAAGCCGCTGATTTTCTTGCCATCGGGGGACTATTTCGCCCTATGTGACAATGGCGCTAGGTTGACTGTGCTTTAGGCTAATTCCACGCACTACGGCCGTCTGCCCCACCTATCCAGAGCGATATAAAAACGTCTGGCGCTGTCGCAGTTGGCCTCCAGACGGCAAAGCCGCCACCTGAGCCGTCGGAACTTGTTACTCTTTGAGGAAGAGAGGGGCGTAATTATGGCGTTACAACCGATGTTACCGAATTCGCCGAATGACCCCACGGGGGACAGCACAGCCTCCGCGGTGTATCGCTGGTATGTGCTCGCCATGATGTGTCTGGTGTACACCATCAGTATCGCCGATCGTTATGTCACCTCAACAGTGCTCGAGCCTATCCGTCTTGAGTTGAAATTGTCTGACTCGGGCATTGCGTTTCTGACCGGGACTGCACTGGCAGCCTTTTATGTCGTCCTCGGATTTCCGCTCAGTTGGCTGATTGATCGGCACAATCGCCGCAAGATCATTACCGCCTCTTTGATTCTTTGGTCAGCAATGACGGCCCTAACAGGCATTGCCCGTACCCAAGGTCAATTTTTGTTGACTCGCATCGGCGTGGGCGTCGGAGAGGCGGGTGGCACCCCCGGCGCCAATTCCATTCTGTCGGACTACTTCCCGGTGAATCGTCGCCCGATGGCACTCACAGTCTTCTCTCTGGGCGCGCCACTGGGCGCTTACCTGGCTGCATCGGGGGCGGGCACCATTGCTGGACTGTATGGCTGGCGGCCGGTTTTTTTGATATTAGGTATCGCGGGTGTCGTCATCGGTCTTTTGATTTTTGTCACGGTCCGAGAGCCCAAACGAGGACAACTCGATCTAACGGGCTCTGATCCGGCGCCGAGTCTAATGGATACGTTGCGTTTCTTACGCACACAACGCTCGGCAATGCACATGATGCTAGGCGCCGGGTTAACGGCAACATGGGGCTGGGGGCTGCTCTTTTGGACACCCGCCTTATTACAGCGCAGTTATGGACTGACCACCGACGAGGTGGGCAACTTGCTCGGCCCGATCCATCTGTGGGGCGGCGGCGCTGCGACCTTGCTCACTGGTTGGTGGCTCGCCAGCTCATCCATGTCCGATCCGAGAAAGATTGCAAGGCTACTTGGCTATTGGGTTGGGGCGGCTACGGTGGTCTCCTTTGTGCTGTATCGAACGGAATCGTTGGCGTTAGCAAAAATATTATTTTGGATCTTCATCCCATCGATCAATTTTTACATTGGCCCGTGCTTTGGAGTCCTTAACAATCTGGCGCAACCGAAGATGCGTGCGATGTTCTGTGCAGCCCAGATTTTCGTTTCTAATGTCGGTAATCTGATTGTGGCGCCACAGGCGGTGGGCTTTCTGAGCGATTGGTTTTCACCAACAGCAGAACCAACGGCGGCCTCGCTGAGACTCGCTGTACTGTGCTTGGTGCCCGTTGGATTTTGGGCCGCAGCCCACTACTTCTGGTCCATCAAAAGCGTCGTGGCCGATCAGGAACGCGCTACCGGCGTGCCGATTGGCACGCCGCCGCAAGTGCGCTAGGGGAATGGATTCGGCTGATGAGGGGCAGTTGACACCCAAATCGACTTGGTTTGCAGGTACGCCAGCATCCCCTCCAGCCCATTTTCCCGCCCATAGCCAGATCGTTTGAAACCACCGACCGGTGATTGAGTAGTCGCATTGTAGTAATTGTTGATATAGACCGTCCCCGCCTGAATACGATCAGCGAATCCAATGGCACGCGCGGTGTCCGCGGTCCATAAGCCGGCAGCTAAACCATAGTCGGTGTCGTTGGCCAAGCGAATGGCCTCTTCGTCATCATCGAAGGGCAACACAGCAATGACGGGTCCAAAGATTTCTTCCCGCATGATCTGCATCTGTGGCGTAACGTTGGTAAACACGGTCGGACCTATAAACCAACCACCGAGTTCCGGTAGGTGCGTAGGTACTCCGCCGAGCACGCAATGTGCACCCTCCTTTTTGGCCGTCTCGATGGCCTGTAGCACTCGATCGAAGTGGGACCGATTAGCGATCGGCGGTACCTGCGTCATGGGATCAGCGGGATCACCCAACCGAGCTCTGCCCGCAACCTCACAGAGGGAGCGAACGAACTGATCGTACAAGCTGCGATGCACAATCGCCCGGGAACCGGAAATACAACTTTGCCCACTGGGTGGAAAGATGCCACTCGCCACACCATGCACGGCAAGCTCCAGGTCAGCATCTCTAAATACGATCTGCGGCGATTTGCCGCCAAGTTCCATAATGACTGGCTTCGCTTGCCGGCCAGCCGCAGCGGCCACATGACTGCCACCAGTGAATCCGCCGGTGAAGCTCAACAGTCTCACAAGAGGATGATCCACTAAAGCGGCACCTGCCTCGGGGCCAAAGCCGGTAACCACGTTCACAAGACCCGGTGGTAAGTCAGCTTCGGCTAAGACCTCCATCAGGGCCAAGGTGGAAGCCGACGCATGCTCGGAGGGCTTAAGCACCAGGGTATTGCCCGCCGCTAACGCGGGGGCCATCTTCCAGATCGCAATGAGCAATGGCGAGTTCCAAGCGGTGATGCAAGCACACACACCATAAGGTTCCCGACGCGTGTAATTCAAAAGATCTGGCGCATCGACAGGGATGACCGCGCCCTCGACTTTGTCAGCGAGGCCAGCATAATAATAAAAACTATCCGCCAGCCACGTCTTCAGTGGCTCTACGATGTCACTACGGCGTTTGCCGTTATCGGTCGTTTCAATGGCACCCAGTTGCTCCGCATGACGGACGACCACATCCCCCATCCGACGCAACAGACGACCTCGCCCTGCCGCATTGGTTCGTGACCAAGCGCCTGTACTAAAGCAGCGGTGCGCCGCTTGCACTGCTGCCTCGACATCCTCAGCATTGCACCGAGGAATGCGCGCCCACGGCGCGCCTCGCGTCGGATTGTCGCTTTCGAACCAAAGACCTGAACTCGGATCGCGCCACTGACCATCACAAAAGTATTGATAGGTTTTCATGCAAGCCACTTCACTTCTTCATGGACAGTAATAACCGTCGGTTTGTCACTTTGGAACGCACTCACGACAGCCGCTTGGAAGGCCTCAAGGCTATCAGGTCGAACCGCGTGACAACCAAACGCGCGCGCCAGCAGTTCGAAATCCGGGTTGGCACCTTCAACGCCGACCCTCTCGATGCCTCTGGCATCCAAATCATCTTGGATCTGTTTGAGGCCGCCATTCTCCCAGATAATGATCGGTAGCGGCAGATCAAGCTCAGCTGCTGTCATTAATTCTTGCACCGTGAACATAAAGCCGCCATCGCCGGCGAGCACCACGACAGGTGTAGCAGGTAAGGCGAGTTTGGCACCAATGCCATTAGGAAGACCATTGCCAAGCGCGCAATAACCAGCAGGATAAAACCACTGCCGGGGCTTTAATACCGGCATGGCGAAAGCGCCGGTATACACCAGTTGGCAAGCATCTCCGGAAAATACCGTCTCCGCTGGACAACAGGCTCTTAGCGCCATTAACAACCGCGTATGTTTTTTCTCGGAAGCAGACAAGTGGTCGGAGATACGCTGGCGGATAGCAGCGGCACTCGCCTTCGCTTGGCCAGCAGCCAGAGGATTTTGATGATCGGACAACAATGCAGCCAGTATTGCCATCGCAGGCCCAGCGTCGCCGACGATCGCTAGATCGGCGGGGTAAAGGTCGTTCATCTTTTTAGGGTCAAGGTCGATCCGGATCAAGCGTCCAGTGATCTCGAGTCGTTCCACAAAACTATCGGTTTCGGATAATTCAGTGCCGACTGCAAGCAGGCAGTCAGACTGCGCAATGTATGCGCGGGTCTCCGCTCGGACAGTGCTGGCCGATAGACTTAAGGGATGATCGTCCGCCACGATGCCCTTGCCTGCCGTGCTAGCGATCACCAACGCGCCCAAGGCTTCGGCAATCGACTGCAGATCCCCCGCAGCGCCAACCGCACCTCCACCACATAAGATGAGTGGACGTTCTGCAGCGCGTAACCAACGGGCCGCCTCTTCTAGGCGTTGGCGGGAGCCTTCGGCACGCGGCGGCGGTATAACCGCGCTCCAGTCATCCGCCACCAGCTCCGCTTGCACGTCAATCGGAATAGAAATATGTACTGGTCGGGGCCGCTCACTGGCAAACAAGGAAAAGGCCTGAGCGAGGAGCACGGGAATATCGGCGGCGCGATACGCAGTCGCCGACCACGCCGTCAGCGGCGCGGTCACTGCCTTCTGCTCAGTAATTTCATGCAGCACACCCCAGCCTTTGCCGATGCTGCCGACCACCGGTTCGGCTGATATCAATAGCATGGGCAGAGAGTCTGCATAGCACTGCCCAAGCGCAGTCGCCGCATTGGTAACGCCGGGCCCGGAAATCACCAGCGCGACGCCAGGGAGGCCTGTAGCTCGGGCATGCCCCTCAGCCATGAAACCCGCACCTTGCTCATTGCGTGCTTGGATGTGGCGTACGGCCGCATCCGATCCGAGTCCGCGACAAAAGTCCAATGTATGGACGCCGGGCACACCGTAGACCCGATCGACGCCATAGTGGGCCAAGAGGCGCATGGTGGCCTCACCTGCTGTGATGTTCACTGGAGTTCTCCTTGAGGGTGTACAGACGGCAGCGGTGGCCGACCGTGGATCATATCGGCTGCTTTCTCTGCCATCATGATGATGGTTGCATTCGGGTTGCCGGTAATCTGTTCAGGGAACGCGGAGGCATCGCAGACGCGCAAACCCGCAATGCCGCGCACCCTTAGCTGGTCATCCAATACAGCCAAGCCATCGTTCGGTGCGCCCATGCGACAGGTGCCTACGGGATGGTGGCCGCTGTGCGCCACGCGCCGAATCGCCGCCGCAATGTCACCATCCGACTGTACAGCGAGGCCAGGTGACAGCTCATTACCGCGCACGCCAGCAAACGCCGGCTGCGACACGATCTCGCGCACTCGACGCACCCCAGCAATGAGTTGCTGCAGGTCACGGTCCTGGGAGAAATAACGCGGGTTGATAATGGGATGAACGAAGGGATCTGCGCACGAGAGCCTGACATCACCATAGCTTTCGGGGTGCATCTGATTGATATCGAGTTGAAAGCCACTGACCGCTTTCTTTGAACCACGCACCAAGATGCGACGACCCAATCGATCGAGCAGCCCACTGTCATCGACGTCACCATCATCACGCGCTTCCTTGACCACCATGGGCGTGAAAAATATTTGCAAATCGGGTCGATCACTGCCGGTCAGACTGTCAAATGCACAGGCACTCCAAAACGGTGCAGCACCAGGGCCGCGACGAGCCAACAGCCAACGTGCACCGAGCCACAGAGCCCGATCAAGGCGCTGATATCGCGCAAATGACAAACGAGGATCTAGACAACGATACTGAACTGGCACATTGATATGATCTTTCAAGCCACTGCCCACACCCGGCAAGTCGACCTTGACCGGAATCCCATGCTGGCGCAGATGGTCAGCAGGCCCGATGCCCGACAGCATCAGTAACTGAGGTGAGGCGAATGCGCCTAGACAGACAATCACCTCTCGACGGGCCCGAATGCTTTCTACGCCGGTGCGGGTCGCCACGCGCACACCAGTGGCACGGCCTGCATCGATGTCGATGGAAGTGACCACGGACTGGGTTCTGATTTCAAGATTGGCACTGCGCTGCGCAAGATACGCGCTCGCGGTCGTCTGGCGACGTCCACCTGCAACCGTGACGTCAAGACGCCCGACCCCGATCTGACGAGCGCCGTTGAAATCGTCGTTGAGCTCTAAACCCGCCTGAGTCGAGGCTTGAACGAAGCGATGATCCAGTGCCTGGTAATTCGATGCGGCACAGGTCTTAAGCGGTCCGCTCGATCCGTGCCAAGCATCGCGTCTGTCCTTGGCACCTTCAGCACGCAGAAAATAGGGCAAGACATCAGCATAGCCCCAGCCGGACAAGCCGGCGTCACGCCATTGATCAAAATCCTGAGCATTGCCGCGGATGTACACCATGCCATTTAAAATAGAAGAACCGCCGAGGGCTTTGCCACGCGGATAAAAGACGGTCCTCCCATCCAGACCCGCTTGTGGCACGCTCTGATAGCCCCAGTCATAGCGCGGATTGCCAAACAAGTAGCCATTGCCCGCAGGCATGGCGATAAACAGTGACTGGCCAGTACCGCCCGCCTCCAGCAACAGCACACGCACCTCTTTCTGCTCAGCCAAACGGGCGGCCAAGACACAACCAGCGGATCCGCCACCTACGACGACATAGTCGAAAACAGCTTCTGTGGTGCTCATCGCGGGTCTATCCGATGACTCGGTAGGCTGCAATCACGGCATCGGTGACCGCTACCGTCGAGTGGTGTCCACCGATGTCCGGTGTGCGCCAGCCCCCTTCGAGCGCGGTCGCGACCGCCGCCTCAATGCGACGAGCCTCCAGTGGTTGGCCGAATGCGTATTCAAACATGAGTGCCACAGAGAGCAGTGTCCCATAGGGATTGGCAATGCCTTTACCGGCAATGTCAGGCGCGGATCCATGTACTGCTTCAAAGATCCCCGGTCGACGCTCGCGACCTTGCGGCAGACCATGTAGACACGCCGACGGCAACATACCAAGCGAACCTGCGATCGCGCCCGCCTGATCTGAGAGGATGTCACCGAATAAGTTATCGCCCAAAATAACATCGAAGTCTGCCGGACGGCGCGCCAACTGGTAGACCACATTATCAGCGTACAGATGCAGAAGGGTCACATCCGGATAGTCTCGACCCACCTCGCTGACAATCTGTCGCCACAACATACCAGACTCCATGACGTTGGCTTTATCCGCAGAGACAAGTGTCCCGCGGCGGCTGCGCGCCAAGGAAAATCCGACGTGCGCAATTCTAGCGATTTCACTCTCATCGTAAGCAGTGGTGTCAAACGCGTAACGTTTTCCCGCGCGCAAGTCGTGGCCGCGTGGTTCAGAAAAGAAGGCCCCGCCGGTGAGTTCGCGCAAGACCATCACGTCTGCGCCAGTGAGTAGTGTGCTCTTGTACGGTGTCAGTGCTGTGAGCGCAGGCCAAGCCCGTGCAGGTCGCAAACCCGCATAGGTATCGAGCGCCTTTCTCAGTCGCATCAGGCCATCCTGCATCTCAGGCCCACCGGCGACTCGAATGCCATCCCATTGTGGCCCACCGACCGCGCCCACCAAGACGGCATCAGCAGCTTGAGCGGCACGGACTGTCTCATCGCGACAAAACGTGCCGTATGCCTGCCAGGCCGCGCCATGTAAGAGGTCTTCTTGAATGTGCAATCGGATCTGCGCTTGTGAGGCAACAGCGTCACTCAATTTGAGTCCGCAAGCCACTACCTCAGGCCCAATGCCATCCCCGCCCAGCGCCAGTATCGTGAAGGATGTCATGATCTTTGAAGTGCCATCAGTCGCCCTTACCCGAAAAGAGTACTTGATTCAAACCGGGGGTGCCACGAATCTAAAAACTAGAGCATATCCTCACTAGAGAGGCCCAATTGTTTCCCTAAGTCGCGCAACGCCGCTAAGGTCTGTGGCGGCAACGGTATGCCCTCAACCAACAGCACCTCACGCAAAGCGGCCTCCCGCTCTCCCGGGATCTCCACTGAGGTGAAGCCTGGGGCCGGTGGGCAGGCGCGTAACTCAGCTAGGCAAGCTTCCGCCGCCCGAGTGTACGCGGACGGAGCGCGGTATCGTGAAAGGTCAATTGCAACACCAATCCAATTCATGCCATCCATCACCTCACCCAAAATGGCTTCGCCCAACAGCTCAGCAACCAAAGCCATCCCGTAACCTTTCGCGCCCGCCATCGGTAATAAAGCGCCGCCATTGAAGTAGTCGTCAGGATTGGTGGTGGGTCGACCATGCGCATCGATGCAGATGCCCTCAGGAATCGGTCTTCCTGCAATCTTTGCTGCATACACTTTGCCACCTGCACCGATACTGGTCGCGAAATCCACAACCACTGAACCGCGCGCGCCACCGGGGATCCCAAAGGCAAACGGATTGGTGGGCAGCATGCCACGCGCACCTCCGTGGGGAGCCACCTGACGCCAATCCTTACGGCAGCCTCCGCCAAACATAATGGCCAGGCAGCCGGCATCTGCGACACGCTTGGCAAACACACCCAGCCGTCCGGTGTGATCCACATTAGCGATCCCTATCGCGCTCACACCGCTCGTTTTTACCTCTGTGATCAAGTGGTCCGTTGCCAATCGGAAAGCGGGTATCCCCAATCCGTTGCCGCCATCGACGATCGGTGCGCCGCCCTCCGCCGTGGCCATAACAGGCTCTGCGCCCGCATTAAACTTCCCTGCAGCCGCGCGCTCTGCGTACCAATGCAGCCGGAATACACCATGTGAGTACACGCCTTCGAGATCCGCCTCGACGAGATGCTCGGCGATTTCTGCCGCAATCGCTGGGCGGCAGCCTACGGCCGTCATCACAGCGGTACCAAAGCGCAGCAAGACGGGAGCTGAAATACGAGGATCAATACTCATCTTGCAGGCACTCCACGAATCAAAGCCGGTCAGGGTCCCCACTCTACCGGCATTCAAACACTAATTGGCGGCATTCAAATAGCCGGTAGATTGACCTGACGTGGCAAGATTTTGTTCCTATCTTAGGGTGAAGTTCGCACCGCTACCTAAGAAGAAGTAGCCGTTGAATGCCACGGCAGGATTATCACTCTATGAATAAAAACACCTACACAAGGCAAGTTTTTGGGTAATCGGTGCGTCACGGTTACGCTAGTAACTGCTTGATCAGATACACGGGAGGCGCCACACTAATATGCCCGCCTCCCACGTAACACCTTAACTACAGACGCCGGTGCCTGTGCAAAAGAATTGTCGGGATGCGCTCCTTGAACGCAAAGAACCCCTTGGTCGCGTGAGGCCAGAAACGGGTATCCCAGTCGCGACGTACCCACTCGATGACAATACCCGCCTTCGCCACCGCCGTGGCGACATCGGCCAGTCGATCCGCTACCGGACCCACCGGCGCGTATGCCGTGACGATACGGTCCACACCGAAGGCGTGGGCCGCGTTGATCAAGGTCTGCGCATCAAGCCGTCTAGTCACCGTCACCCGATCGTCGAGCGCGCCTCGGAGGCGAACAGCCACATCGTCGGCAGCTGATGCTGCAAAGGCCAGAGCAGCATCACCCCATAAAAGATCCGGATCGACGATGATCGTTGCGGCACGGATCGACGGTCGGTCGGTCAGCAAGAAATCTGGGTACATGTCCTCGTCAGTGACGAGCAGCAGCGCCGGCGTTGCGAGATCGTGCGATGTGAGCACCCGCAAAGGCTGCGCCGGTTCAAGCGGAGCTTCGGTTAAGGCAATGGCCTCGCGCGCGAGCCCTCTGGGCACATAGCGTCCCTGGGTATATCGGGCGATATTGTCTTGAGTCGCAAGATAGGTCTTACCGACGGTCTGTAGCCCCGCCACCCACCGCCACGAAAGTGTGTTGCTCGCGGGATCTGCATCGATCAGGTGCCGCAAGAAGAAATCCGCCCCGAGCGCCCAGGGTAGGCGCAGCGTGAAGATCCAGATCGAGGCGAACCACATCCGAGCGTGGTTGTGCAGATAGCCAGTCTCGCGTAGCTCCCGGACCCAGTCATCAAAGCCATCGATACCTGTCCGACCCTCTTCGGCATCGGCCAGGGCCGTCGCGTCGGCCAAGGATTCGCGATCGCGGCTTGCTAAAAACCGAGCCCAGACGGAGGGGCGCTGTTCGAGCCACCCCTTCCAGTAGGTGCGCCACAAGACCTCCTGTACAAACTTCTCCGCCGCCTGCAACGAGTTCGCCGACAATACGGCAGAGATAATCTCTTCCTCGGTGATCATCCGTCGTCGCAGATACGGCGAGAGCCTCGACGTGGCGGATGGCGCATCGGGACCCGCGTCGGTATTGCGACCCTGGGTGTAGTGGGAACCGGCACTCGGAACGAAGTCGCGCAGACGTTCGAGTGCCACTTCGCGTGTCGGCGGGAACAGGGAATGGATCATCAGTGCACCATCAAACTTTGAATACCACACCCGCTTTTACCGAACGATGCGAACGACGCCGTCCTTTTGTAAGCTTTGGACGCTTAGCGTGGCAACCAAATTGTACGTCGAACACGACGAGAACACGCGGCCGAGCCGGCAGCATCGTGCCCACCAATCCCCCTCAGTAGCCCGAGTGACTATGGCGGTGGCGCACATCCCGGACAGACCACCGCCCATACCGCTCGTACCCACCATCAAAGGAGTGTTGCCACGGCCTTTAAATGATCGCCGCGAGCGCCGTTTGCCGAAAAATCCGTTACCGCGCCTCAATGACGCGCAAATAAAAAAACATGAGCAAGCTATTGATAACCCTTCGAATGATTTTCATCAAATATCCCGCAGATCTAATCCTGATATTTTCTCAGGCGCCATAAGGGGATTGCCAATGCGCTCCCACCACCCAAAATCCAGACATCACCCATTAAATGGCTAAGATGGTGCGGATTGAGGGCGGCGTGATAAAGCATAACCATACCGTGAGTAAAGCTTGAGATGGCTACAAACCATAAAAAGCTAGTGTGCTTAATTGGATTTTTGATAGCCACTGCTGAACAAATTCCTACAGAAAAATAAATGCTCACAATCATCTGATCATAAATCACGTTATATGGTTGCCAGCGCCACCCCTCAAGAAAATCGAAATATACAGCGAGAGGGATTCCAAATAGCCCCATGAACGCCCAACTAATCACAGCGCCCCTAAGCAAAGCGGAAATATCTTTTTCTCTCATCTGCTCCTCCGCAGCGCTGTCTAAAATCTCAGTTAACTTATAGCCAACACCCGGCCCAAGGCACAATGTCACTGGCTACACATTTACTGAATCTGCCGATACAGTGTCTGCACGCAATCTACAAACAATAAAGCCACCGCGAAGCAACATTCTCAGTCACCAATGTTGTTAGTCGCAGGGGCGCGACTTTGCTCCTACTTTAGGGTTAGGCTGACACCACAACCTAAGAACACATAACCGTTGAACTATCACCGCACTAATGAAAACCCCAGCACGAGGCCGGGGTATAAAAACCAATCCTTATCGATTAATCGAGATTGTTGGCATCTATACAATTGAGCAATGCTCGCTCCGCAATTACGTAATTAGAAAGAGCCCATGCAAAATTACTCACTGCCCCAGCAAAACTTGTGACGGTGGGAGTAAAGTTGTTCACTTGTATTCTGCCTATCAAAGCGTTCGTGTCAGATATCGCCGACCCGTTTGACAAGGTGCCGCCCACAATCGTTACGTTAATATCAGCTAAATATTTTTCTGCTGTAAGTCTAGCGGCTCCGCAAATAGACGCATTCGCACTGCTCGCAAAGACGATCAAACCTGAAACAGCTATCGCCCAAATCATGAAACTTCTCATCAAAGAACTCCTTGGTGTATCGCGGCTAAACCGTGAGCCGACATCGTTATAGAAATAATCAATCTGCAGAGTCAATAACATACCTGATACGTACTGCGTGTGGGCCAGAAAGTTGGTTCAGGTGAAGCCCCCTTCCCTATAGCACTACGTCTCTGAATACCGATTGGCTGAATCTGCTTACACAGTGTTTACATGGGATCATGGACGCGAAAAAGCCACCTCTCGCGGGGGC
>CAIYVA010000012.1 GCA_903929455.1 uncultured Pseudomonadota bacterium | reverse complement strand
CGGCAAGATCGCGGCCAAAAATGCCGGTGTGGTTGATTTGGCTTCTGTGATCGCGGCGAGTGCCGTGGTCGCGGGCGTTGAAAAAGTAAAAGTGATTCTGTCGGGCACCATCACCAGTGCGGTTACCTTAGGTGCCGGTGTGGTGGCGACCAAGGGCGCGTTGGCGGCCATCCTTGCTGCTGGCGGTAAGGTCGGGTAACGCGACTGTGGCTGCTCCAGGAACAAATGCGCTGGGTGGGCTTGGCGACGCGACGCGTCTCGCCGAGATACGCCAGCGGCTGATGTTTCTATTTGGCGGTCTGATCGTGTACCGCTTAGGGACCTTTATCCCGACGCCTGGTATCGATCCGATTGCGCTGGCGAAGTTTTTCCAGCAGCAAGAAGGGACCATTCTCGGTCTCTTTAATATGTTCTCGGGCGGTGCGTTATCGCGCTTATCCATTTTTGCACTGGGTGTCATGCCCTACATTTCGGCATCGATCATCATTCAGATGATCGCCGTCGTTTATCCGCCTTGGGCGGAGTGGCGCAAAGAGGGTGAAGCCGGCCGCCGTCGTGTCACGCAGCTCACGCGCTATGCGACTGTGGGCTTGGCATTCTTTCAGGGTTTGGGTGCTGCCTACGCTTTCCAAAATCAGGGCGTCGTTTTGAACCCGGGCGTGTTCTTCTTGGTGGTTGCGACCGCCACCTTAACCACCGGGACGTTGTTCTTGATGTGGCTAGGCGAGCAGATCACCGAACGTGGCATCGGTAACGGCATCTCGATGATTATCTTATCGGGCATCATCGCCGGCCTGCCCGCCGCTTTGGGCAACACCTTTAACCAGATCAGCACCGGTGAGATGAACCCGGCGTTTGCCATCATCTTGATTCTGATGGTGGCGGCAGTGACTTTCTTTGTGGTGCGCATCGAGAGTGCCCAACGGCGCATTGCAGTGAACTATGCAAAGCGCATGGTCGGGCGGCGCATGATGGCGGGTCAGAACAGCCACTTGCCGTTTAAACTCAACATGGCCGGTGTCATTCCACCTATTTTCGCCTCGTCTTTGTTGCTGTTTCCGGCGACTTTGGCCAACTTCGCCGGTAGCGGATCCACGGATGGTTCGCTCGGTGGTTTTAAGTCATTTATGCAAAGCTTGGCGTCTTCGCTAGGCTACGGCCAGCCGTTGCACATGATGATTTACGCAGCGCTCATTGTTTTCTTCAGCTTTTTTTACACGGGCCTCGTGTTTAACTCGCGCGAGACCGCCGACAACTTAAAGAAAGCGGGCGCCTTCATTCCAGGTATTCGCCCAGGTCAACAGACCGGCGAGTACATCGATCGTGTGCTGACACGCCTAACCTTGTGGGGCGCGTTCTATATGACCGCGGTCTGCTTGCTGCCAGAGTTTTTGATTTCATTGGGCAACGTACCTTTTTACTTCGGTGGTACGTCGCTGCTCATTATTGTGGTCGTGGTGATGGACTTCATTGCCCAGCTCAACGCCCACATGATGTCGCACCAGTACGAAGGATTAATCCGTAAAGCCAATCTGCGCGGCGCAAGCCGTTCAGGCGCGCTGCGTTAAGCAGTGCGCTTGCGCTCACACGAGGACCCCGTGTCATGAAAGTCCGTCCGTCCGTTAAGAAGATCTGCAAGAACTGCAAGGTCGTGCGCCGTCGGGGAATTGTTTACATTATTTGCTCTGATGCGCGTCATAAGCAGCGTCAGGGTTAAGACGATGATTTTTAAGAACTTTTATTTCTTATTGGAGCGATTGGCTGCGGCGTTTGCGCCCTGGTTGAGCGCTCAAAAGCTTGAGATAAAAGCCGTTTTCAGCTAAAGTTACACACTTTTCCCAACGAATCCTTCAGG
>CAIYVA010000011.1 GCA_903929455.1 uncultured Pseudomonadota bacterium | reverse complement strand
TCATCGCGCCGGCACCGCCCGCAAACATTGAGACGCCTGGGGCAGCTATTTCTTTAAACCTAAGCAGAAGCGGCGCAGTCGAACCGCCGCTTCTCGCAAACGATCTTCGCTGATCGCAAAACAAATCCGCACAAAGCCTTGAGTCTCGCGACCAAACACAGAGCCTTCTAAAGTAGAGATACGCTCTTGACGGTACAGTGCTGCGACAAATTCACGGGCGGATAGCCCAGAGTCACGCACATCCAACAACATGAACATGCCCGCGTCCGGCCACACAGGCGTCACACCAGCCAAACCACTGAGACCATCGAACATGATCTGCCGACGAAGTTGGCAATACGCTCGTGCTGACGCCTCGCACTCAGACGCCATACCGATCGCAGTAATGGCCGCCTCCTGAATAAAAGCGGGCAAGCCGTACAGCATGCTCTGAATCAGATTCTCTGCGTTTTGAATAAAATCAGTAGGCCCCACTACCCAACCCGATCGCCAACCCGTCATGGCATGCGTTTTAGAGAGGCTGCCGATGGTCAACACTTGATCAGGCAATGCGCGCGCAAGACTAGGCACATCGCCCCCTTCCGCCAGCCCCGCATAGACCTCATCAGACACCACCCATAAACCATGGCGTTTAGCGATCTCAGCAATCCCATCAATGTCCTGCTGTGACAACACGATCCCGGTGGGATTGTTGGGCGTCGATAGGAAAATGGCGCGCGTCTTCGATGTGACCGCCGCTGCCATAGCCGAGAGATCTGGGTGAAAGCCATTCTCAGCAGGCGCAGGCACCGGCACTAAGCGCGCACCGGATGCACGAATCGTCGGATGATAGGTCGTATACATGGGGTCGATGGCCAGGACCTCATCCCCACGACCCGCCAAACACAGCGAGGCGATAAACAAGCCATTTTGTGCGCCGGCCACCACCAAGGCATTCTCAGCCGTCACGACCACCCCGGTACGTCGTGTGTGGGCTTCTGCAATCGCGGCGCGAAGCCGGGGGCGTCCTCCACCCTCGGTGTAGTGCGTATCCCCCGCCTGAATACTGGCAATTGCAGTGGCCGCAATCGCCGGTGGCGTATCAAGATCTGGATCACCCGCACTCAAGACAATGACATCCTCACCCGCCTCCGCTGCATGACGCGCATCCCAGTGCAGCGCCCAAGGGTCGCCACCCTCGTCCCTGACCCACTCGACAAGTTCAGAAAAGCGGCTGGTCATTCGAAGGCCTTGGCGTTGATTTCAATGAGTAACACTTGGCGACGCGCACCGAAATCCGACAGCGTCCGCTCTAAAGAGACGAGACTGTCGACCTGCCGATAGCCATAACCATAGGCCTGCGCGATGGGCTCGAAGTTAGGCGGCCTGATATCAACCCCTTCCGGCTCAATATCCACCGCTAGCATCGAGGATCGAATCTCGCCATAACCTTGGTTGTTCCATACGATGATGGCTGACCAGGCGTTCACATCACGAGGTACTGCCAGTTCGCCTAAAGAAAACTGAATGCCCCCATCACCCACCAAACACACGATCGGCCGATCGGGTGCGGCAAGACCCGCGCCGGTGGACGCGGGCAGCGCGTAGCCTAAGGTGCCAAAACCG
The DNA here is from genome assembly GCA_903929455.1 of uncultured Pseudomonadota bacterium. Taxonomy (GTDB): domain Bacteria; phylum Pseudomonadota; class Gammaproteobacteria; order Steroidobacterales; family Steroidobacteraceae; genus CAIKZZ01. Next base: position 12,714 of record CAIYVA010000011.1, on the reverse strand, counting down.
GTGGAGCTATTAAACCAAGCGCCTGGTCTTGGTGACTCGTAGTAGAGATTGCCTGCATACACAGGCTGTGTGGAGTCACCCACCACAATGGCTTCTGGCAAGCACCCACGGATCACGTTTAAAAAATCCACTTCCCGTTGCATCGCTGGCGTCAAAGACAGCAACGCAGCGGATGCAGCCGCACGCGCAGCCGCGACACCTCGTTCCGGTGTCGCCTGGCCTAAATCTAAGGCTAGGATCGCCTCCAGCGTCGCTGTGGCATCGCCTAATAATTCCAAATCAGGCAAAGCACTGCGACGCATTTGTTGGGCATCAATATCGATGCGCAACAAGCGTGCGGGCTGTGGAAAGTCACTGAGTGCATACATGTCGTAGTCGGTCGGTCCGATCTCGGTGCCCACCGCCAACACCAGATCCGCTGATGCAATCAACTCACGAACCGCTGCCAAGGAAGGGCTAGCAGACACTGCCAATGGATGCCCCACCGGCAGCAACCCACGCGCATTAACGGTCATCACCACCGGCGCACCCAGATGCTCAGCCAAACGCCGCACGGCCGTACCTGCACCAATGGCACCGCCACCCACGAGTAGCAGCGGTGACTGCGCAGATCGTAGCCACTGCGCAGCTGCGGTCACTTGGCTCGCAGGTGCTCCGTGGACCGCCGAAACAGATAAGGGTTTAGTCGCTGGCAGTCCTTCTGCAGATTCAGTTAATACATCCCGTGGGATCTCTACATATGCAGGTCGTGGCCGCTTCGCACTCGCACCCGCGAACACCTCAGTCAGCACTGGCCCTAAGGCCTCTGGCGTATCGACGCGGAATGCCCGCCCACTCACCAGTGCACCGATCGCTTGCTGATTGGGTAGTTCATGCAAAAATCCGCGACCGGTACCAATTTCCTGTCGGCGGTTTTCGCTCGAGATCACCACCAACGGAATCGAATCCCCATAGGCTTGCGCCATCGCGCTGGCAATGTTGGTCAAGCCAGGCCCTGTGATGGTCAAGCACACCCCCGGACGCCCCGAGACCCGCGCGTAACCATCAGCCATAAAACCCAGACCCTGCTCGTGACGTCCAGCGACATGGCGAATCTGGGAGGCAGCCAAACCCCGATACAGCTCCAAATTGTGCACACCGGGGATGCCAAAGACGTGCCGGACACCCAAAGTCTGCAAACTCTCGACTAAGTGAGCACCCACCGTTTTATGCTTAGCCATACCTGCTCCCCCTGTGAATCACCAGTATCCCATGCGGCCGGGCACTGCGGATACCGTCACGCGCAGTAGCGTATTTATTGAAGCACCGATAATATAACTTCCCTCGCGATTAAGGGCAGCGATGCACCACACGGCCAGATGGCTAGGGTGGTCAAGGCACCTGAAATGGCCACAACCGTCTAACTCCACGAACACCTACCGATAGACTACATTCCATTATGGCCGGCACCACCATCTACCGCTCCGACATCAAACCTGAGTGGATTGATTACAACCAACACCTACGCGATGCCTATTACGGCGTCGTGCTGAGCTTGGCGACCGACGCGCTGATGGATCAAGTAGGTCTTGATACCAATTATCGCGCCAGCACACACTGCACGCTCTACTCACTGGAGATGCACATTCACTGGCTGCACGAGGTCAAAGCAGGCTCCACCCTAGAAGTCGATGCACACGTGTTAGGTCTCGACAGCAAGCGCCTTCACTTAGGTCTCGACATTCGAGTCATTGGCAAAGAAGCTCCGGTAGCCACCGCCGAACTGATGCTCCTTCATGTACGTCAAGGAGACACACCGGGTGTAGCCCCTTTCCCTACATCGGTGGTGGCTGCACTTGAGGTCTTACGACAGAAATCCGATGGCAGCAGCTGGCCCGGACCACGCTCGCGCGTACTGACCTTGAGCAAACGCTAAATGAACGAAGCCTTAAAGCGACTGCTTAATCCAAAGACCATTGCGCTGGTAGGCGGCGCTTGGACGGATGCGGTTGCCAACGCCAGTCGTCAAATCGGCTATCAAGGAACGATCTGGCGCATTCATCCCACACGCCCATCCGATGAGACCACTCATTACTATCGCTCGGTGGATGAACTCCCCGCCGCACCGGATGCGACTTTCCTCGCGGCGCCCTGCGCCGATGTGCCGGCGGTCGCCGCCTCTTTAGCCGCCCGCGGTGCGGGTGGATTCGTGTGTTTTGCGGCAGGCTTTGATGAAACCGGAACAGATGCCGGTCATGCACTCACCGAACAACTGGTCACGAGTGCCGGTGATCTTCCCTTCACAGGACCTAACTGCTACGGCTTAGTCAATTTTTTTGATCGCGTGGCACTGTGGCCAGATCAAGTGGTTGGCGGACCACTCAAACGGGGCGTCGTGCTGATCACCCAAAGTGGCACGATTGGCTTGAGCCTGATGTACAACCATCGCTCGCTCCCCATCGGCTATGTCCTGACCGTTGGCAATCAAACGCGGCTCGCCATGGAAGATCTGATCGACGTGCTGTGCGAAGACCCCCGGGTCAGCGCTTTTGGCTTATACGTCGAAGGCATTAAAGACGCTGAACGCTTCGCAGCGGCGGTCGCCAAGGCCCGTCGTCTCGGCAAACCCGTGGCATTGGTGAAATCAGGCCGTACAGAGGCAGCCGCGCGCACCGCAGCCACGCACACCGGAGCGCTCGCCGGTGCGGACAGTGTATTTGATGCGTTTTGTCGCGATGCCGGTATCGCGCGCTGCGACACACTGCCTACGCTGATTGAAACACTCAAAGTGCTGCATGCCGGCGGGCCTTTGAGTGGACGCAAGCTATTAGTCATGGGTGCATCGGGTGGCGATATGGCCATGACCGCTGACGTGTCACGCGAACTGGCTATTGAATTTCCACCGATGACCAGCAAGACTGTGTCGGCCTTAACGGACGTGCTAGGACCACGCGTCACGATTGCCAACCCCTTCGATTTCCATACCTACATCTGGTTTGATCAAGAACGCTTACGCCGTTTGTTCACTGAGGTATTTCAGGCAGGCTACGATGCGGTGGCTTTCATGCTCGATTGCCCGCCACCTGATCAAACCGACACCGCCGCCTACGACATGCCCATCCGCGAGTTCGTGGCCGCAGCGACTCGATCTAACACGCGCGGTGCGATGCTGGCATCCCTACCTGAAACGCTCTACACAGAGATACGCCAACATTGCCTCGAACACAACGTGGTGCCCTTACAAGGACAACGCGAAGGTTTAGAAGCGCTGGCACTCGCCGCCGCCATCGGAGCGGCTTGGCGTCAAACACCGCCGCCTGAGTTACGAAAGCCCAGCCAAGCACTGACCGCCACACGCACACTGGATGAACATGAAGGCAAAGCGGCACTGGCCGTCTACGGTGTGCCGGTGCCAACGTCTCACCGCACCAACCCAGCTGATGCAGCCGCCAGCGCGCGGAGCATTGGCTTCCCCGTGGTATTGAAAGCGGTCAGCGCCACCTTGGCGCATAAGTCAGACGTTGGCGGCGTTATTTTAAATGTCAAAACGGAAGCCGAAGCCACCATCGCGGCTAAGCAACTCGCCGCCTTATCTAATGAGATTTTAGTCGAGCAGATGATCGTCGACGGCGTCGCTGAGGTGTTGGTCGGCATCACTGTCGATCCGCAGTTTGGTCAGATCCTAGTCCTTGGGAGCGGCGGCGTCATGACCGAATACCTTAAGGACAGTACGAGCTTACTCCCTCCGTTCACAGAGGACAGCATCGCGCGCGCATTGAATCGTCTGCGTATAGCCCGCTTACTCGCCGGCTTTCGCGGAAAAGCAGTAGGCGATGTGCCAGCGCTTATTCAAGCCATTCTAGCAGTCACGCGTTATGCGCAAGCCAACGTGGAGACGCTGTCTGAGCTCGATGTCAATCCAATGATTGTTCGGCCATTAGGCCTAGGTGTCGTCGCAGTCGATGCGCTGATTCGAATTTAACCGGAGTACTGGCTATGACAGATGGAATTCGTGTCGTCAAAAATGGTGCCATCTTGGAAGTCACCATTGATCGCCCTAAGGCGAACGCCATTGATCTTAAAGCGAGCCTTCGGCTCAATGAGGTCTGGACTGACTTTAAAAAAGATCCAACGCTGCGGGTTGGCATTTTAACCGGCACGGGTGAAAAGTTTTTTTGCCCGGGCTGGGATCTGAAAGCAGCGGCTGGTGGTGAGGCCACCAACTCAGACTGGGGAGTCGGCGGCTTTGGTGGTTTAAATCATCCGCGCAATATGGATAAGCCGATCATTGCAGCCGTCAATGGCATCGCCTACGGCGGTGGCTTTGAGATGGTGCTCGGCACGGATCTCATTGTCATGGAAGAGCATGCGCGCTTTGCACTACCTGAAATCAAAGTGGGTATCCTGCCTGATGCTGCCACCATCAAGTTACGTCGACGTATTCCCTATCACATCGCGGTGGAGTTTCTAATGCTCGGCCGATCGATGGATGCGACGGAAGCCAAGCACTGGGGTCTGGCCAATTGGGTCGTGCCGCAAGGGCAAGCCATGACCAAGGCACGCGAGGTCGCACACATGATCGCTGAGGGGCCTCCTCTACTGTTTCCTGCCATCAAGCAACTGCTGCATCACAGCGAGATGGTCGCCGAGAATCCCGCCTTCGAATTACACGACTCGCTGCATGCGGTCATGAAAGTTGCGCACTCTGAGGACATGCTGGAAGGCGCCACAGCATTTGCAGAGAAACGCAAACCCGTGTGGAAAGGCCGCTGAGGTGTTTGCCCAGTTCACGCGTGCGATTTTACGACTGCCTGGCAAGCGCTTCGCCGACGGCTTAACGAGCGCATCCGAGGGCGCACCACAGCTGCCTAAGGCGTTATCTCAACATGCCGCCTATGCACGTGCACTGGAGGATTTGGGCTTAACCATTGAGGTGCTGCCAGCGGACGAGCACTATCCTGATGGGACATTCGTCGAAGACGCCGCCATTGTGACCCCTCACGGCGCCATCATCACAAGGCCAGGTGCTGCATCACGCGCAGGTGAGACGGCCGCTATTGAGACTGCACTCACACCTTACTATGCGAGCCTTGCGCATATCACAGCGCCCGGCACCGTGGATGGGGGTGATATTTGTGAAACGGATTCGGTGGTGCTCATCGGTATCTCTGCCCGCACCAATGAGGCAGGTGCCCATCAACTGAGTCGCTTATTGGCGGATATCGGTTTTAAATCACGCATCATCGACGTGCGCACCTGCGCTCAGCTTCTGCACTTCAAAACAGGCATCTCTTCCTTAGGGGATGGGCGCCTGGCGGTGGCGCCTGGGCTTCCGCACCTAGACGGTCTTGAGGGGTTTGAGCAAATCGTGCTGCATCCAAGTGAGGCTTATGCGGCGAATTGCATCCGAGTGAATGATCGTATAGTGATCCCCACCGGCTGTCCGCGTTTTGAGGAGCAACTGAGCCGTCTCGGGTACACTCCCGTGGCGCTTGATATGTCAGAATTCAAAAAGATGGATGGTGGCTTGAGCTGTCTGTCGCTTCGGTTTTAATTCACTCGGCATTCCGCCGGAATGCATTGATCGTCAGGAGCTGCCATGCACACGGATCCCACACCCACGGCAGTCACCCTGAACCACGCGCTCAATTGGCGCGAATTATATAGCGTCGCGGAAGGCGCCTCACTGCAGGTATCAAACGACACGGCTGCGCGCATTCAGGCCTCACGCGCGCTGGTCAATAGCATTGCAGCCAAAGGTATTCGTGCGTACGGCGTCAATACCGGTGTTGGCGCACTGTGCGATGTGGCAATCGATGTCAGCCAGCAAGCGCAACTCTCTCGAAACTTGATCATGAGCCATGCAGTGGGCGTCGGCAGCCCACTCACCGCCCTTGAGACGCGCGCCATCATGGCAGCACAGGTCAATAACTTCTGTCATGGCTACTCTGGCGTCAGACTTGAGCTTGTCGCGCAACTGGTGGCTTTGCTAAATGCCCAGTGCACACCCGTCGTGCCCTCACAAGGCTCGGTTGGCTATCTATCACACATGGCGCACATCGCACTGGTGGCGATTGGCGAAGGCCAGGTGCACTCCACACCCTCATCCGGTGCCGACGCCTTACGCGCGATGAAATTAAAACCACTGGTATTGGCGGCTAAAGAGGGCTTAAGCGTACTGAACGGCACGCCCTGTGCCACTGGCCTTGCCACCGTCGTATTGGCGCGCGCTGAACGCCTACTGGCTTGGGCGGATGATGTCAGCGCCATGAGTTTCGAGGCACTGCGCGGACAGCCCGCCGCTTTCGATCAGGAGATTCTAGCGCTTCGGCAATCACCCGCCATCAACCAAGTGGGCGCACGTCTGCGCGCGCTGTTGGCAGGCAGCGCCATTTTGGCAGCAAGCGCCGGCGCACACACCCAAGCATCGTTAAGTCTGCGCGCGATTCCACAAGTGCATGGCGCTGCGCGTGATGTATGGCAGCACACCGCCACCATCATTGATCAAGAACTCAAGGCGGTGACCGACAACCCCATCGTCACCGGAACAGTCGATGCACCAGAAGCCCATTCGGAGGCGCACGCGATCGGTGCCGCCTTAGCCTTGGCGATGGATAGCTTAGGCATCGCCATCGCATCAGTCGCTGCGATGTCAGAGCGGCGCACCGATCGACTGGTGAATCCTTTGGTCAGCGGACTGCCCGCCTTTCTATCGGCCGTGCCCGGGGTGGGGAGCGGTTTTATGATTGCGCAGTACACAGCCGCCTCCTTGGTCGCTGATAACCGTCGCCTGGCGGCGCCGGCAAGCCTCGACGGCGGCATTACCTCGGCGCTGCAGGAAGATCATTTATGCCACGCTACCCCGGCGGCACTCAAAGCACTCAAGATTTTGGACAATGCAGAGCACATCGTCGCGATTGAGCTCTTAGCCGCCACACAGGCCTATGACTTATTAGAAGGCGCCCCGACTCGCGCCCCAGCGACGGAAGGACTACATCAACGGGTCCGCCAACTGGCACCTACGTATGCTGACGACCGCCCGCTGGCAGAGGACATTGGCCGTGTGCGCACGCTGATCAGCCGCCAGTGGCCTAACCCCTAGCCATTTAGGGCAAAAACCGCGGAATCGGCCGCCCGGTCTATGCCGCATAAATGCCGCCAGCCTATCGGCAAAAGGCATTGGCTCAAATCAGTGCTTTAAGCCACCCTTGCAGCCCTACCAAACCATCGAAAAGGCGTCCGGGGACCGTACAATATGGGCCCCACAGGACAAAACGACGGTCAGTGGGTGAGGTCTCAGGAGCTTGCATGGATCGCGTTAAAATTGACCGCCGCTGGCTGCCCTTAAATGCGCTGCGCGCATTTGAGGCAGTGGCTAAGCACGGTAGTTTTACCGGTGCTGCTCAGGCGCTGATGATTTCGCAGAGCGCGCTGTCACGCCATGTGATTTCGCTCGAGAAACTCATCGGCGTGCAGCTATTTGAACGACGCCCTCAATCCTTGGTCCTCACCGCGGCGGGCAGCCATCTGTTACCAGCCATCACGAAGTCCTTTGATCGACTTGAATACGCGATCGATGAAGTGCGCCAGGCGAGCGCACCTGCGCTTCGCACGCTGCGCGTGCAAATGCCACCGACCTTCGCGGTGCATCTTGCGGTACCGATCTTGCGAGATTTCCGCGCCGCCACTCAGGAAATTAATATTGATATGGTGAGTCCCTACGGAGTGGGCCAACCACCCAATGACGTCGATGTGGCCGTGGTCTACGCACAGCCCACCGTCACCGACATGGTCTCTGACTTATTATGGCCTGAGCGGTTGAGCATTCTATGTCACCCCGATGTCGCGGCACGTCATGCCGGCAAAGACTTGGCGAGCTTCATTAATGACAATGAACTGATCCACGTGCGCATCGCCGACCTACCTAGACACTACCGCTGGGCACAACTCATTAAACAAGAGCGCCCAAGTAACGTGAACGTCGATCGCGGCCTGGTGTTTGACACTTCATTATTGGCCGCCCAATACGCTTTATCCGGCGAAGGGCTCGCGCTCGTTGACATCAACTTATTTAAAGATGATCTAGCAACTAAACGCTTAGTTCAGCCTTTTAACGTAATTTTAGACGAAGGGTATGGCTATTACCTGATCACGCATCCAGAAGGCTTAAGCGACCCTGCCATCGCTTTATTCCGGTCATGGCTCATCGAACACTTTGGCACAAGCCCATCGACCACGACAGACACACGCGGAACCGAACCCGTAGGAGCATTTCATTCATGACAGAGCATTCCGATCGAGCCGAGCGACGCACCGGGCGTCGCCGTCCCGGCGCACAAAGCACGGCAGAGCCGATTCCTGATCGCTCATTGACGTACCGGCACTTAACGAACCCCTTTACGCCACTCACGGTGTTCTCAGAAGATGAGATTGCCTCGATTCATGAGGCCGCCCTACTCATCCTCGAAAATCAAGGGATGCGCGTCCTGTCAGAGCGTGGTCGCAAAGCCTACGCTGCTGGTGGCGCCATGGTCGATGAATCCACCTATATGACGCGCATCGATCGTGGTCTGGTGGCACAAGCGTTAGCCACTGTGCCGCGCGATATCACCTTGCATGCCAAAGATCCGGCACGACATATGCCCATGTCCGGCAAACATGTGGTATTCGCGCCAACGTCAGGCCCACCTAACATCATGGATCTCAAAGGCGGGCGACGCGCCGGCACCTTTGAAGACTTTTCTAACCTCATGAAGCTCTGCCAGAGCTTTGAGGTCATGCATGTGTTAGGTGGCGGCGTCGAGCCGCAAGATGTTCCGATCCATATCCGTCACCTCGACACCACGCGCGCGATGCTCATGCTGACGGACAAGATCCCCCTGGTCTATGCGCGTGGCACGGGCCAGATCAATGACAATTTTGAGCTGATTCGTATCGCTTATGGGCTGAGCAAAGAAGAGTTTGAGGCGCGCCCTCATACCATTGCCATCATCAACACCAATTCACCGTTGCAACTTGATATTCCGATGGCGGAAGGCATCATTGATTTCGCAGCGGCAGGACAACCACTGATCATCACGCCTTTTACATTAGCCGGCGCCATGGCACCGGTCACCATCGCGGGCGCTCTCACGCTGGCACACGCGGAGGCATTGGCTGGATTGGTACTGTCCCAGATCGTGCGTCCAGGCTCACCGATCGTGTACGGCAGCTTTACATCCAACGTGGATATGAAATCCGGCTCCCCCGCCTTCGGTACGCCGGAGTATGTCAAATCCTCTCTTGGCGCAGGCCAACTGGCGCGGCATGTAGGCCTCCCATGGCGCTCATCGAACGCCACCGCCTCCAACAGCCCTGACGCACAATCGGCTTATGAGTCACAGATGAGCTTGTGGGGCGCACTCATGGGTGGCTGTAACTTCCTGCTGCATGCAGCAGGTTGGCTAGAGAGCGGCCTCAGTACCTCCTATGAAAAGTTTATTTTGGACATCGAAATGCTACAGATGTTCGCTGAAACCTTTCAGCCGGTACTGGCAAGCCCCGCTGAGCTTGCGTTGGATGCCATTGCCGAGGCCGGCGTCAGCGTCTCACAGGCGCTACCTGCGCACTTTTTCGGTTGCGCGCATACACAGGCGCGCTACCGAACTGCCTTTTACACGCCATTGGTATCGGACTGGCGCAATTTTGGGGCTTGGACCGATGCGGGTAGCCACACGGCCACCGAACGTGCCCATACCATCTGGCAGGACACACTGGCAAAATACCAAGCACCGGTTCGCGATCCCGCTGTCGTTGAAGAGATCGATGCATTCGTGGCCAGGCGAAAAGCCGAGGGCGGCGCGCCACCCGTTAGCTAATTGATAGCCTAGATAACTATGGGCGGCCTGCAAGCCGCCTGACTTAACCAACAGAATGAAGGACTGATATGCGTACGCATGTGCAAGCAGTAGTGATCGGCGGTGGTGTGGTCGGTGCCAGTGTGCTCTACCACTTAACAAAAGCGGGCTGGAAAGATGTGCTGCTCATTGAGCGCGCAGAGCTCACCTCAGGCTCCACTTGGCACGCAGCCGGTGGCATGCATACTGTGAACGGCGACCCCAACGTCGCTAAGCTGCAGCAATACACCATCAATCTCTATAAAGAGATTGAGGCGATCTCAGGTCAGTCCTGCGGCGTACACATCACCGGCGGCATTATGTTGGCGGGCACGCCGGAGCGTGTGGATTGGTTAAAAATGGCGGTGGCACGCGGTCGCTACTTGGGCATGGATCTAGAGCTGCTCTCAGTCGCCGAGGCCAAGAAACTATTCCCGCTATTAGATGAAAAACACTTCTTAGGCGCCATCTATGACCCCATCGAAGGTCACGTCGATCCCTATGGCGTCACCCATGCCTACGCGAAATCAGCACAAATCGGTGGTGCCGAGATCGTCAGACAAACCCGCGTGGTCGACACCAAGCAACGACCCGATGGCACGTGGGATGTGATCACAGACCAAGGTAACGTACATGCCGACCATGTGGTCAATGCAGGTGGCTTGTGGGCACGTGAAGTCGGTCGCATGGTGGGCCTTGAGTTGCCGATCTTGGCAATGGAACATCAGTATCTGATCACCGAAGACATCCCAGAATTCAAAGGTCAAAAAGAGCAACTGCACTGCATCGACTTTGAGGGTGAGATCTACATGCGCCAAGAACGTGGCGGCATGCTGATGGGCACCTACGAGCGCGCCGGTGTCCCTTGGTCACCGAAAACCACTCCGTGGGACTTTGGTCAAGATCTGTTGCCCAACGATCTGGATCGCATTGCGCCTAGCTTAGAGGTTGGCTTTCAACACTTCCCTCGTCTAGAAAGCGCTGGCATCAAGAAGATCGTCAACGGTCCCTTCACGTTCGCGCCAGATGGCAACCCACTGATCGGTCCCGTGCGCGGCCTTAAGAACTACTGGGTCGCGTGCGGCGTGATGGCAGGCTTCAGTCAAGGCGGTGGCGTAGGCCTTGCCTTGTCACAGTGGATGGTCAATGGCGATCCAGGCGCTGACATCTGGGGTATGGATGTGGCGCGCTACGGCCATTGGGCAACCCTCGCCTACACCAATGCCAAGGTGCGCGAGAACTACTCACGCCGTTTCCGTATTCGCTTCCCGAATGAAGAACTGCCGGCCGCCCGGCCCCTGCGCACCACGCCGATTTATGATCGCCTGATTGCAGAGAACGCTGTGTTCGGTGATTACTGCGGCCTTGAACACCCACTGTGGTTTGCACCTAAAGGCACACCGGCCCATGAAGATTTCACATGGGGCCGATCCAACGCGCATCCTGTGGTCGCCGAAGAGTGCCGTGCGGTGCGCGAGCGTGCTGGCCTCCTAGAGATCTCCAACTACGGCAAGTTTGAAGTCACGGGACCGAAGGCCGCTGAGTGGTTAGGTCAGGTCATGGCCAATCGCGTACCTGCCATCGGTCGAATGGTGCTGACCCCGATGCTTAACGATGCTGGTCGCTTAATCGGTGATTTCACCATCGCACGACTGAGCGAAGAGCGCTTCTTCGTGGTGGGCACCTATGCCGCCGAGACTTTCTACATGCGCTGGTTCGAAAGAAGCCTGCCGCCCAGTGGGGTCACGGTCCGCCCGTGCGCCATGGAATACGCAGGCCTCTCTGTTGCCGGCCCACGCGCGCGCGACATTCTGCAGTCGTTGGTTAGCGAGGATTTATCCACCGCCGCCTTCCCCTTCATGTCTTTCAAAGCCATGGACGTGGGCATGGTGCCCACCCTGATGGGCCGTGTGTCATTCACCGGTGACATTGGCTACGAGATGTGGGTCACGACCGATTATCAGCGAGCGCTGTATGACTTACTGATGAAGGCAGGAGCCAGCCATGGCTTAAGCTTAATCGGTGGCCGCACACTGAACTCACTGCGCCTAGAGAAGGGCTTTGGTACCTGGGCCCGCGAGTTCCGCCCCATCTATGGACCGCTGGAAGCGGGCTTAAGTCGCTTTGTAGACTTTAAGAAAGAACACTTCATTGGCCGTGAAGCGGCACTTGCCGAAAAGGCCAGCGGCGGCGAGCGGCGCTTGATTCAACTCGATGTGGCTGCGGTTGATGCCGATGCCATCAGCGATGAGCCCATTTTCCATGACGGCAAGGTCGTGGGTTGGGTCACTTCCGGCGGCTACGGCCACTCGGTCAAAAAATCCATCGCCTTAGGGTACGTCGACAAGGCAGTGGCTGAGGCCACCACTGGCTTTGAGGTGGAACTGATCGGTACGCGACGCGCGGCGACCCGTTTGATCGAATCACCCTTCGACCCGAAGGGCCTCAAAATGCGTGCCTAGGCACACAGGTGGTCGCTCCTGCCGTCTTTGACGGCAGGAGCCTAACCGCCGACAATCCGGTGGTCATTCGGAACCTGTACCCATGTCCATCAGCACCGATCACATCGCAGCCCTCATTGAGATTGTCGGGCGTGACCACGCCCTAACGGCGCGCGACTTGGCGACTCGTGATCCGGGCATTGATCCACATAACTTTGGCGCCGATCTGTTGGTTCGCCCCAAAACCACCGCTGAGGTCGCCGATGTACTTCGCCTCTGTCACACCGCCCGTATCGGGGTAGTGCCACAAGGCGGACGTACCGGTATTTCAGGGGGTGCTGTCTCGCATGCCGGTGAGATCATCCTGTCACTCGAGCGACTAAATGCGATCGAGTCACTCGATCCCATCAGCCGCACTG
>CAIYVA010000010.1 GCA_903929455.1 uncultured Pseudomonadota bacterium | reverse complement strand
TACCCTCTGCTAATATTTTGAGCGGCGGAAAAAAAGCGATCTCGCTTCTGTCAACCAGACCATGCTGAACCAGCGCACGTTAAAAAACACGATTCGAGCCACCGGCATTGGGTTGCATTCAGGCCAAAAAGTGCTGATGACCCTGCGTCCGGCTGCCGTGAATACGGGCATTGTGTTTCGACGTAGCGATTTGCCTGATTCCGCTGATATTCCGGGACGATTTGACCGAGTGGGTGAGACGATGCTCGGTACGACACTCGTCAATGGGGATGTCAAGGTATCGACCGTAGAGCATTTGTTGTCAGCCTTCGCTGGCTTGGGAATTGATAACGCCTTTGTTGAATTAAGTGCCAGCGAAGTGCCGATCATGGACGGCAGCGCAGGGCCTTTCGTATTTTTGTTGCAGTCCGCCGGCATCGAGGAGCAGCAAAGTTTGAAGCGTTTCGTGCGTATCTTGAAGCCCATTGAGGTGCGTGAGGGAGACAAGTGGGCGCGTTTTGAGCCCTTTAATGGATTTAAGGTCAATTTTGAGATTGAGTTTGACCATCCTGTTTTCCGTCGTCACTCGCAGCGGGCATCGATGGATTTTTCAACTACTTCGTTCCTGAGAGAAATCAGCCGAGCCCGGACATTTGGGTTCATGCGCGATCTTGAGATGATGCGGGCGCATAACTTGGCGCTGGGTGGCACCTTGGATAACGCGATCGTATTAGACGAGTTTAGGATGTTGAATGAAGACGGTCTGCGTTACGAAGACGAGTTCGTTAAGCACAAGATTTTAGATGCCATCGGTGATTTGTACCTGTTGGGGCATAGTTTGATCGGGGAGTTCACTGGCTTTAAGTCAGGGCATGGCCTCAATAATCGCCTCCTTAGGACGTTAATGGCGGACGCCTTAGCTTGGGAAGAGGTGACCTTCGCCGATCGAGCCGAGTCACCCATTTCGTACGTGACAGCGCCTGCCGGCAGTCACTAATCACGTCTGCTGCTAGCGACGCATTAAGAATTAAGCGGATCGATTGCTCGGGCGCGGCCTGACCTTGATCTGTGTTGTCTTAATAGTGTCCAGTTCAAGTGCGCTGGCAATATCCGCTAAGGCCTCCGGTAACGCGTAGCGCACTCGGGTGGCATAAGCGCCGCTCTCGACGAGTAGCGTCAATGTGTCGAGGGGATCCCCTGACAGCGACGCCCCAAAGATGTGCGGGGCCAAATCTGGCCCCAAAGAATGTTGCACTGCAGCAAGCGCTTTCTGCGCGGCGCTAGCACCCGCTTGTAAGGCGCTCATCTTCTTGTTGCCGCGAGCCAGTAACTCGCTGATAGAGATCGGTTTTCGCATTAAAGCACGCGTCTGTCGCCCGTTAATTATCTCAAAAGTGCTTGATTACTCAAGGGTTTTTGTTGCATAGTCGCGCTCCGCGTGTGCGGTGCTCGGGGCCTCGATGCTGATACGCAGGCTGTCTCCTATACCCCATCGTGAGCCTACCTGAACTGTGGTGACTGAAGTTTGTCTGAGCTCGCGTCGCTTCGGTGTCGTTGGAGCGCGGAGGGTGACATGAACAAGCTAGTGTTACACGGTCCATTGGGCCGCACACGAGAAGTCGATCTGCGCTCGCCGCGTTTGGTGGTGATTGCGGTGATGGCGGTCGTGTTTGTATTGGGAGGCGTGTTCGCGGCCGGCTCGGTATTGGGCGCCTACTGGGCGGAGGCGAAACCCGGCCAGCAAATGCAAACATGGTCCTTAGATCTTGACCGGCAGCGTCAGGAAGTCGCATCTGCAAGGCGCCTCCTACAGGATACGGTGGATGCGTTGGCGATGCGGGTGGGTGATATGAATGCCCACGTGATCCGCCTTGACGCACTCGGTAAGCGGCTGACTCAGGTTGCCGGTTTGCATCCCAGTGAGTTTAATTTTGATCAGCCCGCGGTCAAAGTGCCGGCGGTGGTGGCCGGTCGTGGCGCTGATTTGCCAGTGCTCACGGACGTGCTCGATCGCTTGGCCGATCAGATCAGCGATCGAGAGCGGAAAATGGGTGCCTTAGAAAACGTAGTGCTGGCTAAGCAGATGGGTACAGAAGTGGTGCCGCAGGGTGCACCGATCACGAAAGGCTTTATTTCGTCGCAATTTGGGCGACGGTCAGACCCGTTTACCGGGTATACCGCGTTTCATCCAGGCGTTGATTTTGCGGGCAAGGTGGGTGACCCGATCGCCGCTGTGGCAGCTGGGATTGTGACGTGGGCGGGGCCCAAGGTTGCTTATGGCTATCTCGTTGAAATTGATCATGGTAATGACTATGTCACGCGCTACGCTCACAATGAGCAGATCTTAGTGCAAGTGGGCGATACCGTTCAGAAAGGGCAGGCCGTTGCGCTCATGGGTAGCTCAGGCCACTCGACCGGGCCCCATGTTCATTTTGAGGTGCTCTTGAACGGAAATCCGGTCAATCCGATGGGTTTCATCAGTCATAACATCCTTCCCACCTTGGTGATGAGCCGACCGTGAGGCGGCTCACTCGGACGCCTGCCCCCCGATCTGAGCGTGCGGATGGGTAATCCCCACGGCGACTGAGTACAATGCTCGACTTTTATAGGCCAAACCTTTGGGGAAGGCCCGCTCTTGAGGACCGTGATCCGTGCTAAAGCTCCTGACCTCGATATTTGGTAGCCGTAATCAACGCTTGCTCAGGCTATACGGCAAGCTTGTCGTGGCTGCTAACGGCTTTGATGCCAAGATGCAGGCGCTCACGGATGACGAGTTCCCCTCACTCACCGCCACCTTTCGGGCGCGTCTGACCGACGGGGAGACCTTAGACAAATTACTGCCTGAAGCCTTCGCCGCTGTACGGGAAGCTGCGCGTCGCACGATTGGTCTCAAGCACTTCGATGTCCAGTTCATTGGTGGCATCGCTTTACATCAGGGGAAGATTGCCGAGATGCGCACCGGGGAAGGCAAGACCCTGGTAGCAACGGTCCCAGTCTATTTAAACGCCCTGCCAGGTAAGGGCGTGCATGTGGTCACCGTCAATGACTACCTTGCGGCTCGTGATGCGGACTGGATGGGGCCCGTGTACCGCTTTCTGGGGCTTTCAGTTGGTGTGATTAGCTCAGGCCAGTCGTCTGCTGAAAAGCGTGCTGCGTACGCCTGCGACATCACCTATGGCACCAATAACGAATATGGCTTTGACTACTTGCGTGACAACTTGGCCTTTCGGAACGAGGACCGCGTGCAACGTGGTCTTGAGTTCGCGATCGTCGATGAAGTTGACTCTATTCTTATCGATGAAGCCCGCACACCGCTGATCATTTCGGGTCCTGCTGAAGAGAGCACCGAGCTTTATCTCAAGATTGATGCGCTCATCCCTCAGCTAAAGCCTGCCTCAAGCGAAGAGGCCGATGACGGCGATTACTGGGTGGATGAGAAACAAAAGCAAGTCCATCTCAGCGAATCAGGTCATGAGCACGCTGAGCAGCTGTTTGCTGAGAGTGGTCTGCTGCGCGATGGAGGTAGTTTGTATGACGCTGCCAACATTCGCTTGATGCATCATCTGAATGCCGCCTTGCGTGCGCATTCTATTTACCGCAAAGATGTTGAATATATCGTCCGCCAGGGTGAAGTCATCATTGTTGATGAGTTTACTGGCCGTACCATGCAGGGCCGTCGGTGGTCCGACGGCCTGCACCAAGCAGTGGAAGCCAAAGAGCGTGTCGAGGTTCGCGAAGAAAACCAAACGATCGCTTCGATTACCTTCCAAAACTATTTCCGCATGTACAAAAAACTGGCGGGAATGACCGGTACAGCTGACACCGAAGCATATGAGTTTCAGCAGATTTACAACCTTGAAGTCGTGGTTATCCCAACGCATCGCGATATGGTGCGCAAAGACCGGTCCGACCTGGTGTATCTATCCCAAGACGATAAGTTTGCGGCGATTGTCGAGGACATCAGGGATTGCATGAGTCGTGCACAGCCGGTGTTGGTGGGTACTACGTCCATTGAGACCTCCGAGTTGCTGTCAAAACTGCTCACCAAGGAAGCGATTGCGCACGAAGTGCTCAATGCCAAACAGCACGAGCGCGAAGCCACGATCGTCGCTCAAGCGGGTCGACCCGGTGCAGTGACGATTGCGACGAACATGGCGGGTCGTGGTACTGACATTGTACTGGGTGGTCGTCCGGAGGCGGCGGCGGCCGATGCGGATGCGGCGGCACTGGAGGCGGCTAAGTCCGATTGGGCGGCGCGCCATGCTCAGGTGCTGACATCAGGTGGCTTACACATTATTGGTACCGAGCGGCACGAGTCTCGACGTATTGATAATCAGCTTCGCGGCCGCTCTGGCCGTCAGGGTGATCCTGGATCATCTCGCTTCTATCTTTCGCTTGAAGACAATTTAATGCGTATCTTCGGTGATCCGACACGCATGAAGGCACTACTGTCGCGTGTGGGTATGCGTGCAGGCGAAGCCATTGAAAGCGGCATGCTGACTCGGCAGATTGAGCGTGCGCAGCGCAAGGTTGAAGCTTATAACTTTGATCTACGTAAAAATCTCTTAGAGTATGATGACGTCGCTAATGATCAGCGTAAGGTCATATACAGTCAGCGAAATGAGCTGATGTCAGCTGACGACATTGCGGACACCATTCATGATCTGAGACGTGATGTCGTTGCGGGTCTGGTGGCTCAGTATGCCCCCGCTGAGATCATGGAAGAGCAGTGGCGTCTCCAGGAGTTGGAAGAAGCGATTTTGCGTGATTTTGGTTTGACTGTGTCTATTAAGACTTGGTTGGATGACGATAAAACGCGTGTCTCGGCCGATCTTCAAGAGCACCTAGTGGCGCTCCTGGATCAGTCCTATCAAGAAAAAGAATCGGTAGTTGGCACTGCCGACTTGCGTCGCATTGAGCGTACGTTGATGCTGCAGATGGTTGATTCGCACTGGCGCGATCATTTGGGTGCGATGGACTATATGCGTCAAGGTATTTCTCTGCGCTCATATGCGCAGAAAAATCCGAAGCAAGAATATAAGCGCGAGGCCTTTGAATTGTTCTCAGGCATGTTAGAACGCATTAAATTCGATACGGTCACACTGCTGGCGCGTATGCAGGTGCGTTCACAGGAAGAAGTGGCTCGTGAGGAGCAGGAGCGTCAAGAGCGCTTGTCGCGCGCCATGCAATTTCAGCACGCTGAGCCGCCATCGGTATTGCCGGAGGCGCCAGCGGAGCCGGTTGCTCAAGATGCCGCACCTATGATGACGCCATTCGAGCGGAGCGATCCTAAGGTAGGTCGCAACGATCCTTGTCCCTGTGGTTCAGGGAAGAAGTACAAACAGTGCCACGGCAACTTGGCCCTTCAGGGCGATATCGGTCGCAATGAGCCTTGCCCTTGTGGATCTGGCACTAAGTTCAAGCACTGCCATGGTGCGCTTAGCGGTAACGGCTGATCGATCGCTCGATCGGGGCGCGCCACGTCTTGATGGGTTGCGCTACATCGGCTGCCCTCTGGAGCGCTGAGCAGTGAATGACGTGCGTGTGGTCGCTGGTGTGCTGTCAGACGATACGGGTCGTGTACTGATTGCGCAGCGCCCCGTGGGTAAAGCGCTGGCGGGTCGCTGGGAGTTCCCTGGCGGTAAAATCAATGCGGACGAATCAGAGTTAGCGGCCTTATCCCGTGAGCTTGCTGAGGAAATTGGTATCCGCGTTTTGGCAGCGGAGCCTTTGATGGTGGTGCGTCATCACTATCCACAGGCAGCTCGAGCAGTCGAGGTGGCTGCGTGGCGCGTGACTGCGTGGCGGGGTGTGCCTCAGTCGTTGGATGATCAAGCGCTGCAGTGGTGTCTGCCAGCAGCGTTACTGGATGTTGACGTGTTAGAGGCGGATCAGCCGATCATCACCGCACTACGTCTGCCGCGCCAGTTTGTGCGCGCGTCTGTGGATCAGTGTGTGGCGCACTACGCGAGTCGCAGCGGCGGTGCTCCTTTGGCTTGGGTGTTTGACCATTCGCCGGATGACGTGTTGCGCAATGTAATAGAGGCTGCGCGGCACCTCTATTTTGAGGTCGGCGCGGATCCTGAACTTAGGCTCTGTCGTGGTGGCAACACACGCTTAACCGGCTGCTGCGTGAGTACCTTGAGAGACTGTCATGCTGCCATCGCTATGGGGGCTGATTTTTTGCTACTACATGATCCGATCATGGCGGCAGATGACTGGCGTGCGTTAAGCAGAGTGGGCGTGCCTTGGTACGCGCATCCCTTGCAGATTCCAGCCGCGGTGGTGCCGGTCGGTACGCTGTCGTGGGATGGCGAGATTCGGACCGGTCCCTCGCTGTGATTTCGCCGGGTAGCCTACTGCGTTTGATGGCTTAGGGTCGCTTTCTCTAAGTCGACTTGCGTTGAGACTATTTCTGATAGCCAGACAGACGAGCGATCTGGTGTCAGTGTTAAGCCTGATTCTGGTAGCAGTTTGGGTAGCGTCGGACCACGCAGCAAGCGGCCTTCAAAAAAGCTGTACTGTGCCAAGATAGGTTCGCTGTCTTCTCTGCGCGCCACGAACCAAATCGCGTCTGAGGCGACATCCCAGTTGCGCCAGTCCAATGGCGCGAGCTCTGCGCTTAATAACGATTCGTCGCCACCCGGATTTCGGCTGCGCTGCCAGAGACCCTTGCGATCATGTCGAACGTAGTAGAGCAAGCTGCCATCCGCTGACTCGATGGCGGCTAGTCCACCGGTTTGGGTAATTTGTTCTGCGCGGTTTTTCGTATTTGTCGGCCATGGCTGGCGCCAAATCTGCCAGTGACCATTGCGAGCGGATCCCACATAAAGACTGTGGCCATCTCGCGAGAAGGAGGGTGCCTTGCTTTTGCCATCACGAGTCAGCGCTTCAAGATGGCCGTTAGCGACATTCACGCTCCACACATCCATTTGCCCATGATGACTTGCAGTGAATACGACACTTTTTCCATCGCGCGACCAGCGTGGTGTCTCCAGATAATCGGCGTCTGAATGCGTCAGTTGTGTGGGGGCGGCGCTACTGCTGTCGCCAATCCAGAGTTGATCTTGGCCGCTGCGATTGGAGACGAATACCCAGCGTTTACCATCCTCGGACAGGTGTGCACCCCGTTCGAGCGCATGGCCACTGGCGATTGTCACGGCATGTCCATGATCGTCGTCATTGAGGGTGTGTTGGGCGAACTGACTGGTGATACGCCAGCGTTCATAGATCAGCGTCCGACCGTCTGGGCTAACGGCTGGGGCTCGTAGTGCATCCTTGAGGGAGACGGCTAATTCCAGTCGCCCACCATCGAGTCGCGAGCGCCAGAGCGCATCACGGCCACCGCGCGCGGACGAAATGATCATAGAGATTCCGGCAGGTTCCCATGCATTGCCGTGGATAGGTAGTGCATCGCGCGTGACCGTCTTGGCCTGCGTGCCATCTTGCTCAAGCAACGTCAGATCAGCCACGCCGGGCGCTTTTGATCGCACAAATGCGAGACGGCGACCATCGGCTGTTAGATTCGGTGCGTGATCTCCCGGCATACCACTGGCTGGGTTGGTGACGCCCGTCATTTTTCCATCGGCCTGTGCGAAGGAAATGATTTGCGTGGGCAGTGCCCAGGCGGTCCGGTGGGTGACGATGAGTGCCTTGTCCTCAGCAACCCACGTCATGGGGCCATCGGCACCAAATTCGCAATCACCCAAGTGGCGCGCTTCGCCACCCGTGACGCTGATGACGAGGACCTGGCAGTCTGTTTTGCTGCGGCGCTGAAAGGCCACCAGGTTGCCGGTCCTTGACCATGCGGGGAAAGAGTCTTGGCCTGCGCCCTCAGTCAGTGCGCGGGCTGTGCCGCCGTTAAGCGCTTTGATCCAAATCTTTTCAGTGCCATCTGCCGCGCGGTGGCTATAGACGACCTGTTGGCCGTTGGGTGAAAACTGTGGACTTAAGTTCTGACCGGGGTCGGTTATGAAAGGTGTGTTGTTTACAAAGGGATCAAAGGTGACTCGAGTGCTTTTGCCGATCAACACCACTAAACCGACGATCAACGTTGCCACGATGGCGCCGGCAATACTGATGGCGCGTAGTCGATGGCGCCCGCGATTTAGCCAATGACTGATGCCTTTTGGCATCAGCATGAGTACCTCACTGTCATTGGCCCGTAGCCCACGGTCGGCGACCGGCTCACCGGTTTCTAATTGATAGCAGTCACCCAGCGCATTCACGATGCGCACGGAGCCATCTTCTGACAGAACGCGCCTTAAGAAACTCAAGCAGGCGCGAAATTTTTCGCCATGCTGATCGATGCCACCGCGTCCGAAGACACGTGTTGCCAGCTCCTCACGATTGACGGGCTCGATCGGTGGTTGACCCAAAATGATTAAGATGCTGAGTGTTTGTGGGTCGAGCGTCTGGATGCGATCAGCGCGGGTCATGTGCGACAGCGACGGACGTACGCGCCATGAGCCGAGATCAAAGTCAGCGACTGTGCTTGGGTCTGGTGCAGGCGGTAATGGCGGCAAGATCTTTTTGATCGGGCGGCCAAAGGCTTGACGTCGTCCTAAGTCCAAATAGGTGGATCGTTTCTTCACGGTCTTTGATATGGGGTCATAAAGTGGTTGGAGGCGACGGTATCACGCCCACCATTGCGTGAGTCGCTTAGTGATCGGACTCAGGTGGCAGATCCATAGAATCCTTGAGGGGGTCATCCAGTGCTTCGCCAGGGATGGCATGCCGCTCATCTGCCCAGGCTCCCAAATCAATGAGTTGGCAGCGCTCGCTGCAAAATGCCAGCCAAAGGCTACCCGGCGTCGGATGATAGCTTTTGCCGCAGGTCGGGCATTTGCGGGGTTTTAGCGTCGTCACAGTCACGATCAGGAGCAGCAGGTCAATCGGAAGGTAATGTCTTCGGTGGCTTGCACCGGTCGCGTATCGGCATTCATCCAGGTCAGGAAGCGAATGCTTGAGCGGTGATGACTACCACTGATTTGTGGAAACAAGGTGCTATCAGCTGGCAGGCCGATGCGCAGCAATTGAATCGGTGCCGTTTTCTCGAAAGCAATATGGTACGAACCAGCGGTTGCCGTTTCAGTGCGTGGCACGGCATTTTCGCGCGTCACCCATAAAAGGTCGATGACGCTCTCGCACAGCGGTCTTAAAATTTCGAGCCACTGACCAAAATCATGTTGTCGTGCGCTTTCTGACGAATGCAGCCAGTGGCTATAGTCTGGTAGATCAAATTCACAGGTGCCGCCGGGAATGGCGCTGCGATGTTTGATAGAGGCGAGGAATTCGTTTTCCCGTAATTTATTCATCGCGCTACTGTTTGCGTTTTGCAAGTCAGTGCGTCGACGCGTCAGACGCGTTAGGACGGTTTGTAGGCGCTCCGTGTCTACGCCGGCTTTGCTTTGAAAATCGCGTAGCAACACCATCTGACGCTCTAGGTCTTTGAGCACGTCACTGCGAGGATCCCCACGACCAGTGATGGTGAGTATCTCTAGTAGGCTAATGACTGCGGCGCGCGTAGACCATGGACTCGGCGTCGTATGGTGGTGGGTTGCTTGCCGGTACAGAAATTCGAGACGCAGAAAATTTCGCATCCGCTCATTAAGTGGCTGCTCAAATACCGCGTAGTTTCGATCTGCGCGGTTTTGCTTCTCTGGTGGGTCAAGGGCTGACATGGCCCTATTCTGCGCGAGCACAGCGGATGGCGACAACCCGTATTTTGCAAGGCGCTGGGGCGGGGTGTTTTGGGTGGTCCCGGTGGCCTCAGCTGGAGCGGCTCTGTGCTAAGGCGAGATAGCGGTGGTGCAGTGCCTCCACCTGTGGGCCTAGGGCTGTCTGGCTTGTGGTGTTCTCAATCACATCGTGGGCCAGTTGGAGCCGTTCGTGACGCGTTGCCTGGGCTGCCAAGATGGCTTTGGCCCCCGCTTTGGTTTCACCGTCCCGAGCCAGTAAACGCTCCATTTGTAGGGATTCTGGGCAGTCAACCACGAGCACCCGGTCAAAGTTCGCTTGCTGGTGGGTTTCTGCTAGCAAGGGCATCGCGATCACCGCATAAGGGCTGGTGATTGCCGCCAGTTGGGTGGCAAGCCGTGCGCGTATCGCAGGGTGCAGGATGGCTTCCAGTTGAATGCGCTCGGCAGGATGGGCAAAGACCCGCAATCGCAGTGCCTTGCGGTCTAGGTGACCGGTGGCGTCAAGAATACTTGGCCCGAACGCAGCGATGAGCTTATCCAGCGCCAATTCGCCGGGCATAACCACCTCGCGGGCTAACTGATCGGTGTCAATGACGGGTACGCCGAGCGCAGAAAATAGCGCGGCGACGGTGCTTTTCCCGCTGGCAATGCCGCCGGTGAGGCCGATGGTGAACACGTGTTGAGGCCTCAGCGGGTCAGTGGCCACCAAGACGCAGTGAGCGGCTGGGACCACATCATGATGAGCCAGCCGGCGACCGCCAGATAGGGCCCAAAGGGAATCGGCTGTTCTCGGTCATGTCGCTTCAGCGCAATGAGGGCGATACCCCAAATTGCCCCAGCGCCGGCCGAAAACAGCAGGATAGGAAGCAGTAGTTGCCAGCCGAGCCAGGCGCCTAAGGCCGCCAGTAGCTTGAAATCACCGCGCCCCATGCCTTCTTTGCCTGTGGCCGCTTTAAAGCCCTGAAAGACGAGCCATAGACTCAGGTAGCCTGCCATCGCCCCGACCACCGCACTGTCGATATCCACCGGCAAGGCGGCGGGGCCCCGACCTAGGCAGCGCGCGGCCAACAAACCGAGCCAAAGCAGGGGCAGCGTGATCTGGTCAGGCAAGAGTTGGGTATCAAAGTCGATCACGGTCAGACAAATGAGCGCCCACGTGAGTGCCAATCCGCACAGCGCCTCCCACGTTGCGCCAAAGCGCCACACGACCGCGATGGATAGGATGGCTGTCACGAGCTCGACCAGCGGATAGCGAATTGAAATAGCACCGCGACAGGCTCGACAGCAGCCGCGCAACAGGAGCCAACTCAGTACCGGTAGGTTGTCGGTCGCGCGGATGGGCGTTTGGCAGTGTGGGCAGGCGGAACGCGGCACGGCGAGGTTATAAGGCGACAGCGGTTTCGCCTCGACGCCTGCCGTTAGGCTCTCGCAGTCCGCTCGCCACTGCCTCTCCATCATGCGTGGCAAGCGATAAATCACTACATTGAGAAAGCTGCCCACCAGCAGGCCCACGATGCCGGTGAGTACGACCCACGTCTGCCATGGCAGTGTCATTGCGTTCAGCATAGAGCGATCCAGTGACTACAGCGAATGGCGACCTGACAGCTTAGACCACAGCGCCTAACTTGAAGATGGGTAAGTACATCGCAACCACCAATCCACCGACGAGCACGCCTAGGATCACCATGATCAGAGGTTCGAGTAAGCTCGACATCGAGTCCACGGCTGCATCCACTTCGAGTTCGTAAAAATCAGCGACCTTAGATGACATGGTATCAAGAGAGCCCGACTCCTCACCGACCGCAATCATTTGGTTGACCATGTTAGGGAATAAGCCTGAGTTCTCCATGGCACGTTGCAGTCGTTGGCCAGTCGATACCTCATCTTTCATACGGATCACGGCTGACTCATACACGATATTACCCGTGGCGCCGGCTACTGACTGCAGGGCTTCCACGAGTGGCACGCCGGCAGAAAAAGTTGTCGACAAAGTTCGTGCGAAACGCGCGATCGCCGCTTTTCTTAAGATGGGACCGACAATCGGCATTTTCAGAAGCAACCGATCGATATTCTCTTGCATGACGCGAGAGCGCTTATAAAAATGGCCAAAAGCGAAAGCGCCGCCGCCGGCCACGATCGCCAGAAACCAGCCCTTCGTTTGCACAAACTTGGACATGCCGATCACCATGAGGGTGAAGGCGGGCAGATCTGCACCAAAGCCTTTGAAGAGCGTTTCGAATTGTGGGATCACAAAGATCAACAAAATAACCGTCACGATGACCGCAACGCCCAAAACGGCTGCCGGATAAAACATCGCCTTCTTGATTTTCTTCTTAATGGCTTCCGTTTTTTCTTTGTAGGTGGCGATTTTATCCAGCAGGCTCTCTAACGCGCCGGCTTGCTCACCTGCTTGAATTAAGTTGATCGAAAGGGCGTCAAAATACAGTGGGTGTCGGGCCAGTGCGTCGTGTAACGTGAGGCCGCCTTCAATTTGGTTCTTAACGTCCATGAGTAGCTTCTGCACAGAAGGCTTCTCGTGTCCCACTCCAATGATCTCAAACGACTGTACCAGTGGTATGCCAGCCGACAGCATGGTGGCCAGTTGCCTAAAGAAAATAGCAATATCGCCCGCGGTCGGCTTAGAGCGCGACTGAAAGGTGGCGCGTTTTTGCCAAATCTTGCGGGGCGTAATGCCTTGTCGTTGCAACTGCGCGCGCACCACCTGCTGAGAGGGTCCGGCGATGTGTCCAGTTACCCGCGTGCCGCGGCGATCGCGACCTTCCCATTGGAAGATCAGCTGTTTCTTGTCGACTGCAGCCAGCGCCATGATTATCTACTCCGAATAAGAGGCGAGCGTACCGGGTCGTTATTCCGTGATGACGCTGTTAATTTCTTCCAGACTCGTTAAGCCGCGCTTCACCTTATGAAGGCCGGACGTTCTCAAATCCCAGACACCATCCGCCCGTGCTTGGTCTGTAATCTGCATGGCGTTGCCGCCTTCCATGATCAGTCGTCCAATGACATCGGTGACCGGCATCACCTGATAGATGCCCACGCGACCCTTGTAGCCATTGGTGCAGGCGCCACAACCCTTAGGCCCATAAATGCGAAGACCGGTTTCAAGGTCTTGCTCTGTGAAGCCTTCCTGTAGCAGCGCTTCATTTGGGATATCCAGTGGCGTTTTGCAATGCGGGCATAGGCGGCGTGCGAGGCGCTGCGCAATGATGAGGCTGACGGACGTAGCGATTGCGTAGGGCTTGACACCCATATCAATTAGCCGCGTCAGGGTTTGTGGTGCGTCATTGGTATGCAAGGTTGATAATACCAAGTGGCCTGTTTGTGCGGCCTTGATGGCAATCTCAGCTGTTTCTAGATCGCGTACCTCGCCGACCATGATCACGTCCGGATCCTGACGCAAGAAGGCGCGAAGCGCAGCAGCAAACGTCAGGCCTACTTTGGGATTCACGTTGACCTGGTTAACGCCAGGCAAAATAATTTCGGCCGGGTCTTCAGCTGTTGAGATGTTGGTGTCCTCAACATTTAATATGCTTAAGCCCGTGTACAGAGAAACGGTTTTTCCAGAGCCTGTTGGTCCCGTCACCAAAATCATGCCCTGCGGCCGTTTTAGGTGCTGTAGGTAAAGTTCTTTTTGAACTGGCTCATAGCCGAGCGCATCGATGCCGAGCATGCCGGTGGTCGGATCAAGAATTCGCATCACGATTTTTTCGCCAAAAATCGTTGGGCAACTACTGACGCGGAAATCAATGGAGCGGTTCTTGGATAAATTGAGTTTGATACGCCCGTCTTGCGGCACGCGTCTTTCGGCAATATCAAGGCGCGACATCACCTTGATACGGGCCGATATTTTCGGGGCGAGCTGTATCGGTGGTGAGGCGACCTCATACAGCACGCCATCGATGCGCTGACGGATCCGATAGATTTTCTCGTAAGGCTCAAAGTGGATGTCGGACGCGCTTTTTTTAATGGCCTCAACCATGACTTTGTTGATGAAGCGAACGATGGGTGCATCTTCGACATCATCTTTGATGGCTGATGTGGCATCGGCGCCGTCATCAGTGCCTGAGATATCGAGATTCTCCAGATCGAAGTCATCTTCGGCAAACGCAGGCATCGTCGAATCGATCTGTTCGAGCGTTTTGTGCAGAAGCTTTTGCAGCTTGTCTTCCTCTACCACCACCATATCGACGTGCATGGCTGTGGAGAAGCGGATCTCATCAAGACTGTGTAAGTTGCTGGGGTCGGAAATGGCGATGAACAGACGCCGACCACGCTTCATCAGTGGCATCACACGGTGTTTTTTGAGTAGCGTCTCTTTCACCATGCGGACGACTTCAGGGTCAATCACCGCGCAGTCGAGATCAAATAGTGGCACACCAAACATGGCGGCGGCGGTGGCTGCAATGGCGCGCGAAGGCACGATCTGTTTGTCAACGAGATAGGCAATCAACGGCGTGCGACTGTCTTGCGAAAGCCGTTGCGCTTCGGCCAGCGATTGTTCGTCTAGCAGCCCTTCTTGTACCAAGCGCTCAGGCAAGGTCACGCTAGGCGAATAGCGGGACTGCCGATCATTGCTTAGGGGAGCCGGATCATTCACAGGGCGAGAACCTTTAAAACCGCAGGTCGCAAAGGCGACTCGGGCGGATTAGCGTGTCAACTGTCGAATCCGCGTAATAATCCCATAAAAGATGGGGAAGCCCGTGTGAGGTGGCTCACACTGCGTCGTATGCAGGCGACGTCGCTATACGATGGGTCGTTGTTGCCTAGGCGTTAAGCCCGTACTTAGATTAGCGGCAGCTAGCAGGTAGCCACTGTG
>CAIYVA010000009.1 GCA_903929455.1 uncultured Pseudomonadota bacterium | reverse complement strand
TGGGTTGCTGAGGACAAGGCACTCATCGTCACCCACCGGACCGCCTGGGCACTGCCCACGCAAATCATTTCCTTCGCACCGCGCGGGGCTACCCGCAGGCGGTCATTTTGCATTTGATCGGCTTAATGTCCGTCCAGAACTTTACCGTGATCGTGCCGGTGGGCTTGCTGCTTGGTCTGGTTTTGGCCTTGGGACGATTGCATCACGAAAATGAAATGGCCGCGCTAAACGCGTGCGGTGTGGGTCCCACGCGTCTGCTCTGGTCGGTGGGGCTCTTGGCGGTGGGTGTCACCTTGGGCCTCAGTTGGCTCACCCTATGGGTCGCGCCGCAAGCGTTTTCCCAAGTGGAGGATATTCGTCGTCAAGCACTGCGAGCGGCTCAATTCGGTCAGTTAGAGCCCGGTAAGTTCCATACGCTTGCACGCGGTACCGTTGCGTTTTACGCAGAGTCAGCGGATGCCGATGGGGTGCTAAGACATGTGTTTGTCGAGCGCCATGTCGGCCCCAGTGTGCAAGTGGTGCTGGCTGAGCGCGCAGTGCAGCGCATTGAGCAGGAAGGCAATCTGCATGTGTTGGTGCTCTATGACGGCGATCGTTATGAGGCAACGCCTGGGCAAGCGTCGATTCGACAAGTCCACTTTGCCGAACATGGCATTCCGGTCGCGGTGAGTGCGCAGGTTGCCACGTCCACTCGGGTAGAAGCGCGCAGTACCGGCGACTTATTCCGCGATTCGAGTCCGAAAGCGCAAGCCGAGTTGCAGTGGCGCCTGTCTTTGCCGGTGATGACGCTGATCTTGGCGTTACTGGCCATCCCTTTGGCTGTATTGCAGCCGCGCCAGGGCCGTTATGCGCGGTTAGGTACTGTGATTTTGCTGTATTTCGTCTATTCCAATTTAGTGTCTGCCGCGCGCACGTGGCTTGAGAAGGGCTGGTTACCGCCGATCATTGGGTTGTGGTGGGTGCATATCGTGGTGCTTTTGCTGGCGTGGTTCATGTGGCGGCCATCGCTGGTGGGGCGTCGGGTTTCAGCATGACATTAATCGATCGATACTTGGCGCGCGAAGTCCTTCGCTATACCGCCTTGGTGATGGCGGTGCTTTTGATGTTGGCCGCGCTGTTTTTGTTTCTGGATCAGCAGAGCGATGTGGGTGTTGGGACCTACAGCATGTTAGATGCAGCGCTTGTGACTGTGTTGTTATTGCCCAAGCAGGCTTTTCTACTGCTGCCGATTGCGGCGTTAATGGGTGCCTTGTTGGGTCTAGGTAACTTGGCTCGCGGCAGTGAATTAATTGTGGTGCGCGCCACGGGTCTATCTGCTTGGCGTATCGCTTTCGCTGCTGGTATGGCGGGTGCTTTTTTGCTGGTGCTGGCGACGTTTTTTGGTGAGTATTTGGCAACGCCGCTTGAAACCTACGCGAACCATGTAAAAACGACTGGCAAATATAGTTATGTCGGTGTAGCCGCCAATGGGATTGTCTGGCTGAAAGAAGGCAACCAGATGATCAGTATTGATCGGCAGGCGGGTGATCACAGTTACGGTGGTGTGCGTATTTATCAGTTGGCAACCGATGACGTGGGGCGTCAACAGTTGTGGTCCTTGAGCCAAGCGGATCGCGCCGACATCAGCGCCTCGCACGTATGGACCTTGCGAAATTACGTGACCTCAGTTTTGGGGTCGTTCCCAGTGGTCACGCAGCAGGCGGCGAGCCTGCGCCTTGAAACGCCAATTAATCCTGATTTTTTGAGCCTAGCCGCTGTGGATCCGGATTCATTGCCGTTACGGGCTTTGCTTGGTTACATTCGTCACTTGCGCGCCAACGATTTGGCTGCTCGCCCTTGGGAGGTGGCGTTGTGGTCGCGCTTGGCGCGTAGCCTATCAACCGTGGTGCTTTGTATGTTGGCCGTTCCTTTTGTCTTGGGTCCCTTGCGCTCTTCTGGTGCGGGCTTGCGGATCGTGCTGGGTATCGCCATCGGCGTTATCTATTTTCTTGTCAATCGCACCTTGGAGAATAGTGGTGCGATTTATGGCATGCCACCGTTGGTCATTGCCTGGGCGCCGTTGGCTGTCTTAAGTGTGTTTACCGCCGTGGCGCTGGCTCGGGCGCGTTAAGACTACCGTTCCGCTGGTGTTAAGTACACGATGTGAGTGCCAGACAAGCGATCCTCCAGCGTACCGAGGCCCGTTCGCGCGTGCCATAGGCAATTGATGGCGAATGGCAGGGAGGCGCAGGCAGGCCATAGCCAGTTACCGTGTGTGCGCATGCAATAGAGCGTGCTGCCAATGACCAAGAGATACAAAGGGCCTGCGATGGCAAGCCGAATGAGTACGGTTGTCAGATCAATGCGCTGGCCATGCACCCGTTGTAAGCGCAGACCCCATGCTTTCATGCCGAGCGTTTGTCCTTTACGCGTCCAACCGATGTAGAAGTAGCCTACCAGCGTCGCTATTAGAGTAGCGTGATACGCGTACACCCAGGCACCAATGGATGCGTGTGCTAGCGCACGGCCATGGGTCGTGAGTAGTAATGCGGCGGTCATGATCATCAGTAATGCCATCACCAGTAGACCGTCATAGCAGGTAGACGCAAGTCGGCGGCTGACGTTTGCAGCAGTCATGGTAGTGCCCTCAGTAGATCGCTACGTTTTTGAAAGATAGCGCTGCAGCGCTCTGGAGCCAACTGATACTCCCACTCACGGTGTCGTAGGTTAAATGCCTGTACGCGCTCAGTGATGAGTGCCTGCGTATGCTCGTTGTCATTGGCGCTTATAGAACGATCAATCGATGCGCTCAGTGACACCCAGCAGGGGGGTTCGCGACTGATGCGTGCTACGGTGAGCGTGAATCCATCGAAGGTCGTGACTACGCTTTGATCAAAGCCGTTGCTTTGGGTGCTTGCGGGGCGAAGGTCTGTGAGGCTGAGCTCTTCATAGGTCTTAAACAAAGCATCAGCGGCACCTGCAAAAGACACCTCAGATGAGCGTAACGGAGGAACCACGTCCACGTGCGGTGCACCTGCTGTGGGGCGAATCAGTTGCCAGGGCCAATCATCGTGGCGCTGGATATGAATCACTTTTATGGTGCGCTCAGGCAAGTCAACCAGTCGGTGCTCTACCCAGTCGAGTGGTGAGCGTCCGAGGCGAAGCGCAGGGCGCACCTCGCTGGCATGCCGAGCGCCAGCAGGTCGCACATAGCTTCCTTGGGCGCCTGCCGGATGTCCAATGATGAGGCGAATGGGCGGGTGAGTGCCTTGCAGCTCGACGTAAAGAGAGGTTTGGTTGTTTGGCATCGGATCGGCGACACCGAGTTCATTAAAACGTGCTGGGTCGGCGGTTTTCTTCGCGACCACGGTGAGCGCGCTAAGACTCGTCAATAAGTCCAGTACCTGTTTCTGATCAGCGAAGAAATGCATCGGCTCCACCCGCCAGCCTTGGTCGGTTTTCGAGAGTGTGACGAGTGGGGTACGTGCGCCATCGGTCAGCTGTAGACCGGTGATGGCATTCACTTGGCCGCCTAATTCAGGCAATAGGTATAAGGGGCTTCGGATCGTCGTGGATGCGCGTGGTATGAGGGTGATTGCGACACTCAAGGCGACGCACGCGGCGGTCGCCACAGAAAGCCAGATGACGGAAGTCGTCTTCATGATCGCGGGAGTGGCTTGCGTCGGCGGCGCGTGCGCCATAGCCAACCGATGCCTGAGATCGCGACCAAGGTGGGTATCGTCAGTACATTCAGTGCTTTGAGCACCGAGCCCAGATGATGAATATGCTCGTCTAATTCGTGACGAACGGCGCGTAATTGCTTGCGTAGTTGCCAACGTCGCTGTTGAAAATCAGCGATTTCGTGTGTCTGGTCGGCGGATAGAGCGAGCGAGGTGGGATCATTGCGATGTGCCTGTAAGTCAATCAGTTTGCTCTCTGTGATGGACAATTGTTCTTGTAAGGCGGTTTCATCGTGTAGTAATTGGGCGTCAGCGTGTGCGCGCAGGTGCTCTATGCGTGTAAAGGGTCGAGAGTGAACCGGGCGTGCACGACTCGCCATCAGATCGCGCATACCGGTTAAATTATCGAGCGCATTGAGCACAAAATCAGCGTTGTTGGCCCACGCTTCCGCCGGGCCGCTCTCTGGGGTTGTGCTTGGTCGTAGCCATAAAGGGTCCGCTAGGAAATCGGTGTCAGCCACTAGAATCACCTGAGCGGGTTTGCGTGTTGTCGTCTGGGCGTGCGTAGCATCGAGGGCTGCTTCTGTCGGCAGGGCGCTTGGCAGCAAGCCTTCTAGGCGCGCGGCCAGCACATAACGTTGGTCGGTGATTTTAAATTCAGCAGCGAGCTTTTCTGGTGATTCGGCCAGTGCTAACTGCTGGTGCGACAGGATGCCTGCCTGGCGGCTGGTGCTGATCAATGGAGTAAACCGGAGGGAGGGGGTTGGTTTGAACTGGAAGTGCCCTGGGGTGGCCAAGTTAATCACGCTGAGTGAGCTTGTGATCGCATCTGAGTGATCAAAGCTTTCCGAGTTCAGCCCTAAAAAGGCTAAATGACGCGCGGGTTGGTTTGGGTTGCTCCCGCCCACACGCAGCGCGTGTTCCCAGTCACCGACCGTTTGCGCAGGATCAAATTGCACGCCCCAAGCCGTCAAGAAAGGCTCAAAACTACCCGCCTGATCGCTGCCGACCAATACCTCATCGGCACTCGCAGGGGGCGCTATGTGCGCGTCTGGGTCGATACACAACAGCAGCGCGCCACCGGAGGTGAGGTAGCGATCAATGGCCGCGCGAAGTGCGGGTGTAAGTGTCTTAGGTTGGATGATGAACAGGGCGGCTATGCCGTCGGGTAGCGCGTTGTCGGTGGCAGGGATGACTTTGACATCATATGTACTCGCCAGTTCTGCGAGCAGCGTCCATCGTTCGCCGCGATCACCGATGCTTGGGCCATTGATCGCGCTCATGGGCAGGCTTGTGATCAGGCCAATCACGGGTCGATGGGGTGTGGCCAGTTGATGGATCAGGCGAATCACGTCGTATTCTAAAAAAGGCTCTCGATCGGATCGGAAAAAATCAATGCTCGCCTGTCCGTCGGTACTGTTAGTGAGGTGTAGTCCAAACCACAGTGGGTCACCACGCTCCCCAGGTACAGATACGAGCCCAGCCTCAGTGGCCTGGTCTTCTTCGACCGAGTAAGGTTTTGGATCCAATTCTTGCAGCGTGATGGCGCTTGGGCTGCGAGCCACTATCTCGCTTAGTAGTTCGCGCACACGACCCGCGTAGGCGCGTACCTCTGGCTCGGACGATGAGGCTTGTTGCGAAAAATAAAAACTCAGTGTGATCGGCTCTCTTAAGTCATGGAGGAGATGCTCGCTGCCCTGCGTCAGCGTATAGAGATGGTTCTCTGTGAGATCTAAGCGCGCGCCACGAATCAGCTGTTGGCTCAGAATTGTGAGAACAATGAACAAAACAGCCAGCAACCCGTAAACGCTCAGTGCTCGCCGACGGGGGGTCCATAAGCGCATGGTCAATCCGCCTGCTGGTGATCAATCACCACGGTGGTTGCCCACAACCACGTACCGATCGTGAGCGCAAAATAAATGAGGTCGCGCAGATCGAGAACCCCTCTTTGGATCGCCTGGAAGTGACTGAGTAGGCTAATGGCGCTGATGGCGTCTACCAGTGGGTTTGGCAACCAAGCGCGACAGGCATCGAGTACCAGTGGCTGACCCGCTAAGAGCAGAAGTAGGCACACCGTCACCGACGAAATAAACGCAATGACTTGACTGCGGGTATTCGCCGATAGCGCGCTACCAATCGCCAGATAACTGCCGGCGAGTATGAAACTACCGAGGTAGCTGGCGAGGATGGCGCCGTTGTCCGGATGACCGAGATAGTTCACCGTGAGCCAGGTGGGGAACGTCAGCGCCAGTGCCAGTCCGATGAAGGTCCATGCAGCGAAAAACTTGGCTAATACAGCAGTCGCCGTGCTGATCGGTAGTGTCAGTAGAAGTTCGATGCTGCCGCTGTGGCGCTCCTCCGCCCAAAGACGCATAGAGACAGCTGGTACGAGCATCAGATACAGCCAAGGATGAAACATGAAAAACGGTGATAGATCCGCTTGGTTGCGCTCATAGAATCCGCCGAGCCAGAAGCCAAACGCGCCGGATAGCACGAGAAAAATGATTAAAAAAAGATAGGCGAGCGGGGTCGAAAAATACGCGGCCAGTTCTCGACGGTACAGTGCCTGAAAGCCGTTCATGGCTGGCCTTGGCTGTTGCCCGTGATTTGTCTGAAGACGTCATCTAAGCGGCCAAGTTCCAGGCGTACGTCTTGCGTCGGCCAATCTGCTTGGCTTGCCAACTCTCGGATGGCAGCGTAAATCTCCTGCCCCTGTGCTGGGAATGCAGTGATTTGATAACCCTGCGTTTGCGAGGGGGTTTGAATATCGATGTCTTTTACACCGGGAACAGCATGGATGAGTTGGATGATAAGCTCTAGATCTTCTTCTAATAAGTCCGCGTGCAGTTGTAGCGTGACCGCTTGATGAAATCGCGAGCGCGCTGCCAGTGACTGGGGTGTTGCATCGGTAACCAGCTGACCTTGATGAATGATTAATGCTCGCGTGCATAGCAGTCGAACGTCATCTAGCAGGTGCGTTGAAATCAGAATGGTTTTATCCGCGGCTATTTCCTTGATCAGGGAGCGCACTTCATGCTTTTGATTGGGGTCTAAACCATCGGTTGGTTCATCCAGGATCAATACCGGCGGATCATGTAATAGCGCCTGAGCCAAACCGACACGTCGTTTAAAGCCTTTCGATAGGGTATCGATGCGTTGATGGAGCACGGAGTCTAACTGTAAGCGTTCTATCGTGTAGTGAAGTCGTGAGCGTGCGAGCGCTGGCGACAGACCACGAATGCGCGCGAGACATTGCAAAAAACCGTGTGGTGTCATTTCTGGCCAAGCGGGGGCGCCCTCGGGCAGGTAGCCTAATTGGCGTCTGGCGGCTAAGGGTGCTGAGGCCACGTCGTGGCCGCCGATGGATGCGTGGCCTGAGCTCGCTTTGGTAAAGCCCGCGATCATGCGCAGTGTGGTGGATTTGCCAGCGCCGTTAGGCCCAAGAAACCCCAGAATCTCGCCGGGGCTCACTGTGAACGAGAGGCCAGAGACAGCGACCGTATCCCCGAAGCGTTTGGTTAAGGCGTTGGCTTCAATCATGATGGGAAGTGTGACGGTTTGTCAGTATTTCTACCAGTGACACGGCGGTGCCTCAGCCTATAAAATCGTTTTTGTGCTTGCAACCATGGCGAGTTGGTTGCGTGGTGATTTGGGTAGGTCACCAATGAATGACTTAGGCGTGAGGCCTCTGGCGCATACTTCAGTGGCGGGGCATTGCGAGCGCGCCCTTAAGGATACGATCATCGACCCGTTTGGTAGGAGCCGAGTGCATGAATCAAGCCCCCAGTGACCCAGTGTACGGACGTGTGGCGAAGGCGTTGCACTGGCTCGTCTTTGTCTTGCTCGGCCTTCAGTACGTGATTGGCTGGACGATGCCCGATATAGAGCGACATACGCTGCCGACCGGACTGATTGGCGTGCATATCACGTTGGGTACGCTGATTGTGCTGGCGGTAGCCGCACGTATCCTCTGGCGGCTATTCAATCGGCCCGCAGCATCACGTGCCGCGCTAGCAACACCCCTGTGGAGTCGGCGCTTGGCGTCACTGGTGCATGGCTCATTGTATGTGTTGATGGTCATAGTGCCTGTGCTGGGGTGGGCGCACGCCAACGCGCGTGGTTGGGTGGTGGGGATCACGGATCAGTTGTCGCTGCCCGCACTGATGCCTGAAGGCTCTGCCTTAGGGCATGAGTTTGGCGATGTGCATGGTGCTTTGGCGGTGGTGTTGATCTGTTTGATCGGATTGCATGTTGCGGCCGGTCTCTACCATCACATCATTCTGCGCGACGGTACCCTGCGTAACATGTGGTAGGCATCGGATTAATGGGCTCAGGCGGTTATACAGTGCAACAGTCAAGGGACGTCTCTGCTGCGGTGCGTTCTGGGCTCATCTGGGATTTGCCACTGCGACTTTTCCATGGTTTGTTGCTGATAGCCACCAGTGCGGCTTTTGTGACGCAGTGGTTAGGGGATGCCTGGTTTGGTTGGCACCGATGGGCGGGCTACGCGGTGTTGGTGCTCATCCTATTTCGTTGCGTGTGGGGCTTTTGTGGTCCGCGATATGCGCGCTTTTCGAGCTTTATTCGCGGCCCACGGCAGGTGCTCGCCACCGCGACTCGTTTATCGAGAGTGCGTCACCAGTCATCGCTAGGGCACAATCCATTGGGTGCGTGGATGATCGTTGTGCTGTTGCTGATTCTGGGCTCGCAGACGCTATTGGGTCTGTTTGCGAACGATGAGGTGTCTGAAGTTGGCCCCTTAGTGGGCTATGTGACGGCCCATCTGAGTCATGTGTTCGCTCATTATCACCGTGTGTTGTCTAATTTTATTTTGGCGGCGATCGCATTGCATCTGGTGGCGGTACTGTATTACCAGTGGGTGCTAAAAGACGATCTGATACGACCGATGATCAGCGGCTTTAAGGCGCAGGTGCCGCGCGGGTTGGCCATTACATCGCAGCGCCTGTGGTTGGCTTTGATGCTGTTGCTGGTCGCCGCGGGTGCTGTGTTGGCGTTGATCCTGTCAGCGCCCGCGGTGCCAGATCTCGGGTACTGAGGCGCTCAGTCTTCCTTAAATTTCTTATGGCACTCTTTGCATGCCTCGCCAACGGCTTGGACGGCCGGTCTGATCTTCGATAAGTCGCCGCTTTTTGCGGTCTCAGATAAGGCTGCCGTGCGTGTTGCTAGTTTGTTGAGTAAGCCATCAAACTCTGCGCGCTGTTCCCAAATAATTGGCTTGGCATCTGTTTTTTTCGCAATGTACGAGCCATTGGGAAAAGCCTCGGTGAGCAGGGGCGATAGATAGGCTACGCGATTGGCTAAGGTGGCAAACCTGTCCTTATCGTAAGGTGCATCCCCTTTGGCCATCTTGGTGAGAGGCATCCAGTTCCACGCTAAGACATCATACAAGCTGTGCCGATAATCGATGGCCTGTTCGCCCGGCGATGGCTCTTTGGCAGACGTGGCAGCCGTCCACAGTAGACACAGTGTCACGGTGGCGAGTAATAACGTCGGTCGGCGGATGGTCATGGGGAGTCTCCTAGAAGAAAAAAAGATGCATGAAAAGACGATGACTACTTAAAGACAGTAGGCGAGCACACCGGCCTGATGACTTAGGTGCCCGCCAGAAAAATCGTGACGATACAGATCATACCAGTGACCCAGATGATCGAGCGAAGGGTAGCCCAATTGGCCAGGTACGCAGCCTGGTAGGCAATGCGTGCGCCCACAAAAATCAGTGACCAGGTATCAACGGTGGCTTGTGGCGCATGCAATGCATGGGCAATGAGCACCGCAGCCGCAAAAAAAGGAAACGCTTCGAAACTTTTTTGTTGGGCCGCGTGGGCTCGCGCGCGCCACCCGGACAGTGTGGTGGCCCATTGACGGGGATGTTGATTGTCAAAGTCGCCGCGCGTTTTGTACAGAACGGTGACCACATAGGGCAGCAGACCCGCCACCAATACGCACCAAAAAGCGATCGTCATGTTTGATATCCCTATTAACGGAAAGTGATTATTTGCTACCGGGTTTGCTCGTCGAGTCGATGGTGCCGTTGTCCTCATGCGCGGCGGGTGGGTGATAACCCGGCCCCCGCAACACTTTACCGGGACGCGCGCCTGAGGCGACGCCTTCAGCAATGACCGGTACGCCATTCACCAGCACCCACTGCATGCCGACTGACAGCTGATTCGGGTCTTCAAAGGAAGCGCGATCAGTAATGGTGTCCGGATCAAAGATGACCAGATCAGCCCATAGCCCTTGTTTAATGACGCCGCGATCAGCCAGTTTTAATCGTGAGGCAGGTAGCGCGCTGAATTTTCGGATCGCGTCCTCTAGCGTGAGTGCGTGTTCCTCTCGTACATATTTTCGGAGGATGCGCGGGAAGGTGCCGTAAGCGCGCGGATGCGGGTGCTCTTCGCCGAGTAGGCCGGTGGGTGACGTGCCGGCGCTGTCATTATCAATCGACACCCACGGCTGCGTTAAGGCTAAGGTGACATCGTCTTGAGCCATTCCAAACACCGCGCACTGCGTGAAAGCCCCATCCTCAATCAGGATATCCAACAGGGTATCGATGGGGGGTGTGCCGCGTGCCTGAGCGATCTGCTCTATCGTTTGCCCTTGTAGGTCATGTAGGGCAGGGTTTTGTGTCACGCTAATCAAAATGGCATCAGGTCCTGTGATCTCAAGCCACTCGGTATCCCAGGCATGGCTGGGTGTCGTCATATCCTGCTTAATGCGGGCGCGTGTTTTCGGGTCTTTTAATCGTTCGATTAAGCGCGCTTTGCCGCCGTCATGGGCCCAGGGTGGGGTGAAGGCGGACATGTCGTTAAACCAAGCGGTGTAAGCATAGGTGTCGGCGGCAACGTCGATGCCGGCGGCGCGCGCTTCATTGATCTTGGCGATCACCGCGGGCATTTGCCCCCAGTTGGCTTTGCCGGCGACCTTGAGATGCCATATTTCCACCGAAATCTCTGCTTCTTTTGCGATTCGAAAGGTTTCATCTAGCGCGCTCATCAGGCTGTCACCTTCTGATCGCATGTGGGTCGCATAGATGCCCCCGTTATGGGCGGCCTCCTTGGCGAGCGCAATAATTTCCTCAGTCTTGGCGTAAGGTGCCGGCGCGTAGGCAAGCGAGGTGGATACACCGACAGCGCCTTGCTCCATCGCCTCACGCACGAGTCCGCGCATGCGATCGAGTTCGCTGCTAGAGGGTGCGCGATCTTCCATGCCTAGAACTGTCTCGCGAACTGTGGTGGCGCCCACGTAGGAACCGAGGTTAATGCCGATGCCCTGTTGCTCGAGTCTGCGGAAGTAGCCGTCGAAGTTTGTCCAATCGGCGTTGAGATGAAAATGCTCAAGCGTAGCTTGCATGGCCGTGCGCGTAGCGCTACTGAGTGGGGCGATCGACTCGCCTTCACCTGTGATCTCGGTGGTAATGCCTTGGAATATTTTGGAGGGAACGGAAGGGTCTACCAGTACAGTGAGTTCAGACTGTCCCAGCATGTCGATGAAGCCCGGTGCAACGACGCGTCCGCCGGCATCGATATGTTGCGTTGCTTTAGCATCAGCTAGCGCGCCAATCGCTGCAATGCGACCGTTCCGAATACCAATATCAGCGCTGTACCACGGAGAGCCGGTGCCATCGATGATGTGGCCATGGGTGATGATCACATCAAAAGGCGCTGCGGCGGGTGGCTGGCTTACGTCCGCTTGGGTGGCGCTAGCTGCGGTCGCGATGCCTGCGCACAGGCAGAGGTGGGGCCAGAACGGTGGGGTACGAGTAGACATCACAAGACCTCGACAGACAGGGCGGCACAGGTGCCTAGGCTACCACCCGTGCCCTATGAGAACTGCGACCGGCCGACCGTATTGATCATGTGAAACACACTACGAACTATGCCATAACCTATTGATTTAAATCATAAAAATACGGCTTGCTGCGATCGAGGCGGGGTGTCAGTGCTGCGCCGATCCAACCGCCCCGTTGGTCCAATCCGTGCGAGTTATACGGCGTGTCTCAATCGATCTGATCGTAGGCTCGTAGCGTCAGAAACCGATCGAACTGTGGTGCACGCGTGAGTACAGCCACCAATGTGGCTGCTTGCTTAAGCAGCGCGGCGCGGTTTGTGGCCGCCTCGGCGCTCTGCTCAACTTTTTTGAGCTCCTCATCGAGCAGTTGTTCGACCAACTCAATGGTGATGACACGACCATCTGCCAATAAACAGCGATGCTTCACCCACTGCCATACTTGAGCGCGTGAGATTTCTGCCGTGGCTGCATCCTCCATCAGATGATTGATGGGCACGCAGCCATTGCCACCTAGCCAGGCGGCGATGTATTGGATGGCAACGGAGAGGTTATATCGCAAACCTTCTTCCGTGATGTGCGCGGCCGGTACGGTCAATAAATCCTGCTCAGTGACATGCACATCCGTGCGTAATCGATCTAAGTTATTGGCAGTAGGCATCAGTCGGTTAAACACGTCGAGTGCAGTCGGTACAAGGCCGGGGTGCGCGACCCACGTCCCATCATGACCATCTGATGCTTCACGCTCCTTGTCGGCGCGTACTTTAGCCAGCGCCTGAGCATTAGCAACGGGGTCACTTTTGATGGGTATTTGAGCGGCCATCCCCCCGAGCGCTAAGGCGCCGCGCCGATGACAGGCCTGAATCACCAGCAGTGAGTAGGCGCGCATAAACGGCGTTGTCATGGTGACTTCGCGCCTGTCTGGCAGTACAAATGCAGGATCTTGATTGAATTTCTTAATGAAGCTAAAGATGTAATCCCAGCGACCACAATTCAGGCCGACGATATAGTTTTTAAGTTCGTACAGAATTTCATCGAGCTCAAAAGCGGCTAGGATGGTCTCGATAAGCACTGTGCATTTGATCGTTTTCGGCTCTATCGCCAGTCTCTGTTCACTCCATTTAAAGACGTCATTCCACAGGCGCGCTTCGGTATAACCCTCGAGTTTGGGTAAATACAGATAGGGTCCGGTACCACGGCGTTTTAATTCAGCATGGTTATGAAAGAGGTACAGGCCGAAATCGACGAACGCTGCAGGCACGGCAATGCCATCAACGAGCCAATGCTTCTCTATTAAATGCCAGCCACGTGGACGCACGATGAGCGTAGCTACGTGCGCATTAAGTCGATACTGCTTGTCGGCGTTGTCGATGCTGATGGAGTGGTTGACTGCATCACGCAGGTTGATTTGACCGTTAACGATGTTATGCCATGTCGGTGCGAGCGAGTCTTCGCAGTCAGCCATGAACACCGACGCACCGGAATTCAGTGCATTGATGATCATCTTTCGCTCTGTGGGGCCTGTGATTTCAACCCGACGATCGAGCAGATCGGCTGGGATAGTGTGTACGCGCCACTGGCCTTTGCGAATGTCTGCGGTGTCGGCTGGAAAGGTTGGTCGTTGCCCTGCATCAAGGGCTCGTTGCTTAATCTCACGTTCAGCTAGTAACTGCTCAACCCGTGGCCTAAAGACGCGTGTCATATCGGCAACGAATTCTGTTGCCTCGACACTTAAGATGCTCTCAAAGCCGGGTTCTAGTGGGCCGGTGATCTGAGTAGTCGGGCGTGATGACATGGTGGCGGTTCGTGATGCGAAGGCGGTTTGTGTGTGGGGTCTTTATATACGTCGTGGGAGAAGCGGAACTGCCAGGCCTAGCGACCAGTCGGATTGCACTGTGCGTTAGGCGCGGCTCGTAGCGCTCAGGTCTTTTTAACCTCGATTTCCAAGCGGTCTCCGTCGTTGTCTGCTCGGTAGTCGATGCGTTCGGCGAAGTGTGTGACGAGATTGACGCCTAAGTCGTCATCCAAGCCTTCGGTTTTAAGTACGTTGCCGACGACGCGGTTACTGGCAAATTGCATGGTCAGTAAGCCTGTTTTCTCAGAGTAATTAACGGTTAATGTCACTGTCGTAGTCGGCAGATGGGGTCGGTACAACTGCACAATTTCCTCGACCAGAAGAAGCAGATTGTCGCGTGTCTTGCGCGGCAGGAATTGTCTCTCGCAAAATACCTCGAGCTCGCCATTCATCGCATAAAAGTCGAAGTCAGGCGAATCGATTAGATACGTGTAACTGCGGATTCTTTGAATAAAAGCGCGCGTCTTTTCTCTCTTTGGGTTAGCAAAGATCTCAGCGGACGGGCCTTCCTCGTAGATTAGGCCCTCATCCATGTAAAACACGCGGTTTGCCACATCTCGCGCAAAGTCCATTTCATGGGTGACGATGATCATGGTCATGCCATCTTTCGCCAGGCGACGAATGACGGCCAACACCTCGCTCACCATCGTGGGGTCGAGTGCTGACGTGGGTTCGTCAAATAAGATGATGGATGGCTCCATCGCCAGGCAGCGGGCAATGGCGACGCGTTGTTTTTGGCCGCCGGACAGTTCATCCGGAAAGCTATTGGCTTTAGCAGCAAGTCCTACTAGCTTCAGTAGTTCGCGCCCCTTGTTTTCAGCATCGGCGTGGCTGATGCCGCGCAGTTTGATGGGTGCGAGGGTTAAGTTTTCAAGCACTGTTAGGTGGCTAAAAAGGTTAAAGCTCTGGAACACCATATTCATCTTCTGGCGCACTTTTGGTACGTCAGTATCTGCGCCTAATAGGTCGACGCCATCGATGCTGATTTTGCCACTGGTCGGCTTTTCGAGCAGATTGAGGCAGCGTAGTAAGGTGCTCTTGCCGGTACCCGAGGGGCCGATTACAGCGACTACTTCGCCTTGGCGAATTTCTGCCGTGATGTCCTTGAGTACGGCGAGTGCACCGTAATGCTTGGTTACATGCTCAATTTTAATCATACGGCACCTGCCTTGCGGCGCTTAGTCTTGGGGTCAGTGATACGCTCGAGATAGTTCAGCGCCTGCAGCAAAGCGCCTGAAATTAAGAAGTAGAGTACGGCGATCATCAGCAGTGGGAAGAAAGCATCGAAGGTGCGGCTTCGGATGATGTCGCTCGCCTTAGTGAGGTCTTGCACGGCGATATAGCCGA
Source organism: uncultured Pseudomonadota bacterium (assembly GCA_903929455.1). Lineage (GTDB taxonomy): Bacteria > Pseudomonadota > Gammaproteobacteria > Steroidobacterales > Steroidobacteraceae > CAIKZZ01. The sequence continues at coordinate 337 of CAIYVA010000009.1, read as the reverse complement.
CAATTGACGTCATCTTTACCAGAGAAATGAACTCGCCCTTATAGACCGGGAGAATTCTGACGATGGTCTGTGGCAACACGATGTTGAGGAAAGTACGTGTCTCGGTGAAGCCCATGGCAATACCAGCCTCTGTTTGACCGCGATCAAGGCTGCTCACGCCAGAGCGGAATATTTCGGCGAAGTACGCGGCGAAGTTCATGCCGAAGGCAATGACCGCCACAAAGACGGGGCTAATGCTCACGGATGCAAAGACAATGTAAAAAATCACCATGAGCAGCACGAGTACCGGCGTACCCCGCAAGATCGATATGTAGACGGATGCCGGGTGACGAAGCCA
>CAIYVA010000008.1 GCA_903929455.1 uncultured Pseudomonadota bacterium | reverse complement strand
GTGGCAGGAGTTGATGAACGGCTTGCGCGGTTAACGGCAGGCCTTCAAGGCGGTGGGAAGCCGCGACCGCCTCGGTTAAGGCGACGCTTTGTAGCCTTTTTAGCCGGTCCGGTGCCAGTGGGCTACGTGCGCTCCACGCGCCTTTGAATTCATCAATGGCGGAGATGAGCGACAGGATCTCTGGGCTGATCAGCAACGGATGGTTCTGGATAATATTCATGATGCACCCAAAAATACACCCAATTAAACCCAAATAAACGTGTAAATGTGCCCAGGATTAAGGCTGCGGACCTGTTTTTTGATCAAAAACACAAAAGCTCGGGGGTTTGTCCCGGTGAAGGCCTCCGATTTCTTGCGCCGGAGGCCGTGTCAGAGGCGCTTTTTGGTCGTTGGTTGGTCATCCGCGGCTTAGATAGTGGCGCTATGTGGCATTGAATTGGGCGGCAAGACGGGGCTTGGGTGGTTCTCGGCCGCGTCGGTGCGGTTGCGTGGGCTTCCTCGTGGGCCATCCGCTTCGCTAAAAACGGCCGGGGGTCGAGCGTCTAAGGCTAAGATGGCGTTCTGGGAATGTTGCATGAGTTGAAGGGTTGTATGGCTGCCAGTGTGATTTACAAAGTTCAGTTTGTGCGTGAGAGCAAGGTCTGGGAGATCTATGCCAAGAAAGTCAGTCACGGCGGCTTTTTTGGTTTTGTTGAAGTCGAAGACTTTGTGTTTGGAGAGCGCTCGACCGTTGTGGTTGATCCATCAGAGGAGCGCGTTAAAACCGAATTCGAAGGGATTAAGCGCACGTGGATTCCGTTGCATGCGATCTTGCGTATCGATGAGGTCAAAAAAAGCGGGATCAGTAAAATCACCACCTACGAGGGCGGCAACGTCACGCCTTTCCCCATGGCTTTTGCGCCGGGCAGTCCTGATACCAGCGGCCGTCCTAAGTAATTATTGGAGCGGGCGACGATGCCGGTTCTGATGCGTTAAAATAAACATCCAGCCGGCTCGCCGGCCGCCGCGAGTGACCGATGCTGCTGTTGCCAGGGGCTCCCGCCCTCTCAAAATTCCGTCTTGATAAATGCTTGGCTGCCTTGCGTTCGCTGGATGAGCGAGTGCAGTCGCTCGATGCGGCGTACTGTCATTTCATCGATGCGCGTCGCGAGCTGACCGCCGCTGAGCGGCGTGTGCTCGAGCGGTTGCTTGAGTCAGATCAAGCGCCTCGCTGGTTAGAGGATCAAAGCCAACTGTTAGTGATACCGCGCCCTGGCACTATTTCGCCTTGGTCCAGTAAGGCTACTGATATTGCGCATAATTGCGGCTTAGATCAGGTACGCCGCATTGAGCGGGGCACACGCTTCAGAGTGAGTGCGAGCGCGCCGCTTGACTTGGCGACACTCACCCGGTTAGCGGCCGTGCTGCATGATCGGATGACCGAGGCTGTCGTTTTTGAGGTCGCCGCGGCCGCACAGTTGTTCGTCAGCGAAACACCCCGTCCATTGAACCTCATTCCATTAAGCGCAACCGGTCGTGTGGCGCTTGAGTCCGCTAATGGCAGCTTGGGACTTGCCTTGTCGGACGACGAAATTGATTACCTGCAAGCGGCCTTTGTCCGCTTGGGTCGTGATCCGACTGACGTTGAGTTGATGATGTTTGCCCAAGCGAACTCCGAGCATTGCCGACACAAGATTTTTAATGCGAGTTGGACCATCGACGGTCAGGTGATGCCAAAGACCCTGTTTGGCATGATCAAAAATACCTATGCCCAACACCCCGCTGGCGTGTTGTCCGCTTATCGTGACAATGCGTCGGTGATTGAAGGTTCGCTGGCAGAGCGCTGGTCAGTGAATCCGCGTACCAGACGCTACGAGGCGGTGCGCGAGCCCATCGATATTTTGATGAAGGTGGAGACCCATAATCACCCGACGGCCATCTCGCCGTTTGCGGGAGCCTCTACGGGCTCTGGTGGGGAGATCCGCGATGAAGGAGCCACTGGGCGCGGCTCTAAGCCTAAGGCTGGCCTGGTCGGTTTTACGACCTCTAATTTGCGCATTCCTGGTTTCTTACAGCCGTGGGAGGCGCCTGAGGCCAAATCGCCACGGATGGCGTCCCCGTTCACCATCATGATGGAGGGCCCGTTGGGGGCGGCTGCGTTTAACAACGAGTTCGGGCGCCCCGGCATTCTTGGCTACTTTCGCACGTACGAGCAGCGTGTCGCTGGTGACCCGGCGGGTGTGACGCGCGGTTATCACAAGCCCATCATGCTGGCGGGTGGCTTGGGCAATATTCGTCGCAGCCAAGTGGAAAAAATAGAGGTGATGCCCGGCGCGCATCTGGTGGTGTTGGGTGGGCCTGCGATGTTGATTGGTTTGGGCGGCGGTGCGGCCTCGTCGGTCGGTAGCGGCGTCAGCACCGCAGATCTCGATTTTGCATCCGTGCAGCGCGGCAATCCTGAGATCCAGCGTCGCGCGCAGGAGGTCATTGATTGCTGTACAGCATTAGGTGACGACAATCCGATTGTATTGATTCATGACGTCGGTGCGGGCGGTCTGTCGAATGCGGTGCCTGAAGCGATTGCACACAGCGCGCGTGGCGGACGTGTTGATTTGCGGGCGATTCCCACGGATGAGCCTGGTTTGTCACCGTTGGAGCTCTGGTGCAACGAGGCGCAAGAGCGGTATGTCTTGTGTATTGCGCCGGCCCACCTAGAGCGTTTTATGGCGATTTGTGCGCGTGAGCGCTGCCCTGCAGCACTGCTCGGCGCCATCACAGATGACGGCTATCTGCGGGTGAGTGATGCGGTGTATAAAACCCCGCCGGTTGATATGCCGATCGAGGTGTTGCTGGGCAAAGCACCTAAGATGTCACGAGTCGCTACGCGTCAACAACGACCAACGCAGCGGTTTGATGTCGCATCGATCGAGTTGCGTGAGGCGGCCTATCGGTTGCTGCGCCTACCGACCATTGCAGATAAGACCTTCTTAATCACGATTGGTGATCGTTCGGTTGGCGGCTTGATTGCGCGCGATTCCTTGGTGGGGCCGTGGCAAGTGCCGGTGAGTGACTGCGCGGTGACGTTAGCGGGATACACCACTCACGCGGGTGAGGCGATGTCCATCGGTGAGCGAACCCCAGTGGCCTTGCTGGATGGGCCAGCCTCGGGTCGTTTGGCGGTGGCAGAGGCCATTACGAATTTGGCCGCAGCAGATGTAGCGTCGTTGGGAGATATCAAGCTGTCTGCCAACTGGATGGCAGCCTGTGGTGATCCTGCCGAAGATGCCACCTTATATGACACGGTCTATGCGGTTGGTGAGGAATTGTGCCCAGCGTTAGGTATTGCCATTCCCGTGGGTAAGGACTCGCTATCGATGCGTTCGGGCTGGCGGGATGCGTCAGTGGATCGTAGCGTGTGGTCGCCGGTGTCCTTGATTGTGACGGCATTTGCGCCGGTGGCGGATGCGCGTAAAACCCTCACGCCCCAGTTGCGCACCGATGTCGGGCCAACGCGACTGCTGTTAATTGATTTGGGTGCTGGGCGCGATCGGCTCGGTGCGTCGTGCTTAACGCAAGTGTATGGGGCCTTAGGCGAGGAGCCGGCTGATCTGGATGATCCCAAGCGGCTGATTGGTTTTTTCAATGCAATCCGTGAAGCGGCTAAGGCGGGTTGGTTGCTCAGTTATCACGATCGATCGGATGGGGGGCTTTGGGTGACGCTCGTCGAAATGGCGTTCGCTGGGCGGGTGGGCTTAGAGGTTGATTTGGGCACACGGGTGTCAGCGGCGCCGGCAGCGGCGTTGTTTGCTGAAGAGTTGGGGGCGGTGATTCAGGTGAAAGAGGCGGATGTGGCCGCTGTGCTGTCTCTGCTGCAGCGTCATGGGCTCGCTACGCTATCGCGCTCCATCGGCTCGTTACGCTTGGATGAGCGTGTCGTGGTGAACTTAGGCGCTCAGACGTTGCTGGATGAATCGCTGTCTGAGTTGCGAGCGGCGTGGTCTGAGACCAGTTTCCGTATGCGCGTGCAACGTGATGACCCTACCTGCGCGGAGGAAGAGTTTGCTGGTTTAATAGAGCCTGATACTGGGTTGTGCGCGCGTCTGACCTTTGATGTGAATGAGGATGTGGCAGCGCCCTTCATCAAGCGTGGTGTGCGTCCGAAAGTGGCGATCCTGCGCGAGCAGGGCGTGAATAGTCAGTTAGAGATGGCAGCAGCCTTTGCGCGCGCTGGCTTCGCCCCTGAAGACGTGCACATGACCGATATTTTGTCAGGGCGTGTGAGCTTGTCAGATTTTCCAGCGCTGGTCGCGTGTGGTGGTTTTTCCTACGGTGACGTGTTGGGTGCGGGTGAAGGGTGGGCCAAGTCCATTTTATTTAACCCACGTGCACGTGACGAATTCTCCCGTTACTTCCAGCGAACCGATACGCTGACTCTAGGAGTCTGTAATGGTTGCCAGATGTTGGCGGCACTGGCAGAGCTCATCCCTGGCACCGAACAGTGGCCGCGATTTAGGCGCAACCGCTCTGAGCAGTTTGAGGGTCGACTGTCGTTAGTAGAGGTGTTGGCATCTCCATCGCCTTTATTCGCAGGCATGAGTGGGTCGGTGTTGCCGATCGTCGTCTCGCACGGCGAAGGGCGCGCGTCTTTCGATCAGTCGCAGGCGCTTAATGATCTCAGTTCTGAGCGCGGCATTGCCATGCGCTATGTGGATCATCAAGGCCAAACAGCGCTTCGTTATCCAGCTAATCCCAATGGATCGCCGTTAGGTATTGCGGCGATCACCACGACTGACGGTCGGGTGACCTTGACCATGCCACATCCTGAGCGCGTCTATCGTGCTGCTCAAAATTCATGGCGCCCTGATGACTGGCAGGAAGATGGTGGTTGGATGCGCCTGTTCCGTAACGCACGTATTGCGGTCGGTTAGACATCGCATGACGGTCGCGCTGTCGTCGGATGGAAACCACTCTGCAGCGATGGCTCAGCGTCATTTGCCGATTGGTGTATTTGACTCAGGGGTTGGCGGCCTCACGGTGCTGCACGCCCTGCGGGAGGCGCTGCCACAGGAGTCTTTTGTTTACTTAGGTGATACAGCGCGCTTGCCCTATGGCACCAAAAGCCCTGAAAGCGTCGTGCGCTACGCCACCCAGTGTGCCGCCACTTTGGTTGCTCGCGGCATAAAGGCTTTGGTCATTGCATGTAATACCGCGGCCAGTGCGGCCCTGCCGGCCCTGCAGGCGCGCTATCCGTTGCTTCCGATTGTCGGCGTCATTGAGCCGGGTGCCGAAGCGGCACTTGCGGTAACGCGTTCTATGCGGATTGCTGTGATTGCCACCGAAGGCACCGTGCAGGCCGGCGCTTATCGCCACGCGATCGCGCGCCTCAACGTGAATGCCCAGGTGACAGAAACAGCCTGCCAAGTGTTTGTGGCTTTGGCTGAGGAAGGATGGACGCAAGGGCTTATTGTTGAGCTTATTATTCGTCAGTATCTCGATGGCCTATTTTCTACTGCTCAGGCCCCTGACACGCTGCTACTCGGTTGTACCCACTTCCCAGTTCTGAGGTCGGCGCTACGAACGGTATTGCCGGAGAATGTCGTGATCGTTGATTCAGCACAGACGACTGCGCTTGCGGTCGCCAAGCGTCTGCAGTCGGAGGGACTGCTGTGTGATGAACTGAATCGGCACGGATCGGTGCATTTTCTGGCAACTGACGGCGCTGCACGTTTCGCGCGCGTGGGTAGCATTTTTTTAGGTATGCCGCTTGAGACCAGTGAGGTCGATATTATCGACGTGTAGCGTGGCGCAGTGAGTCGCCGCGCTTAGCTTAATTCCCGTGTGACACCTTGCGTAGTGGGGTCACCTGGCCACGCGCCTGCATGGCTTCTTGCAGGCGCCCGCGCCGCACGTAGTTTTGGTACAGCAAATCCTTGGTGACTTCGAGCAATACACCCGCGGTGGTGCTGTTTAACGTTGGCATATTGGGACGCGGATCGGTGTCGTTGCTAAATAACACTTTGCGAAGCGCCTGATAGGTGGTCGTATCGAGTGTCGCCAGATCGCGAAGCTCATTGAGTTGATCGAACATCCTTAACTTACCGTGTTCGCCCAGATCAGCGAATGCGCTTTGAACGGTTCGACGACACATGGATGCAAAGGCGCTCAATAGACCTTGCGAAAAGCAGTCGAGTGCTTCTTGAAAGAGCCCTTCGGTCTCGTTGGGGAGATGCGTTAGTGTGAGCTTTTCCCGTATGCGTTCGATCATTTGAAAATCGCTGTCTAGTTCAACGCGATGGCCCGTGTACATTTTGACTGAGAACTTAAGGAACAGGGGTGCCGCACAGGAATCACAGCGGTATACGATGCCAATGTGCGCCGGCTTGAGCGCAATCAACTGGTTGTAGTTGGGTACGGACACAGGCGTCAGATGTGCAAGCGCCTCGCAATGCGGGCACGTCAGTGCGAAGTGACTCGCCTGATCGTGGTGCAGTTGCCCAGCTGAATCAATGTAAATTGCCATACGAAGCCGCCTAGCGGGGTGGCGGGTACGTCCCGCTGCTTGCTTTAAGTCCGTCGGTTATTGTCCCCACAGACTACGGCTACGCTAACCCCCAACTGGGTGGGGGATGGCCAGGCTCCGTGGCTGATAGGGTGATCAGGCGCACAGAACCGAGTGAGGGGCCGATCGGGGCGCCTGAGTTGCCTAGGTACTCAGTCGTTTGTAGCGAATCCTGTGTGGCTGATCGGCGTCATCGCCTTTGCGGCGCTTAAGGTCGTCGGTGTACTCCTGAAAGTTACCTTCGAACCACACGACTTCGCTGTTGCCCTCAAAAGCGAGGATGTGGGTGGCGATGCGGTCTAAAAACCAGCGGTCATGCGAGATAACGACGGCGCAACCGGGGAAGGCGAGCAATGCTTCTTCGAGGGCGCGTAGTGTTTCGATATCCAGATCGTTGGTGGGCTCATCGAG
>CAIYVA010000007.1 GCA_903929455.1 uncultured Pseudomonadota bacterium | reverse complement strand
TCGCAAGTGCAGACCGCCGAGGTGGGCGATATGCAGGTGAGTATTCGCGGCATTAATACGGGCCGCGATGCAGAGACTAACTTTGCGTTGGTGATCGATGGCGTCCTTCAGACCAATCCGAATGGCTTTAACCAAGAGTTTGCCAATATCGAACAGATTGAAATCGTGAAGGGCCCGCAGAGCGCCATCTATGGCCGTAACGCGGTCGCTGGCGCGATGATTATTAATAGCCGCAAGCCCACGGCGGACACGGAGTTTGATGTCACTGCCGGTGGCGCCAACAAGGGTACCGAGAAAGCGAGTGTGTATGTCGCAGGCCAAGTGGCTAATGGGGTCGATGCGGGCGTTAGCGCGTACTACCGAAATACCAATGGATTTTTCTATAACAGTTATCTGAAGTGCGATAACTGCGCTGACTACTACAAAGAGTACGGCATCGCGCCACGCATGATTGTGGATGCGGGCGACAATGGCACCTTCGATGTGAAGGCTAAGTTCTCAAAGATCACAGCCGGCGCCATTAACTTCAATGCCGTTTTCGCACTCCCTGCGTTTACTTACTTGAATCAGGATTTTTGGCAGAACGTGAATAATCATCCGTTCGACTACATCAGCAATATCGTTCCCCATAATGAGCAGAAGAACGAGCAAGTCTCGGTCAAGTGGGACCGCAAGATTGATGCGGGTACGTTGACGGCGTGGGCTGCTTATAACAACCAGACTAATTACTTCTTAACGGATGGCACGAGCGCCGCCTTTGGCTTGTATGGTGCAACGGCACGTTGCCAACAGGACATTACAAACCAAGTGGGTGGTCCGTTGCCCTCACCGACGTTTTATTACGGTGCCGCGTCGATCCTACCGGCGTACGGCCCGGCGACTTGTGACGGTTATCAGTATCAGCAGCGTGACCAGAAGGACATTTCATTAGAGTTGCGCATCAGCTCACCCGGTGATCAGGCACTGCGTTGGCAGGCCGGTATCTATTTAGCTGATATCAAACGTCATGTGGTGGTGGCCCAAGGATCGGATCCTGGGACCGGTGGTTTGCTGGCTCAGCCGTTGGTGCGCGCCGGTGGTGTGAATCCGACCGATCTCTTATTTGACGATAATTACGAGAACAAGGTGTCGGCGGTGTTCGGCAACATTGCCTATGACATCCAGAAAGACTTGGAAGTCGCTTTCGCCATTCGCTATGACAATGAAAAGCGCTCGGTTGACAACAATGTGCCAAAAATCAGTCCGCAGTCGGTGGGCTTTGGTGCGTTCGGTGGTGTGATCTGTCCAGAGGGTCCTAACACCGTCAGTTGCACGGGCTACATTAATCCGTACTACAACATCAATCCGAGTGCGGCGTCGATCCCAAGCCGTTCTGCATCGTTCAGTGAGCCGGAGCCGAAGTTGTCGCTGAATTGGAAGTTCCAGCCCAACATGTCAGCTTATGCCTCCTATGGCTATGGCTTTCGCAGTGGTGGCTTCAACTCATCGGGTAGTGCAGCGACCGTACAGCAGTACTTTGGTAGTTTCACTGCCAAGACGCCTGGTAGCGTCACCGCCGGTACGCCATTTGGTACGGCATCGGGACCTTCGCTTCCGGTGGGGAGTGCCGAGTATCCGAATGGTGTCTCGGATGAGTACAAGAAGGAAGTCTCGAAGGCCGCTGAAGTGGGCGTCAAGCTGGAACTACTTGATCGCACACTGATGATCGATCTGGCAGCTTTCCAGACGAAAGTCGACGACATGCAGATATTTAACTTCTTGGCCGGTCCATTCGGCCTACTGCGTGTTGTGACCAACATCGATAAGGCGACGCTCAATGGCGTTGAAGGCGATATTCGTTGGAAGACCAGCGACTATCTGACCTTGTTCGCAGGTGTCGGTACGGTCGACAGTAAAATTGACAGCTACTCTGGCCGTCCTTATACGGCAGGTAATAAAGTGCCTTATGCCCCTGAGTACACAGCATCTGCCGGCGCTGATTTCAAAGTGGCCTTAGGCAATTATCTTGATTTAGTGGCCCGCGTTGATGCCAATTCGATTGGTAAGACCTGGTTCAGTGCCGTGCAGAATAATCAAGTGCAGACACTGTTCTACGGTTATCCAGGCGATTATTCCAAGACTTATCGCGACGCTTATACGCTCATGAATGCGCGTGTCGGTGTACGTGGTATCAATTGGGATGTGACGGCCTGGAGTCGCAACTTAGCTAACAAGAAGTATTTAGCCGAGGTCATTCCAGCGCCTGAGTTCGGTGGTTCCTTCGTGAACTCTGGAACCGGCCGCGCGTTTGGTTTAGATGTGTCGTACCGCTTCGCGGGCGGAAAGTAAGTCTCAGGAGGCTGGTGCCCTTAGGCGCTAGCCTCATTGATTCGGAGTGAGATGATCTAACGCCGGCTACGAAGCCGGCGTTTTTATTGGTCAGTCGGTTAGCGCGTTGGCACCCAACTCGACAGTGCGACCCCAAGCAGTCGCTTGCGGTAACAGGTGGGTTGCGTAAAAGCGTGCTGTGAAGCGCTTATTTTCTAAAAATTCAGGACTGCCGCCACGACCGGCGGCAGCCAGTGCATCCGCTTTGGCCATCAGCCAGCCGCCCATGGTGAGGCCACATTGCTTTAGGAAGGGCACCGCAATGGACTGCGCCTGGGTCATGTCACTGGCGAGATAGCGCATTAAGGCGTGTGCTGAGTGATCGAGTGCTGACAGTGCGCTCAGGGCCTCGTCACGAATCGTG
>CAIYVA010000006.1 GCA_903929455.1 uncultured Pseudomonadota bacterium | reverse complement strand
TGGTCAGTCATTGGAGTGTCATCGTATGGTCTCGCTCAGAAATCGCGTCCATGCGATCATATTTGATGAGGGTGTGCGGCCTATAGGGTTTTGTTCATGGGTAACGATGGTCTGGGCTGCGAGCAGTTTATGTAGGCAGTCGCTGATAGAGGCGGCTGAGTATGGATTGAAGTAATGTGCCACTGCGCCATAGATTTCGCGGTGAGCAGGTATATCAGATGCGGCAACACGGCCGCCTGAACGTAAGGCTTCTGTACCCGAATATCCAAAACCTTCGGCAAGACTCGGACAGACAGTCGCCCGAGCGTGTCTATAAAGCACGCGCAGTTCGGAGGCGGGAACTGCCTCTAAGTGAAACAGTTGGGCTCGTTCCATCCACGGCGTAAAGGCCTTGATTACCTCCTTTGAGTGCCAGCCGCTCTCGCCAACGACAATAAGCTTCAAGTCCGGGAGTCCGTTAGCACGAAGCTGCTCCCACGCTGAAAGTAGGGCGAGGTGGTTTTTCCTCGGCTCAATGGTGCTGACGGTTAATATGTAATCGAACGGAGTGCTAGTGTTTTGTGCTGAAAGCCAACGTGCGAGTCCGGGTGCCTTGAGTGCCCGCATAGAGGGGCCTTCCCGGAGACTCGCTATGTCGAGGATCCGGCGAGGGTCCGAGTCTTCTATGAAGTAATGGTCCGAAATAGTATTTGGGATCGTCACGGCGCGCGGCTCTGCGGAAGGGAATAACGACACTAGTTGGTTTCGGGTGGCTTCTGATACGCACACGAACCAGGCGCCGTGCTTCAAGTTGTCCTTGAGGGCATGGTAGTGGGCGGCTTGATGGTAACGCCGGTCTTTGAGGGTGTGAGGCATCGTAAGGGGGATCGCATCGTGGTACCGGACGACAAGTGTTGTTCCTGGTGACACAACTCCTGGGAACGGCGTTTCAGATATCAGTACGTCGATGCCTCGTGTGTCGAGCCGTGGGTACTTTGCTGACCCGAGCCAGCGCGTATATAGCCCGGCTAGGTGGTTGGCATGCCAAGGTGCGCGGAGTATACGAAACCCACGGTTAACAACTAGGTTGAAGTCTTCTGGCAGGAGGGTCTTATCGAATAATCTACGCCATAGGTAATCAGGGAAGCGACTGCCATCAAAGCGGGTCAATTTGTGCCTCTTGCTGAGTGGCTGCGCCAGAACCATAGCCAGCATGTATGCCGTTGCCTCTATATGAAACCTAATGCGTTGCTCTTCTATTGAAATGATGACTCGACCCAGCCGGTCGATTTGGCTGTGCGCACTTAATTTGGCGCGGCCAAGATTGGATTTAGAAGGAAGTCCAGATGGCAGTAGATGAGCGCCGTGCTGTAGCAGCCCTTCCACCTCTAGGGTTGGTATTCTCGTAAGCTCACGAAAGAGCAACCGTGCTGCCTGAGGTATGCCGCTGTGGCCATCTAAAGCAGGGCGCAAGTCGCATAAGACCCGTAATTTTCGTGCCAAGGTGCTCATGTCCCACTAGCCATCGATTCTTGGTGATCGGGTGTTGACATATCGGGCGACTTGAGGATGTCATTATAATACGTGTACGCCTCATCCACGCTATTGAATGGTAGTAGTTGTCCGTTATGAAGGACTGACGCTTTCTCGCAATATAATTTGATGACTTCTGCTTCATGCGTTACTAGTATGAATGAACGATCTTTGCGCTTCGTAAATAGCTCGTCGTGGCAGCGCTGATGAAAGCGCGCGTCTCCTACTACCATTGCCTCATCAATCAAGAAACAGTCAAACTCTACGGCCATAGAAAGTGCAAACGCGAGTCGCGTCATCATGCCTTGAGAGTAGTGCATAACTGGCTCTCGGAAGTAAGTGCCGAGCTCTGTAAAGTCTTCGACGAACGGCAAAACTGCGCGGTAATCGACCCCGTGTATGCGGCATACAAATTTTAGATTGTCTAGACCAGTGAGGTGTTCATGGAAAGCGCCTCCGAAAGCTAGAGGCCAGGACACCCGCATGCCACGGCGAATAGTGCCGGAATCTGGTTGTTCCGCTCCACTTATGATGCGAATTAGCGTCGATTTTCCTGCCCCGTTACAGCCGAGGATGCCAATGTTACGACCACGATTAAGGCAAAAACTAATATCTTTAAGAACCTTCCGAGCTCCGTAGCGTGTTCCGTATGACTTTGATACGCGGTGCAGTGACAACATCAAAATTCCAGCCTTCTGGCCGCATGGTGCACTAGATAGAGCCCCACGAGCGTCATCGAAAGGCAACAAGCAACCATATAAGTTAGATCGTAGTGCGGGCGTACAGCGGAACCAAAGTAGCCTGAACGCAGAAGCTCAATTCCATGCACCATGGGAAAATACAGTACGACAGCCTGAAGTTTGTGGGGCAGCCAATCCACCATAAATGCCGCGCCTGAGAGAGGAAACATTAGGTAAGTCATCGGATGCCAGAGGCGTTCGACGATCGGTGAAATTGTGCCGCCTGCGCCGACAATCAGTGCGACGGCGGCACCGAACCAGGCAAGCAACATCCACCCCTTAATGACATCGAGCGTATCCACGGGCCATGGAACCCAGCCAAAAAATCCAAATATCGTAACTAGTATTATGAAGGACCCTGTCGCGCCAAGGAGTTCGACTATAATACGTGTTGCTAGAGTGTCTAACACGCGCACTGTGCGGTGATACAGGAGAGCTCGATTTTGCTCTACCACGCCTACTGATCGGTTTGCCGCATTTCGCCAAAGCAGCACTGAGGAGTAGCCGGTGATAGCAAACGATGCAACCGACACGACGGAGTTTCCGTGACGCATGCCAGACAGCGTCCATAATGTGACAATACCAAGAGTAAAGAGCATTGGCTCGCCGATTAGCCAAAGTACGCCTAAGTTCTCACGGCCAAAGCGCGTAATGATTTCTCGCATCAAAAGTGCGTGAATCACTCGGCGCTGAACCGTGAGCGAATAGCGTAAGCTGGGTGTAGCTAGTTGGGCCACAGTTCAGTCTGCGTGCTCTTTGACACTGGCAATTAGCAGGGCTGCCACACCCCAAAAAATTAATCCGAACAAGAATACAGTGAAGATCGAGCGCATCCGGCGAGGCTCCATCGCTTTATCCGGAAGGCTTGGTTGCACGAGGCGTTCTAAGTAGAGTTGCTTACGGGTGGCGTCACTGCGAGCACCCTCAAGACCGGCTAGCGCAGTGGCTAGCTGCTTTTCAGCAAAGGTGGCA
>CAIYVA010000005.1 GCA_903929455.1 uncultured Pseudomonadota bacterium | reverse complement strand
GCGTCGCGGTGATGGAGGGTGGCAAGCCTAAGGTCATCGAGAACAGCGAGGGCGATCGCACCACGCCGTCTATTATTGCGTTCACCAAAGACGATGAGGTGTTGGTCGGTCAATCGGCCAAGCGTCAGGCGGTCACCAATTCGGCTAACACCTTGTATGCCGTCAAGCGTTTGATCGGCCGTAAGTTTGCCGACGATGTCGTGCAAAAAGACGTCAATATGGTGCCCTACAAAGTCGTCAAGGCCGACAACGGCGATGCCTGGGTTGAGGCGCAGGGCAAAAAAATGGCGCCGCCAGAGATTTCAGCGCGCGTGTTGATGAAGATGAAAAAGACCGCCGAAGATTATCTCGGTGAGGAAGTGACTGAGGCCGTCATCACGGTGCCTGCTTACTTTAACGATTCGCAGCGACAGGCGACTAAGGATGCGGGACGCATCGCTGGTCTGAATGTGAAGCGCATCATCAACGAGCCCACCGCAGCGGCACTCGCCTATGGCTTAGATAAAGCCGCGGGTGATCGCAAGATTGCCGTCTATGATTTGGGCGGTGGTACCTTCGACGTGTCGATCATTGAGATCGCCGAAGTGGATGGAGAGCGCCAGTTCGAAGTGCTCTCGACCAACGGCGACACCTTCTTAGGTGGTGAAGATTTTGATCGTCGCATCATGGATTTCATTGCCGATGAGTTCCATAAAGAGTCCGGCGTCGATGTGCGCAAAGACCCGCTCGCTATGCAGCGCCTGAAAGAGGCAGCAGAGAAGACCAAGATTGAGCTGTCGGCCTCTCAGCAGACCGATATTAATTTGCCGTATATCACGGCGGATGCCTCTGGTCCTAAGCACTTAAACGTGAAGCTCACGCGCGCCAAGCTCGAATCGTTGGTAGAGGATTTGGTCGCGCGCACCATTACGCCTTGTAAGGTGGCGATGAAGGATGCGGGCTTGGCTTTGGCAGAGATTTCTGAGGTCATCTTGGTGGGTGGCCAGACGCGTATGCCGATGGTGCAAAAAGCGGTCAAGGACTTCTTTGGTCAAGATCCACGTAAGGACGTTAACCCCGATGAGGCCGTGGCGGTGGGTGCTGCGATCCAGGGGGGTGTGCTATCGGGTGAGGTGAAAGATGTCTTATTGCTGGATGTCACGCCGCTGTCCTTAGGTATTGAGACCCTAGGCAGCGTGATGACCAAGTTGATTGAGAAAAACACCACGATTCCTACCAAGGCGAATCAGGTGTTCTCAACGGCCGATGACAACCAGCCAGCCGTGACCATTCATGTACTGCAGGGTGAGCGTGATCGTGCGGCGGATAACAAGTCATTGGGACGCTTCGATTTGTCGGATATTCCACCCGCACCGCGCGGTAGCCCGCAGATTGAGGTAACTTTTGATATTGATGCCAACGGCATCTTGCATGTCTCTGCCAAGGACAAAGGGTCAGGCAAGGAGCAAAAGATTGTCATCAAAGCGTCCTCTGGCTTGTCTGAGGATGAGATCAAGCGCATGGTGGGCGATGCCGAAGCGCACGCAGCAGAGGATAAGAAGTTTCGCGAGTTGGTCGAAACGCGTAATCGGGCCGATGCGCTCAGTCACGATGTATCGAAATCCTTGAAAGAACTGGGCGAGAAGGCGAGCGGTGAAGACCGCGCCAAGATCGAATCAGCACTCGGCGATTTGAAAACCGCGATGGCCTCGGATGATAAGGAGATGATTGATCGCAAGGCTGAGGCGCTATCGACTGCGGCTGCGGCGATCATGAGTCAAGGTGCGGGAGCGGCACCGGAGGGGGCTCCGGGGGCGGGCGCTCAGGCGGCGCAGGAAGACGTGTTGGATGCTGAGTTCGAGGAAGTAAAGAGCAAAGACCAAAAGGCTTAATCAGCGTTCTTGGGCTTGGTTTTTTTGACAGGATGCACGCCGCCTCGGATCGACAGATCTTAGGCGGCGATGCTGTTTATGGGATGAGGATGCATGGCAAAGCGCGATTATTACGACGTCTTAGATGTGCCGAAAACGGCGGTCGAGGCTGATCTCAAAAAGGCCTATCGTCGCCTGGCCATGAAGCACCATCCCGATCGTAACCCGGGAGATGCGAGCAGCGAAGACGCGTTTAAGGAGGTCAAAGAGGCCTACGAGATCCTGTCTGACCCGCAAAAGCGCGCGGCTTACGACCAGTTTGGTCACGCCGGTTTAGAGGGTGGTCGCGGTGGCGGCATGGATCCGGGCGAAGTGTTCGGCGATATTTTTGGTGAAGTCTTTGGTGACATCTTTGGCGGTGGCAGGCGCGGTGGCGGCGGTCGTCAGGTGTATCGAGGTGCTGATCTTCGCTATGAGTTGGAGTTAGATCTGGAGCAGGCGGTGTTCGGTCATGCCGCTGACATTGACGTGTCCACCTTGGGTGAGTGCGATCCGTGCGGTGGCACCGGTGCCTCGAAAGGCAGTACGCCCAATCGCTGCACGACCTGCAATGGCGTTGGTCAAGTGCGCATGCAGCAGGGTATTTTTGCGGTTCAGCAACCCTGCCCACGCTGTAAGGGTCGCGGGGTGATCATTGATAAACCCTGTGACAGCTGTTTAGGTCAAGGCCGGGTCAGACGAGCGCGTACGCTGCAGGTCAAGGTGCCAGCCGGCGTCGATAGCGGAGATCGCATCCGACTGTCCGGCGAGGGAGAGGCGGGCCGTAATGGCGGGCCGGCGGGGGATCTGTACGTAGAGATTGCGGTTCGCCCGCATGAGATATTTGAGCGAGAAGGCGCGGATCTGTCCTGTGAGGTGCCGATTCCGTTTACCACTGCGGCCTTAGGCGGTGAGATCGAGGTGCCCACACTGGCGGGTCATGCGACCATTAAAGTACCCGCAGAGAGTCAGACGGGGCGGGTGTTTAGGCTCAAGGGTCAGGGCGTGCGACCCGTCCGTGGCGGCGCCGTCGGTGACTTGTACTGCAAGGTTTCGATTGAAACGCCTGTTAATCTTTCTAATGATCAGAAGGACTTACTGCGTAAATTGGATGTATCACTTAATAAAGACCCTAAGCACAGCCCGCGCAATACGACGTGGCTGAGTGGCGTAAAGAAATTTTTCGGAACCCTGCGCTCATGACATCGACTCATCACGATCCCGTTCGCATTGCGATTTTAGGCGCCACCGGCCGCATGGGTCGTTGTCTGTTGCGCGCGGTGCATGACAGTACGGAATTTGAACTGGTGGGTGCGTTGGCATCGGCGAGCAGCCCGGCGCTGGGTCAGGACGTCGGTGAGGTGGCGACCTTGGGTCGAGCGCTCGGTGTTCGCGTCACCGCCGATCGCGCGCAAGCACTGTTCAATGCTGAGGTGGCAGTGGATTTTTCGGTGGCCTCGGCCGTAGAGGACAATGTAGAGGCTTGCGTGGCCGGCGCCTGCAGCCTGCTGGTCGGCACCACGGGGCTATCGCCGCAGACGCTCAGTCGCTTGGGTGAGGCGAGTGCTCGGATCCCGGTATTGAGGGCAGCGAATACCAGTTTGGGCGTTAATTTATTGGCGCGCTTGGTGGCGCAAGCAGCGGCTGCATTGCCCGCTGAATACGACATCGAAGTGATTGAGGCGCATCACCGCTACAAGCTCGATTCGCCCTCAGGTACCGCGCTGGCCTTAGGTGAAGCAGCCGCTGCAGGGCGCGGAGGTCCGCCACTGACCACGCCAGGTGAGAGAGCGCAAGGCGCGCGCGCAGAGGGCAGTATCGGCTTTGTGTCTATTCGCGGCGGCGACATTGCCGGGGATCACACGGTGCTCTTCGCAGGTCCCGGTGAGCGTCTGGAGCTGACCCACCGGGCCCATGATCGCATGACTTTTGCCTATGGCGCCTTGCGCGCAGCCTCCTGGCTTCGGGCGG
>CAIYVA010000004.1 GCA_903929455.1 uncultured Pseudomonadota bacterium | reverse complement strand
CGATCTGCTCTTCAAAAGTCATATTTGGCATAGATGTTCTTATTCTAGCGCGTTGACCGGTGTCACGGGCGACGCCTATAGTTACCGGATGAGCGAACCCACCCAAAAATCAGCATTGGAGCTTGAGCTAAAGAAGCTCGAGCGTCGTTTGGAAGAGTTAATGGCCACCGTCCATCAGCTCAAAGAAGAAAACCGCGCTCTGCGCACGCGACAAGACTCGCTAGCAGCAGAGCGCTCAGCGCTTCTGCAGAAGAACGAGCAAGTACGTGCACGAGTGGAGGCCATGATCGGCCGCCTGAAATCGATGGAGAATGGCGCATGAGCGATACCCCAGCCTCACGCGTGAGTGTGCGCATCTTGGAGAAGGAGTATCAATTCTCCTGTGCCGTGGATGAACGGGCAGCCCTGCTCGACGCGGCCGAGCACTTAAATGCCGACATGAAAAAAATCCGGGACAGCGGCAAGGTCATCGGCCTTGACCGGATCGCCGTGATGGCGGCCCTCAACATGGCCAACGAACTGCTCAAGGCCCGCGACCGCGATGGCGCGGGGGATTCGGACTTGGTCCAGCGCGTACGACTGTTGCGCGAGCGCGTCGAAGCCTCCTTAGAGCGCGGCCAACAACTCGACCTGTAGGTCGCCGACTCGACCGCAACCACCACAGTCGCTTCCTTCGCAGACCGACAATGCGGTAGGCTGTCGGTGGCGCCACCTGCGGTGTTCGACATGGGTCACAGGTACCTCTCGACCCTAATGTGTAAACCCCGGGGCATCTGTCTGCGACATCCTTGTGCATGTCCGTCTTCGTACGGAAAGCCTTCAAGTGTTGCGATCCGCCCCACCTTGTTGCTCTGGCTCGAGAGCAATGATCCGTGACGGCACAGGCGGGTGGCGCCACTTTCCAAAGCCTTTGCACCGCCCCGTGAACGGGCCCCAGACCCCTGGAAAACCCATGAATTACTGGCTAATGAAGAGCGAGCCTTCGGTATTCGGCATTGCGGATTTTGCGCGCGCGCCAAAGCGGCGCACCTGCTGGGATGGCGTGCGCAACTATCAAGTGCGCAACATGCTGCGCGACGATTTCGCGATCGGTGATCAGGCATTCTTCTATCACTCGAGCTGCGAGCAACCCGGCATCTATGGCATCGTCAAGGTCGTGCGCGCGGGATACCCCGACCCCACTGCCTTTGATCCAACCCATGATCATTTCGATCCGAAGAGCGATCCGGCGACACCCACCTGGTTCATGGTTGATGTCGAACTCGTGCGCCCACTGAAGCAGCCGATCACATTAGAGCGCCTGAAAGCGAACGCACATAAACTCTCCGAGATGCTTATTTTACGGCGCGGCAATCGTTTATCGATTACACCGGTCAGTGCTGCACAATGGAAAAAAACACTCGCGTTGGAATAAACCATGGGCGTAATTATGGGACACGCATCACACGTGAGACCACCATCGTCATGCGTGCGGCTATCACATCAATAAACCACTTGCTTGTTATTTATTTTTTTATGTATATACTCAGCCCTCGGACTAACAATACTTTGGAGAACTACTATGGCGACGAAGAAGAAAGCTGCTAAGAAGAAAGCGACCAAGAAGAAGGCCGCTAAGAAGAAGTAAGCCTTAGAAGATGTCGGGGGCCCAGTCTGAAGACCTTAGGGTCCAAGACGAAGTCCCCGCTCTTCACTGACTGTGCCCGCGCAAGCGGGCACAGTCGTTTCTGGGGTATGCGAATGATTAGGGCCGCCCTCACCCACGCGCCCAAGCCTTAAAAATAAGGGGTTTCGCGATGGCGAGCGATGATCAAAAACGCCGAGCTGCGGAAGCAGCATTGGCCTACATACCAGAAGGATCCGTCATCGGAGTCGGCACCGGCTCAACCGTTAATCACTTCATCCACGCACTCAGCCGGGTCAGTTTTAAAATTCAAGCAGCGGTCTCTAGCTCCGAGGCCACCACCCGTTTACTGATCGCGGCCGGCATCGACGTGGTCGATTTAAACTCCACCGGCGACCTCGAGGTCTACATCGACGGCGCGGATGAGGCGACCCGGCAGCTGACCCTGATTAAAGGGGGGGGTGCCGCATTGACCCGCGAAAAAATCGTTGCGGCCGCATCGCGCCGTTTTATTTGCATCGCCGACCCCTCCAAACTGGTGGCGGTGCTGGGTCGCTTCCCATTACCTGTCGAAGTCATTCCGATGGCGCGCTCCTACGTGGCCCGTCAACTGGTGAAGTTGGGTGGGCAGCCTGTATTGCGCGAGGGGGTAACCACCGACAACGGCAATGTCATTCTCGATGTACACCACCTCAACATCGTTGATCCATTCACGCTAGAAATCGACATCAATCAAATCACCGGTGTGGTGACCAATGGCCTATTTGCAAAGCGCCGCGCGGATGTTTTATTGATTGGAACGGAGAGTGGCGTTGAGACGCTGATCGCGCCGTAACTCGATTAACTATCGCGCCTAAACAGCTAACGAGATTAGAAAAATCCACTGCAAAAAAAAGCCCGCGAAGCGGGCTTTGATCGGCGAATCTGACGGTTGGCTGGGGGACTAGGACTCGAACCTAGATTGACGGAGTCAGAGTCCGCTGTCCTACCATTAGACGATCCCCCAACACGGTCGAAACCAGGTCTGCCATACCAGCTCGCCGAGAGGGTAGGCTCTCGGCGAGTGGGGTGAAACGTTAGCGCTTCGAGAACTGGGTTCCGCGACGGGCTTTACGACGACCGACTTTCTTACGCTCGACTTCACGGGCATCGCGGGTCACAAATCCAGCAACGCGCAGTACTTTGCGCAAGGTCTCGTCATACACCATCAACGCACGGGTGATGCCGTGGCGAATCGCACCGGCTTGGCCGGTAATGCCGCCACCATCCACCAACACATTGACGTCAAAACGATCAACCATCTGCACCAACTCTAATGGCTGGCGGACGATCATTCGGCCGGTCTCGCGACCAAAAAACTCTTCAATGGTGCGGTGATTCACCGTGATTTTGCCGGTACCAGGCGTCAAGTGAACTCGAGCGGTCGAGGTCTTTCTGCGGCCGGTGCCGTAATAAGTAGCGCTACTAGCAGTCATGGGCTTCTCTTTGAAGATCTAGGCGGTCAGGCTAAGTCCAACACGGCCGGCTGTTGCGCGGCGTGTGGGTGCTGATTGCCAGCAAATACATGTAATTTCTTAAACATTTTACGGCCCAGCGGGCCCTTCGGCAGCATGCCCTTCACGGCGATTTCAATCGCCCGTTCGGGATGCTCAGCCATCATTTTTCCAAGGTTAATACCCTTGATACCACCGATCGCGCCGGTGTGGTGGTAGTACATTTTGTCGGCCATTTTGGCGCCGGTGACGTGGATTTTCTCCGCGTTCAACACAACAATGTAGTCACCGCAATCGACGTGCGGGGTGTAAGACGGCTTGTGCTTACCGCGCAGGCGCATGGCCAGGGCAGTGGCCAAGCGGCCTAATGTCTTGCCAGAAGCGTCAACGACAAACCAGTCGCGG
>CAIYVA010000003.1 GCA_903929455.1 uncultured Pseudomonadota bacterium | reverse complement strand
TGCTGGGCCGGCATGACGCCTAAGATAACGCCATGCATCAGGGTTTCTACCGTGTGCGCTAACCACCAAATGACATACACAGTCATGCTGATGGGTAACACGGCGGCGAGGCCTTTCATTAGAATGGCGGCAATACGTTTCATGGCGGTGTTCTTTGGAGACTGACCCTGACCGGTAGTTTGACATGAGTGTCGGTTAACGCCTACGGCTGATTGCTTGCTCACCGACCCTAGGATGCACCCGTTTCACAGGAGTCGTCGGCTGCCTAAGTCGCCACTCGTTCGCCCATCACCTTACAGTAGGTCTCTGTGCAAGCCACGTTTACCGCCGCAACTCCAGCCGATGTGCCACTCCTCCTGCAAATGATCGGCGAGCTCGCCGAGTTTGAGAAGCTCGCGCAAGCGGCCGTCGGTACCGTCGCTGAGCTTCACGAAGGACTCTTTGGGATAACGCCTAAGGCGGAGGCGTTACTGGCGCGGCTCGACGGCGAGGCCGTGGGGTTCGCATTGTTCTTTTCGAATTATTCCACTTTTCTATGCCGGCCCGGCCTCTACCTCGAGGACCTCTACATCCGCCCGGCGTATCGTGCTCAGGGTATTGGGCGCGCGTTTTTACAACACATCGCTCGCCTAGCGCTCGCCCGGGGCTGCGGACGTTTCGAGTGGTCGGTTCTGAATTGGAATGCATCTGCTATCCAGTTCTATCAGTCGATGGGCGCGCAACCCGTCACTGGTTGGACGGTGTATCGTCTCGATCAAACGGCCTTGGAGAAATTTCGTGATACGAACTAATTGCCCGTCTAATTTTGATCATCCCTTGATGAGCCAGTTTGTCCGCCGGTGGTGTCAATGCGTGATCGCACTCACTCTTGGCTTACTCGCGGCTTGCGCGAGCACGCGCGCCCCTCTGCCGACCGTGGCTGACGTTAACCTAGAGCGCTTCATGGGGGACTGGTATGTGATCGCTCACATACCGACCTTCATCGAACGCGATGCCTACAACGCCATTGAGCACTATGACTTAGCGCCCAACGGTACGATTGCCACCATATTCACTTTTCACCGTGGTGCTTTCGATGGGCCATTAAAGCGCTATCAGCCGACAGGTTTTATCGTTGATGAGTTGCACCATGCCACTTGGGGCATGCAATTTATTTGGCCTGTGAAGTCAGAATTTCTGATTGCGGGACTCGACGCCAATTACCACACCACGATCATCGCGCGCACGGCCCGTGACTATGTTTGGATTATGGCGAGGACGCCTACCCTAGCAGACGCCGATTACGCCCAACTGGTCGAGCAGGTGCGCGCGCTAGGATACGATACAGCACAACTTCGTCGCGTCCCGCAGCGCTGGTAGAGTGCGCTCTCTTTCACGGTTCCGGTGTTCGATCTGATTCTACGGCGTCGCAACCTGCAACATGATTTTTCCGATATGCACACTGCTCTCCATCAGTGCGTGCGCCGCTGCGGCCTCGGCTAGCGGGAAGACCTTATAAATAACGGGGCTGCACCGGCCAGCGTTGAGTGAAGACCACACTTGATCACGCAGCGCTTGTGCGATCGCACCCTTCTCTGCGGTACTGCGTGGCCGCATGGTTGAACCAGTGATCATCAGTCGTCTTTGCATGACTTTAGATAAGTCGAAGTGATCTACCTTGGCGCCTAACAGCGTCGAGACCTGTAGTAGTCGACCGTCCATTGCCAGGCATTTAAGATTGCGCTCGAAGTACGGTGCACCGACGATATCTAAAACCACCTGCACGCCACTGCCCTGAGTCAGTTCTAGCAATCGCTCAGCGAAGTCAGTGGTGCGGTAATTAATTGCAGCATCCGCGCCTAGTTGCAGACAAGCGGCGCACTTTTCGTCGCTGCCGGCGGTTGCAAAAACGCGCGCGCCAAATTCCCGCGCCAACTGAATGGCGGTGACACCGATGCCGCTGGTGCCTCCATGAATGAGTACAGACTCGCCTCTGGTTAGACGACCCTGCTGAAAGAGATTCGCCCAAACCGTGAAGTACGTCTCTGGCAAGGCGGCCGCTTGAATCGCATCGAAGCCGGTTGGCCAAGGCAGACACTGCGCCGCGGGTGCAACACTGTATTCCGCATACCCCCCGCCATTGGTTAAAGCGGTCACGCGAGCGCCAGGTCGCACTTGCAGCACATCACTACCGACAGCGACGACTTCGCCAGCTACTTCAAGACCGATGATAGGACTTGCATCTTTCGGCGGTGGGTACTTGCCGAGGCGCTGCATGACGTCTGGACGATTGACGCCAGCCGCTTCAACACGAATCAGCACTTCATGACTCTTCGGCTGAGGCACCGGCCCCTCGCTTAACACGAGAACCTCCGGTCCGCCGGCTGCGGTTGCTCTGATATGCCGCATGGTTGCTGGGATGGTCGGTGTAGATACGTTCAAGCAGACTCCTAAAACGCACGATTCAGAATAAAAATATGGCGCGGCGTCATTCAGACCAAGGTTGGCTGGCGCAGCTCGTTACCCACCATCCCATTCTAGCGATTGCTGCGCTCTTAAGTGCGGCGACTAGATGGGGCGGCCTGCAGTTTTTTTGTAATCACCTGCCACTGCGTGAGCTTGTCTTTTAGGGACAAAGCAGCGTGAGCAGGGCTTGTGGAGGGTAGAACCAAGGTTGGCAACTTGCGGTAGTCCGCGGGCAGATGGGGGAGCACGTGCTGCTTATAAAGTGTCGCTGCGGTGACGCCATTGAAGGCGAGTTGTTGTAGTTGCGGATGGGTCGAGAAAAAATCAGCAAAGTCATTGGCTTGAACGCTGTGTGACTCAATCGCAGCATCGAGGCTGCCTTTTCTAGAGGCGGCCGCACACACGTCCCACACGGCTATCCCTCGATCCATCAGGCGCTGGCAGCGCTCTTCATAACTGCGCGAAGGCCCCGCTTCAAATAGAGCGCCCATAATCATCCAAAAGGAATTGCGCGGTTGCGCATAGTACTGTCGCATACTGAGAGAAGTCTGTCCGGGCAGTGAACCCAAGATCAGTACCCGTGCGTTGGCCGCTGCAATAGCGGGAAAACCTTCTGACCGCATACCAGATATCGTCC
>CAIYVA010000002.1 GCA_903929455.1 uncultured Pseudomonadota bacterium | reverse complement strand
ACCGACGGCATCGTGCGCGTGCACGGACTGGCCGACGTTCGTTACGGCGAAATGATCGAATTTGCTGAGAACACATACGGCCTCGCGCTTAACCTCGAGCGTGACTCGGTGGGTGCGGTGGTACTCGGTGACTACGGCCACATCCGCGAAGGACAAACCGTCAAAACAACCGGCCGCATTTTAGAAGTGCCGGTGGGCCCTGAGTTGCTTGGCCGCGTGGTCGATGCGTTAGGTAACCCGATCGATGGCAAGGGGCCACTGAACGCAACACGCCAGGCGCCGGTCGAGCGCGTGGCTCCAGGCGTGATCTATCGTCAGAGCGTGACGCAGCCTGTGCAAACCGGCTTGAAAGCAATTGACGCCATGGTGCCGATTGGCCGAGGTCAACGTGAACTGATCATCGGCGATCGACAGACCGGCAAGACGGCGGTAGCGATTGATACGATCATCAATCAGAAAGACACCGGCGTTAAGTGTATTTATGTTGCTATCGGCCAGAAGCAAAGCTCGATTGCTAACGTGGTGCGAAAGCTCGAAGAGCACGGCGCTATGGCGCACACCATTATTGTTGCCGCCTCCGCGTCTCTACCCGCTGCCATGCAGTATCTGGCCCCCTACTCGGGTTGCGCCATGGGCGAGTACTTCATGGATAACGGCGAAGATGCTCTTATTATTTATGACGACTTAACCAAGCAAGCGTGGGCTTATCGCCAGATTTCCTTGCTGTTGCGTCGACCACCTGGTCGCGAGGCCTATCCGGGCGACGTGTTCTATTTGCACTCACGTTTGCTTGAGCGCTCTGCTCGCGTGAACCCTGCGTATGTAGAGGCGGCCACCAAGGGTCGCGTGAAGGGCAAGACCGGTTCGCTGACCGGATTGCCAATCATTGAAACGCAAGCGGGTGACGTGACAGCGTTCGTGCCGACCAACGTGATTTCCATTACGGACGGCCAGATCTTTTTGGAAAGCGATCTGTTCAATGCCGGTATTCGTCCAGCGATCAACGCAGGCATCTCGGTGTCGCGTGTCGGTGGTGCGGCACAGACCAACATCATTAAGAAGTTAGGCGGCGGTGTCCGTTTGGCGCTTGCTCAGTATCGTGAGCTGGCTGCCTTCTCGCAGTTCGCATCGGATCTTGACGAGGCGACTCGTCGTCAGCTCGAGCGTGGCCAGCGGGTCACGGAGCTCATGAAGCAAACTCAGTATTCACCGATGTCGGTGGCCGAAATGGGTCTGTCCTTGTATGCGGTGAATAGTGGCTTCTATGACAAGGTGCCAAAAGACAAGGTAGTGAATGCGGAAGCGCAACTGCTGTCGTTTGCCAAAACCAACGCGGCCGCTTTGTTGAAATCGATTAACGAAAAGCCCGATCTGTCGAAGGACGTCGAAGCAGCCCTTAAAAAGGTGTGCGAGGACTTCTTCTCCACGGCGAGCTTCTAGGCGAAGATCCATGGCTGGCGCTAAAGAAATCCGCACCAAAATTGCGAGCATCAAGAGCACGCAAAAAATCACCAAGGCCATGCAGATGGTCGCGGCGAGCAAAATGCGTAAAGCGCAAGAACGCATGCGTGCGGCGCGCCCTTATGCGGAAAAAATTCGTAACGTCATCGGCCATATTTGCCTGACTAATCCTGATCACCGCCATCCTTACCTGACGGAACGTCCGGTGAAGACGGTGGGTATGATCGTGATCGGCACGGATCGTGGTTTGTGCGGCGGCTTGAATGTGAATATCTTCAAGCAGGCGCTGACCGCCGTGCGCGAATATGAAACTCAGGGTGTCGCTGTCAATTTGTGCCTGTTTGGCTCCAAAGCCGCGCAGTTCTTCAAGCGCTTGAAGATGCCGATCTCAGCCGCTATTAGTGGTTTGGGTGATCGTCCGCACGTGTCGGCATTTATGGGCGCTGTTAAAGTCATGTTAGATGACTATGTGGACGGCAAGATCGATCGCTTGGTGATCGTCAATGCGCATTTCGTCAACACGATGAGCCAGAAGCCGCTTGTGCAGCAGTTATTGCCCGCGGTGGCCGTGAAGAGTGCCGAGTTGCCAGAGTTGTTTGAGTACATCTATGAGCCCTCGGCTGCCGAGCTGCTGGATGGCTTACTGTTTAGATATGTAGAGTCACAGGTTTATCAGGGCACCGTGGAAAACGTTGCCTGCGAGATGGCCGCGCGTATGGTTGCGATGAAGAGCGCAACCGATAACGCCGGAAAACTGATCGAAGAATTGCAGCTGATCTATAACAAGGCGCGGCAAGCATCGATTACCAAGGAAATTTCAGAGATCGTCGGCGGCGCGGCCGCCGTTTGAGTAAAGGTTTGAACCCATGAGCACCACCATGAGCACCACCGGCAAAATTGTCCAGATTATTGGCGCCGTTATTGACGTCGAATTTCCGCGGGCAGCGGTCCCTAGGGTCTATGAAGCCCTGAAATTGGAAGACAACGGCCGACACCTCACCTTAGAGGTGCAGCAGCAATTAGGCGACGGCATTGTGCGCTGTATTGCCATGGGCGTATCCGAAGGCTTGAAGCGCGGCATCTCGGTCAGCGCCACAGGCAAGGGCATTTCAGTGCCTGTCGGCACCGGCACCTTAGGTCGCATCATGGACGTGTTGGGCGACCCACAAGATGAGCGCGGACCAGTCGCTGCCAAGGACTATTGGGAAATCCACCGTCCAGCACCCTCTTATGATGAGCAAGCGGGTAGCCAAGATTTATTGGAAACCGGCATTAAGGTCATCGATCTGTTGGTGCCCTTTGCCAAGGGCGGCAAAGTGGGTCTGTTCGGCGGCGCGGGCGTCGGCAAGACTGTGAACATGCTGGAGCTGATCAACAACATCGCCAAGGCTCACTCGGGTCTGTCGGT
>CAIYVA010000001.1 GCA_903929455.1 uncultured Pseudomonadota bacterium | reverse complement strand
GCATTTGATTATGAACGGTCAACCAAGTAACCGCCATCTGTCTCGTAATAGAGCCCCTAACATCCACCGAGTCGATGCACGGCCCGCCCACTCCATCACCCATTCTATCCCTGATACGCCAGCACTCGCTTCGACCGCGTCCCCCCAATACCCCCCCCCGGAATTACCTGACGGCAGACGCTGCTCGGAGTCAAACCGTACTGTCACCACGTATCAATTTTCTCTAACTGGTCACTCACTGATCAGTTCATGAACACGTACTAATTGAAGTCCGGGGTTCGCGCGGTTTAATCCGGGGCTGCGCCTCCGTTGCAAATACCAGTGATACATGGGGGATAGCATCTGATAGACGAAGGGGATTTTCTTAAGCCGTTGCCTGATTGTCCGATTTTTGACTGGCACCGCCTCATTACTGCGATTCATCTTAGCCCACTCATGTACGTAATCACTCTGCTGCACGTTCGCATGGCTAAATTCTGCGCCCGTTCGTACGGTGCGAACCAACACATAGAGCGGGTTAGATGACGCCACATCGACTCGTTTTCCATTGGCTGGCGTCTGCACGCGATACCAAATTCTCGTATTCAACAAGTCGGCAAGAAAAACCTCGGTATCTGAATAGCCGTTTTCTTTTGAATAAAGCGAGAAAAAAAGTTCCGGCGAAAATTGCCAAAATCCATGACCACAGAAATTATTGGCTGGCAAGATGTGGAGAATTTGGGCGCCCGTCTTACAAAACGAAGAACAGTTTTTGAGCGCTTGCGGCACATTGAATATATGCTCCAAACACCCGCCATCGAAAACAGTATCAAATTGGCGAACAAGATGCTGCGGGGCAGCCAGATTCATATCATGAATGTGCGAGGCGCGTTCGTAAGCACTGTGATCCACTGAATCAACTGTCGACGCACCAAAATAGCCCGTCAAGAGATTCTCACAGTATTCTGTGTGCTCATAGTCTGGCGTCGCATGAATGGTTGCTCTGGTCACAGCCTCACTGACCAATAGTGATTGACGCCCAATCGTGATCGTCGCGCCGAAGGGCTTTTTATTTGAAGCGTATCTCAAGAAATTTAATACGTGCGTATCAACTCCCATGTGATTCCCTTTTTTTATTCGATTCCGAGTGAGCGTTCATTGCTACGCTTTATCTTGATAATTCCTTGAGCGATCCCTGCAAAGCAGGGTCAAAACGGTTATCCGTTAAAAGCGAGTCGACTCCTGCTTGCAAATACAGATGTCATCGGAAAGGAGTGTTAGCGCGCGACTGCTGGCACTCCACCCGCGCTGAGACTCCGCAAGATAACGCTAGGAAGGTCACACAGAGCACATAAATCCAGCGCATTTCGGTTTCTGCGATGCTTACTCGCGAATTAGTTCAATCAGCCGGCGCCGCCTTGCTATCTCAGCGCACGGCTCTGACGTGTCGTGAGCAGGGTCGTAAGCATTTGAGCCTAATGGCCCACGATACCTTAGGAAACATCAGGGCGCTTGTCTAGATTCCGCATCGGTATCGCAAGTACAGCGGTCAAGAGCGCTGCCGCCACAAAATACCACGCGGGCGCTAGCACACTTCCGGTCGCAGCGGTCAGCCACACAGCGATCACCGGCAACGTACCGCCAAACAGCACAGCCGCGATCGTTAGACTGATGGCCAGACCCGATGTGCGTAAGTGCCGAGGAAATGATTCCACTAGATATACGGTCGAACCACCATTCATGCACGCCAAAAGCACAGTGAGCGCCAAACGCGCCACCAGCACCAGTGCCGCGCTGGCGCCTTGCATCAGCATGAAAAGCGGCACAGTGAACAACGCAGCCGCAAGACTACCCAGGATCAGCAGAGGCTTTCGACCGACGCGATCTGACAGCGCACTGAATAGCGGAGTCAAGAATAAGGATACGCCGAGCACCAGCATGTTAATCAATAAGATCTCAGGCTCGCCTAAGGCAGTGTTTTCTGTAAGCCACGTCACCAAGTAGACACCGGCAAGATAGGCACCAATGAAGGCGCTAGCCACCAGTCCGCTCATCTTGAGCACGGTCCTCCAGTGATCCCTGAAAACCTCCACCACCGGGGTGGTGCGCGACTTCGCCGCTGCTGCGGCCGTCTCATCGTGAGGCAGACGCCGACGAATCTCGAACGCCATTAGGCTTAACAATAGGCCGAATATAAAAGCGACCCGCCAGCCCCACAAAGCGGGTAGTAGCGCCATGATGAGCGCTCCCATACCTGAGCCGATCATGAGGCCGATAGTCGCACTCGCTTTGGAGAGGCTACTGATAAAACCACGCCTGCTAGGCATAGCGGATTCAACCAGCATGACAGACGAACTGGCGTATTCGCCACCCACAGCGATGCCTTGAAAAAAGCGCATGAGCAGCAAGCCCAAGGGGGCCAATACACCCGCCTGCGCATAGGTAGGCAGGATGCCGGTTAAAAGACTGGGAATCGCCATCAGCGCGACTGAGAGCATGACCGCCTGGCGGCGGCTCATCCGGTCACTCACATGGCCGATCAGCAAAGCCCCGATCGGGCGCCCTAGAAGACCCACCGCAAATACCCCAAACGTCGCCATCAAGGTGACGGCCACCTCGGTCGACGGGAAGAAAAGCGGTCCCACCACGATGGCGAAGTAGCCATAGATACTGAAGTCATACCACTCGACGACATTGCCGGCCATGCCCGCAAGAATGGCTCCGCGCTCCCTTTTCTTAAGCTCTGCCGTAAATACATGAGCGGCGGTGGCAATGCGTCCACCGATGAGGTCAAGACTGGCCAACTGACTAATACGAGCGCGCCTTCCCACAAACACGTTCGGCGCCATGATGCGCTCAAATACGTGACAGGCGGCAGCTAAGGACACCAAAGCGCAGTCATGCGGAGTAGGAATGTCATCGCTTAAGATCAGGCCAATCAGGCGCTCTTTCGCCTCAATCATCTCACTGCCATGACTAACCGGATATCGACGCGACTGCATCACCCACTGAAAGCCCACGTCCACTTGGGTCAAAATACCTCGATCGCAGAGGCGTCGAACCGCAGTCTGCCGATGACCGAGCGCAGTAATTGATAGTTTTCGAAGCCACGCACCCACGTCAAGCTTCTCTGGCGCAGCCGCCACCTGCGCCAGTACCTCATCGAGAATCGCATCGCCAGTTGGCGTCTGATCGACCACCCAAACGGCGCTTAAGTCTGAATCGATACGGCCGTGCAGCGATAAGTCCATCAAGACAGCGCCGGCCACCCCACAGCTCAGCACAATGTCAGGCACGGTATCGAACTGCCCGCCCGCATCCTCGAGGGTGAGCAACAGAAACTCTTCCAACATGCTGACGGCCATTGCGTTATCCCGTTTTAAGACGTCAACTGCGAACAAAGGGACCAGAGCAATGGATCGGCCCGCCGCGTCAGAGAACATGAGGCCGCGCTCTCCATTCCCAGTCAGCTCAACTGGCGGTATCGGCGCTCAATTCACCGGGCGCGCCCGTAAGATCCGCCGAGTGATGCGAACAACAGGCCTACCCTCTGACAAAACGAAGACCGTTCAGCACGCCAGTCACTGTAGCACCGATAAGAACTGGAAGCGCCTTAAAGACGCTTCCAATCCCCTTCCCCGCTAGAAACCCGTCGTGTAGTTCAAGTACACACTCGTACTGCTCGTCGCCTGGAAGGCGAGTGGCGTGTACTGGATTGACCTGCCTTGAGATAACTGGTCCAGCCTGATGTTCCCTAAAATAGAGGAACGGAGGGTTAAGATCATGCCAAAACAACGGTTTACGACAATGAACAAAATAGGCGAGACTCAGACCGCTGCGTAACAGACATCAGAACTGGACCAGTTAAAGCAGGTCGGTCACCTTGACCCTCTGTTCATCTATTTTAGGGAACATCAGGCTAGACCAGCTATCTAAAGTCAGGTCAAATATTTGGACTTAAACGTACTGCTTTGGACTAAGTCAAATGGGGTGAATGGTGGCTAGGGGGGCTAACGATAAGTCGCTCTACGTCTTTGTTTTATATACGAACCGCAGAACTTCAATCTGTTAGATGCCCCCAGAGTTGCCCCATGGCATTTCCTGCCTGCCGCCTCCCTGTTACTGAGGTACTAACCACCAGTTTTAGATGGCCCGACAAACACCCGGCAGGTCAGCGTAACGCACATCAGAACTGGACCAGTTAAAGCAGGTCGGTCAAACGGGTAACCGCGATGTTGCGGTCCAAAATAGCTGTATTTTTTATAATGTGTCGGCTTACTCAGCCGAATGGCGTTGTGCGTCGCATTGCATACTGATGGTAATGCTCTTGGGGTACTTAAAGCCTGCACCGCTCGCTAGATCAACCACAATCCCCACGGCGCCTCCCAGAAGAATATTGCCAGCCGTGTTCCAGTTTCCTGTTGCGTTCAAGGTAGCGCTGCCCTGCGCCTCAGGGGTTGCACAGTGTATCGTGAGATCACCTGCCGCTCGGGGCACCTCAATCATGGTAGGCGTCATGACGGTCTGCGTGCCATGGCGATTAGACAAAGAGCACTGGGACGACAGTACGGCAGTTGAGCCTTGACAGGTAGTAATTAGCTCTATGGGCTGCCCTGTGTCGCCCATAAAAGTGGCGCAGCCCGCAATAAATGGGATCAGGCAGATTGCAGGTGCTGACCACAACCGCATCATTTTGCGGTGTAGGCCTTGTACCCTCTATCGGTCATGCATGAAGCAAGGATATCTTCGCGAGCTTTTGACTCTTTCTGTTTGGAGTGGCCCGCCATAGCGCCGCCACCGACCGCGGAGCCTGCAATGATAAATGGAATCGCTGGCCAAAATACAGCGCCAGCTACTGCGGTTGCTATACCGGCGACGGCAGTGCCGCCCGCTACCGCTCCGACGGCGCCGTTAGCGACTGCATTGCCGCTAAGATCATAATTTTTTGCAATCGCCGTACACTCAGCGTTGTCAGTTTTGTACTTGCCAGTGTCAGTAATTGATTTTGGATCTACAACAACTTGAGGGCCCGATGAACAGCTCGCAAGCGCCGTAATCAGTAGTATGGCTGTGATTTTTTGGAGAATGTGCTTCATGTTTTTACCTAACTGCTTCTTGCTTTTGGCTAGTGTTTGCTCGAGAGCGGGTGTTGCGGAGCGCTTCTAGAAAAAGCTTTCTTAAGTCCGCAGAGATACCTTAACATATTCATCTTGTGTTACGTGCCAATAGCCGACCGCAAGGTATCCAAACGTGTGAGTCAGGATCCTTTGGCTTCTTGCCTGAGGCCTTAAGGGAAAATGACCACACACACCCTTCGGCACTTGCTAAAGGGCGCGGGAAGTTCTTAGACGCTGACCGACCTCCTTTAACTGGTTCAGTTCTGATGTCTGTTACGCAGCGATGTGAGTCTTTCCTATTTTCTTTACTGTCGTAAACCGCTGCTTTGGCACGATTCCCAACCCTCCGTTCCTCTATTTGTAGGGAACATCACGCTGGACCAGTTATCTCAAGGCAGGTCAATCAGTAATGCAGTCAGCTAGAGCCCCAATATC